>CBFGTJ010000247.1:0-2499 GCA_965651815.1 uncultured Microthrixaceae bacterium | reverse complement strand
CACCGTGGTGGACCGGGCCTGAGGCTCGGGTGATCCGACCATTACCCGTCGTCGGGGGTGGGTGGCACAGCCACCCACCCCCGACACGCGTCAGCCCTCCTGGTCGGTGCCACCCCCGCCGAGCCCCCCGCTGCACTCGGCGCTGACCTTCTGCTGCATCGCGAGCGCGGCATCCGCGTAGGCCGGGCCGGTCAGCTCCTCGGGGAGGCTGTCGACGTCGGACAGCAGGTCGGCCGGGTAGCCCGCCTCCTCCGCGTGCCGGGCCAGCGCGGTCGCGGCGCTCCGCATCGCCTCCGCGCTCTGTGGATCGTCACCCTCGAGCGCCGTGGCGGCGAACTCGAGCACCTCCACGTTGAAGCCGACCCACTCCTCCATCTGGGCAGAGGTGGTCGGGACGGCGTCGAGCGGTGGGGCCTCGACGATGCCGCAGAGGTCGCCCTCCGCGGCCTGCAGGCCCGCACGTGCCTCGGCGACCCGGGAGGAGAACTCCTCGTCGGTGAGCGTCGAGGTGGTCGTCGACGAGTCCTCGGGGGCCTCCGGCGCGCTCGTGCTCGACGTGGTGCGGTCGGCGTCGCCGGCGTCGTCGTCACCGCAGGCCACGAACGTGATCAGTGCCGGCACGAGGAGCAGTACGGCGCAGGTGCGGGTGATTCTCATGTGGGGCCTCGCGGAGCTCGGCGGTCAGGGGAGGCGAGGTTACGGCACGTCGCCCGGTGCGCCGCCGCGGCCGGGCCTCGTTCGCAACGGCACGGCCACCCGTCTACCGTTCCAGACCTGACGCTCCGTCAGACGCGACGGCGAAAGGGGGACGGTGGCGGGACCGGACAAGCGTGCGACCGAGGACGAGGTCGTCGCCGAGCTGCGCTCCGGCATGACGATCGGCATCGGCGGGTGGGGGAGCCGCCGGAAGCCCATGTCCCTCATCCGGGCCATCCTGCGGTCCGACCTCGACGACCTGACGATCGTGACCTACGGCGGGCCGGACGTCGGCCTGCTCTGCCGCGCGGGCAAGGTCCGCAAGGTGGTGTCGGGGTTCGTCTCGCTGGACTCCGTGCCGCTGGAGCCCAACTACCAGGCCGCCCGGCAGGAGGGCACCATCGAGGCCGCCGAGTGGGACGAGGGCATGCTGCTGCTCGGCCTGCAGGCGGCGGCGTGGCGGCTGCCGTTCCTGCCGACGAGGGCAGGGCTCGGCTCCGACGTGGTCCGCTGCATGCCGGATCTGCGCACGGTGACCTCGCCGTACGCGACCCGCGCGGCCCTGCCGGACGGCACCGAGGTCGAGGAGCACGAGGAGCTCCTCGCCGTCCCGGCGCTGCAGCTCGACGCCGCGCTCGTCCACCAGCACCGCGCGGACCGGTCGGGGAACGCCCTCTGGCTCGGGGAGGACCCCTTCTTCGACGACCTCTTCGTCCGGGCGGCGGAGCGGGCCTACGTCAGCTGCGAGCAGGTCGTGCCCACCGAGGAGCTCTCGGCGACCGCGGACGTGACCCACCTGCGCATCTCCCGCATGGACGTCACCGGCGTCGTCGAGGCGCCGCTGGGCGCCCACTTCACCGAGTGCGCACCGGACTACGGCAGGGACGAGGCGTTCCAGAAGCGCTACACGGCGACGGCCCGGTCGGAGGAGGCGTGGGCGGAGTTCCGCGCCGAGTTCATCGACGTGACCGAGGACGAGTACCGGTCGAACGTCGCGAGGTTGCGCGAGGAGGAGCGATGAGCGAGGTCACCCGCGCCGACATCTGCGCGGTCGCGATCGCCGAGGCGTTCCGGGGCGACGGCGAACGGCTGTGCAACCCCATCGGCAACCTGCCGCTCATCGGCGGCCGGCTCGCCGCGGCGACCTTCGAGCCCCACCTGGCGCTCACCGACGGCTTCTACACCCTCCTCGACCCGACCGGACCCGAGGACGTGCCGCCGGTCGGGCTCTCCGAGGAGGAGCGGCTGCGGCACCGGACCGTCGGGCACTGGAACCCCTACCGGGAGATGTTCGGGCTCCTGTGGCGCGGCCGGCGCCACGTGATGATGGGCGCCACCCAGATCGACCGGTACGGCAACCAGAACATCGCCGCCATCGGCGACTGGCACCGCCCGAAGCGCCAGCTGCTCGGGTTCCGCGGCGCACCGGGCAACACGATCAACCACACGACCAGCTACTGGGTGCCGAACCACTCGCCGCGCGTGTTCGTCGAGGCCGTCGACGTCGTCTGCGGCATCGGCTACGACCGCGCCGCCGAGCTCGGCCCGGTCGCGGCGCGCTTCCACGAGGTGCGTCGCGTCGTGTCGAACCTCGGGGTGTTCGACTTCGAGGCCGTCGGTGCCGACGGGGTGCCGACGATGCGCCTGCGGTCGGTGCACCCCGGCGTCGAGGTCGACGAGGTGCTCGAGGCGACCGGCTTCGAGCTCGTCGTCGCGGACGACCTGACCGAGACCCGTGCGCCCACTCCCGAGGAGATGGCGCAGCTCGAGCGCCTCGACCCCAAGGGGCTGCGCCACGCCGAG
>CBFGTJ010000246.1:0-2613 GCA_965651815.1 uncultured Microthrixaceae bacterium | reverse complement strand
GTTCTGTTCGGCGTGCGTCAAGGAAACCCTTGACGCACGCCGAACAGAACCGGCGGTGGGGCCCGCGAGGTGGGGAGTGGTCAGCGCAGCTGCTTGAGCAGGTCCCGGGTCCGCGTCGCGGTCTCGTCGTCGACGACGAACTCGAGCGCCGAGAAGTCGGTCGTGCCGGCCTCGCCGAAGCGCTCGATGCCCGCCCGCACCGCGTCCTCGTCCCCGATGACGGCGACGTCCGCCGGCCCCGCGGCGCCCTCGGTGTCCATCACGCTGCGGTACGAGGGCAGCTCGTTGTAGCCGGCGAGCACCTCGGCCACCATCGCCCGGACCTCGTCGGGCCGGTCGGTCACGCAGACCGGCACGCTGGCGACGATCCGGGGCTCGGGCCGGTCCGCGGCCCCGGCCGCCTCGGTCAGCGCCGGCCGGATCCGGGACTCGACCGTGCGCGGCCCGCTCAACCAGAGGATCGTGCCGTCCGCACGCGCCCCCGCCAGCTCGAGCATCCGCGGGCCCATCGCGGCGAGCAGCACCGACGGGACCGCGACGTCGGGCGGCCCACCGAGCTGGTCGACCACGCCGGACCAGATCGACCCCTCGAACGACACGGTGCGGTCGCGCATCGCCGGCAGGAGGACCGAGAGGTACTCGTCCATGTGGCGCGCGGGCCGGTCGAAGGGGATGCGCAGGCGTTCCTCCACCCACGGCTTGTGCGCGAGGCCGATGCCGAGCGCGAGGCGACCGCCGCACAGCTCCGAGGTGGTGAGCGCCTGCGCGGCGAGCATGAGCGGGTGCCGCAGCCACGTCGGCACCACGGCGGTGCCGAGCTCGATGCGCGAGGTCGCCTGGCCGACCGCACCGAGCAGGGTGAGGGCGTCGGGGGCGCCGAGCTGCGCCACCCAGTAGGTGTCGAACCCGTCGGCCTCGGCCGCGGCCGCGTGGTCGACGATCTCGGAGCTGGGGCGGCCCAGCGCGATCAGGCTGGAGCCGTTGATGCCGATGCGCATCGACACATCATGACGCCCCGGGCCCCGCCGGGGCCGGAGATCAGGCGAAGGGGTCGGAGCCGTGGCGGCGGGAGGCGGTCTCGACGACCTCCGCCGGGTAGCTGCCCTGCGGCACGTAGACCTCCGCCGAGTCGTCGACGCCCTCGGCGTAGAACTGCGAGGCCCACTTGCGGAACTTCATGATCGGGCCGTCGGTGTCGGCGAGCGCCGGGCGCACGATGTGCGCCTTGTTCTCCCAGATCGGCTGGTCCTCGCGGACCTGCTTCGCCACCTCGTCCACGAAGGCCTGGCCGACCGAGGAGTTGAGCGCCTCGTCGTCGCCGAGCTTGCGCACCGTGAAGCTGAACCGCATGTGGCACTTGTCGTCCGCGACCGGGACGTTGCACCCCATCAGCACCGTGTCGACGATCCCGGAGAAGCGGATGCAGCTGAACCCCGGGCCGAACGAGTCGGCGTCGATGCGCCCGTCCACGACCCCCTGGGGCGTCGGGAACTTCTGCGCCGAGCGCATCTTCGCGAACGGCCCGTCGGTCTCGTACGACTCGAGCTCCGGCACCTCCTCGGTGTGGTGCACGTAGCGGAAGTGCGCCGCGTCGACCCCGTTCTCCGCGAGCTCCTGCCACGGGGCCTGGATCTCGTACTCGAACGTCATCATCGGCGTGAAGTTGTCCGGGTCGTTGAACTCCGGGATCTCGGGCACCTCCCACATCGGCGCCTCGTCGTGGGGGTGGTACCAGGCCATCACCAGCCCGTTGCGCTCGACGGTCGGGTAGGCCCGCACGCACGCCTTCCGGTTCGTGCGCTCCGAGTACGGGATCAGCGTGTTGTTGCCCTCGGCGTCGAACCGCCACCCGTGGAAGGGGCAGACCAGCTCCTCGCCGTGCACGGTGCCGCCGTGGCCGAAGTGGGCCCCCAGGTGCGGGCAGAACGCGTCGTTGACGTGCGGTGCCCCCTGCTCGTCGCGCCACAGCGCGAGGTGGCGGCCGAAGTACTGCAGCGGCACGACCTGCCCCGGCTTGAGCTCGTCCGCCCACGCCACCTGGAACCAGCCGAAGGGGATGGGGAACGGGGAGCGCTTCGACATGGGGACTCCTGTCGTCGGCGGGTCCGCGCTCCGGAGCGCGGAACTAGAACGCGTTCCAGTTTACCCGTGGGCCGTTGCGGCCGCCACGGCTTCGACCCGGGGTCCCGATCCGCCGGCGCGACGGGTCAGACAGCGGGGAGGTAGGGCTGCCAGGCGGGGTGCGGCGCCTTCATGCCGGCCCGGGCGAGGAGCACCACCGCGCCACGCGGCGCCTTCGGCTCGCTGCGCAGCTTCCAACCGAGCTCGCTGAGCAGGCGGTCACCCTTGCGGGAGTTGTGGCGGACGCACATGAGCGTCACGTTCGACCACTCGTGCTTGCCGCCCCGCGAGCGGGGCACGACGTGGTCGACGGTCTGGCCGGAGCGGTTGCAGCCCAGCACCTGGCAGCGGTGCTCGTCCCTCGCGAGCAGCGCCTTGCGCGACAGCGGCACCGTCGCCTGGAACGGGACCTTCACCATGTGCCGGAGCCGGATCACCGCCGGCACCTCGAACTTCTCGCCGCCGGTCGAGCGCAGGTACTCACCGTCGACC
>CBFGTJ010000245.1:0-2816 GCA_965651815.1 uncultured Microthrixaceae bacterium | reverse complement strand
TGAAGAAGTGCTCGAACAGGCGCCGCCCGTAGTTGGCGACGATGTAGTCCTCGAGCGTCTTGCGCTCCTTGGGCGGGCGGATCCGGACCCACAGGGCGGAGGCCACGCAGCGCACCGCCTCGATGGGGCCCAGGTTGCGCAGGGCGTTGAGCGGCTTGATCGGGTAGTCGTAGTACTTGCCCTGGTAGTAGATGCGGCTCATCCGGGGCCGCAGCAGGAAGTCCTCGTCGGGCAGGATCTCGTGCCAGAGGGCCTCCACCTCGGGGACCTTGGTGAAGAACCGGTGGCCGCCGATGTCGAACCGCCACCCGTCGCGCTCGACGGTGCGGGAGATGCCGCCGATCTCGTCGGTCGCCTCGAGCACGGTGCTGGCACGGCCCGCCTTCGACAGCTCGTAGGCGGCGGTGAGCCCGGCGGGGCCGGCTCCGATGATCACCACGTCGCCGGTGACCGCCAGGGGCGCGTCGACGGAACCGGTGTCGTCGGAGGGGGTGGTGGTGTCGTCAGTCATTCGGAGCAGGGCCTCTTGAGGGGGTGGGACGGGCCGAGACGCGACGTTACCCGTTCACCCCCTCCCGGCCGGGTCATCCGCCGCTCAGACCGGCTGGAGGTGTCGCTGGGCGGGGGAGCCGTCGTGGCGGCGGATCGCCAGGATGTGGTCGGTGCGGAAGCTGGCCACCCGTACCGACCAGCAGTCGACCGCCTGGCGGCCGCCCTCGTTGCGGAAGAACGTGGTCATCGACTGCTCCTGCTGGTAGGCGTGGGCGTCATCGACGCGCTCGACGGAACCGTCCGCGAGCACGACGTCGAACCAGGTCGCCCCGGGGTCGGCGACCGGGAGCTCGGAGTGGCTGTGCGTGATGGCGATGCGGCTCATGGCAAGGACCGTACGGCGCCCGACCTGTGGATCGATAGACCTCCAACCGTGTGGATTTCCCGGTCACCGGAGGTGGATGGACGGGGGATGGGAGTGGGGTCATCCACAGCCCGGCCGCCGGTGCGCGCCCGAGGCGCCGGGCTCTGCCATCATCGACGGCATGGACGTCGTGGACGGCGCTGCCGAGGACGCCGAGCTCCTCACCTTCGACTGCCCCCGGTGCGCGACGAGCGTGACCGAGCCCTACTACGGGCCGTGCTCGACCTGCAGGACCACCCTGCGGGCACTCATCGGCGGCGAGGCGCGCGAGGTGGAGGACGTCGCCTACGAGCCGAAGATGAACGTCACGCCCAACGCCGTGGCGCTCAAGGAGTGACCTCGCCGCGGGCCTCCGCGCGGGCCCAGCGGTAGTCCGCCTTGCCGGAGGGCGACCGCACGATCGCGTCCCGCCGGAGGAAGGCCCTCGGCAGCTTGTACCTGGCGATGTGGCGTGCGGCGGCCTCGCGCAGCTCGTCGTCGTCAGGTGCCGCGCCCGGGCGGAGCTGCACGATCGCGACGACCTCCTCACCCCAGCGCTCGCTCGGCCGCCCGCACACCACCGCGTCGAGCACCGCGGGGTGGGCCTTCACCGCCGTCTCCACCTCCTCGGCGAAGACCTTCTCGCCGCCGGTGTTGATGCACACCGAGTCGCGGCCGTGGAGCTCGATCGTGCCGTCGGCCAGCAGCCGGGCCCGGTCGCCCGGCACCGCGTGGCGCACGCCGTCCACGACCGGGAAGGTCGCCTCGCTCTTTTCGGGGTCGCCGAGGTAGCCGAGCGGCACCCTGCCGGTCTGGGCGAGCCAGCCGACCTCCGGCTCCCCGGGTCGGAGCCGGCGGGTGCGCCCCTCGTCGAGCACGACCGCGGTCGGGGACGGGCTGAAGCCCGAGGCCCCCGACCCCGCGGCCCTCGATCCGTCGGACGCGCTGCGGGCACTCGAGCGTGCGACCGCCTGCCGGCCGGACTCGGTGGAGCCGAGCACGTCGATGATCGTGACCCGGGGGAGCAGCTCGGTGAGCTCCGCCTTCAGCAGCGGCGAGAGGACCGCCCCACCCGAGAGCAGGTGCCGCAGCGACGACAGGTCCCTCGCGCGGCCCTCCTCGCGGTCGCGGCGGAGCGCGTCGACGAGCGGGCGTGCCATCGGGTCGCCGACGACGAGCAGCGAGCTCGCCGAGCACCGCTCGACGGTGTCGAGCACGTCCTCGGGGTCGAACCGGTCGACCACGTCCTGGATGATCACCGCGCCGCCCGCGATCCACGCCGACAGGGCGTTCCAGTGGGCGGCGCCGTGCATCAGCGGGGGAGCGGGCAGCGCCCTCACCGTGCCGCGTGCGTCGGCCACGACCTCCTCGAGGGAGGCGTACTCGGTGCCGTCCCGGCGGCGCACCCCGAGCGCGGCGACGAGGAAGTCGGCCTGGCGCCACATGGTGCCCTTCGGCATGCCGGTGGTGCCGCCGGTGTAGCAGAGGTAGAGGTCGTCGCCGCTCCAGCCCTCCACGAGCGAGTCGGGGAGCTCGGGGCTGGCGGCGGCGAGGGCCGCCTCGTACTCGAGCGCGCCCGGCAGGAGGTCGTTGCCGGAGCCGTCCCGCACCTGCAGCACCAGCTGGGGTGGGCGTTCGAGCTGCCCGAGGACCTCCGCGAGGGTGGGCGCGAACGTGTCGTGCACGACGACCGCCCGGGCGTCGGAGTCCTCGAGCAGGTAGCGCAGCTCGCCCGCGACGTACCGGTAGTTCACGTTGAACGGGGCGCAGCGCGCCTTCCAGGCGCCGAGCATGCCCTCGAGGTACTCGGGCCCGTTGTGCAGGTAGAGGGCGACGTGGTCGTGGCGGGACACCCAGGGCGGCGCGCCCTTCGGTACCTCCCGTGGTCCGAGCCCGGCGTCGGCCAGCACCGAGGCGAGCC
>CBFGTJ010000244.1:0-3026 GCA_965651815.1 uncultured Microthrixaceae bacterium | reverse complement strand
GACGCAGCGGGGAGGTGGACCCCCCTCGTTCTCGTTGCGCTGTGCGCGGCATGTCGCGCACAGCGCAACGAGAATCGGCGTCGACGGGGCAGCGGTGGGTGGCTGGAGCTGGGGTGGGGACGGTGACGCCTAACATCGCTCCGATGACGGCGATCACCCTGGACGGCGAAGCGCTCGCGGCGCGCATCAAGGACGACCTCCGCGCCCGCGTCGCCGCGCTGAAGGAGCGGGGCGTGACGCCCGGCCTCGGCACGATCCTCGTGGGCGACGACGGGCCGAGCGCCCGGTACGTGTCGATGAAGCACCGCGACTGCGCCGAGCTCGGGATGGACTCCATCGACCGGCGCCTGCCCGCCGGCGCCTCCCAGGAGGAGGTGGACGCGGCGGTCGACGAGCTCAACGCGGACGCCTCCGTCCACGCGTTCATCGTGCAGTACCCGTTCCCCGGGGGCCTCGACTACACGCGCTCGATCCTGCGGATCGACCCCGCCAAGGACGCGGACGGCCTCCACCCGGTGAACCTCGGCCTGCTGGTGATGGGCGAGGACGCGCCGCTGGCCTGCACGCCCAGGGGGATCCTGATGCTGCTGCAGGCCTACGGCATCGAGACCGTCGGCCGGCACGTCGTGATCGTCGGGCGTGGCCTCACGATCGGCCGCCCGCTCGCGAACCTCCTCGCGCTCAAGCGGCCCGACGCGAACGCGGCGGTCACCGTCGTGCACACGGGGGTCGACGACCTCGGGGCGCACCTGCGCACCGCCGACATCGTCGTCGCCGCCGCCGGGTCACCGGGGCTGATCACCGCCGACATGGTGCGCCCCGGCGCCGCGGTGGTCGCCGCGGGGGTCAGCTTCCGCGACGGCAAGGCGGTCAGCGACGTGGCGGACGAGGTCGCCGAGGTCGCCGGCTGGCTGTCGCCCCGCATCGGCGGCGTCGGTCCGATGACCCGCGCCTGCCTCATGCTCAACACCGTCGAGGCGGCCGAGCGTGCGCTGGACGGCACCGCCCGCCCGTTCGAGGTCCCATCCGCCTCGGAGTGGACCACCGGTAGCCTCCCGGCATGACGCGCATCTCCGACCTGCTCGCCGCCCGCTCGGGGCCCGCGCTCAGCGTCGAGTTCTTCCCTCCGAAGACCGAGGCCGGTGAGGCGCAGTTCCGGCGCACGATCGAGGACCTCTCGGTGCTCGACCTCACGTTCATCTCGGTCACCTACGGCGCCGGCGGCTCGACCCGGGACCGCACCCGCGACCTCGTCGTCGAGCTGAACGCCTCCCGCCCGTACCCGGTGATGGCGCACCTCACCTGCATCGGCCACACCCGCGCCGAGCTCGAGGAGCTGCTGGAGGACTACGACCGCAACGGGGTGCACAACATCCTCGCCCTGGCGGGGGACCCGCCGGCGGATGGCAGCCCCGCCACCGGCGACTTCGCCTACGCGAGCGAGCTGGTCGAGCTCGTGCGCGCCCGGGGCGAGCACTTCTGCGTGGCGGTCGCGGTGCACCCCGAGCTGCACCCCCGCTCGCGCAGCCGCGAGGAGGACCGGCGCCACCTCGCGACGAAGCTCGCCGCCGCCGACTTCGGGGTGAGCCAGTTCTTCTTCGACCCCGCCCACTACTTCTCGATGGTCGAGGACCTCGACGGGCTGGGCTGCACGACGCCGGTGCTGCCGGGGATCATGCCGATGGCGAACCCCGAGGGGGTGCGCCGCATGTCGAAGATGGCGGGTGCGACGTTCCCCGAGGAGCTCGCCGCCCGGGTCGACGCCGCGGAGGGCGAGGACCGGCAGAAGATCATCGTCGAGGCGGCGGCCGAACTGTGCCAGGCGCTGCTCGACGGGGGCGCACCGGGCCTGCACCTCTACGGGCTGAACCGCTCGGAGGTCGTGCTCGCGCTCACCGCGGAGCTCGGCCTGCGCTGAGGGCACCCCGCTGAGGGCACCGCCCCGTTCCGTTCTGCAGAAGGGCCTGTTTCCGTCGTCATCTGCCGAACAGAGCGGTGGTTCGGGGGGTGTAGGTCGATCTACCCGAAGTGCCGGAGGCTCCTTCTGGGGGCGTGGGCCGCGCCGTTATCCTCCCGCGATGGCCCGCATCGACGACCTCCTGGCGGCACCGGACCGCCCCGTCGTCGGCGTCGAGCTGTACCGCCCCTGCACCGAGGAGGGCGAGCAGCGCTTCCTCCACACGATCGACGCGCTGCGCGAGCTGGAACCGACGTTCGTGTCGATCAGCTACGGCGAGCGCGGCCCGGTCGAGGGGCGGGTCCGCGACCTGGTCGTCGGCCTCAGCTCGCAGGAGTCGTACCCGGTGCTCGCGCACCTCACCTGCGCGACCCACGACCGCGCCGAGCTGGACGCCCAGCTCGAGGACTACGAGCGCAACGGCGTGTACAACGTCCTCGCCCTCGCGGGCGACCCGCCCGACGGTGCACCCCGCCGCACCGACTTCGCCCACGCGGGTGAGCTCGTCCGGGCGGTGCGCGCCCGCGGCGACCAGCACTGCATCGGGGTGGCGGCGCACCCGGAGCTGCACCCCGGCTCCACCAGCCGCGCACGCGACCGCAGCCGCCTCGCCGAGAAGCTGCGGCTCGCGGACTTCGCGATCTCGCAGTTCACCTTCGACGCCGGCCACTACCTGTCGATGGTCGACGACCTCCGGCGCCTGGGTGTCGACGCGCCGGTGCTCCCCGGCGTCATGCCGTTGTCGAACCCCGAGGGCATCCGCCGCGTCTCGAGGACCGCGGGCGTGGAGTTCCCCGAGGCGTTCGCCCGCCAGCTCGAGGACGCCGATCCGATGGACCGCTCCAAGCTCGTCGTCGAGGCGGCCGCCGAGCTGTGCGAGCAGCTGCTGCAGCGCGGCGCCCCGGGCGTGCACCTCTACTGCCTCAACCGGCTCGACGTGGTGAAGCCGCTGCTGTCCGACCTGGGGCTGCGGTGACCCCGTGCCCCGTGTCGGTAACCCGCCCGTGACCTCTCGGTGATCCTCCGTTCTGTTCGGCGTACGTCAAGGAATCCCTTGACGTACGCCGAA
>CBFGTJ010000243.1:0-3216 GCA_965651815.1 uncultured Microthrixaceae bacterium | reverse complement strand
CCCCCCCCCCCGCGTTGTGGTCTCCACACACACCCCCCCCGCGCCCGGCTTTGGGGGGGGGTGGGGTGGGCGAGGCCCCCCCCAAACCCCCCCACGTTTCGGCGTACCCGCTGCTTCCGGGTGGGCCTGACCTCTGCTCCGCGCCAGCGCGCCGACTGCCTACGCTGCACGCGTGCCAGCGCTCTCGCCACGCCTGCGCGACGTGGTCGATGCCCTGCCGCTCGTCACCGGCATGCGGGTGATCGAGATCGGCTGCGGTCCCGGCGCGGCAGCCCGTGAGGTGGCGAACCGGATCGAACCGGACGGCCACGTGCTCGCGGTGGACCGATCGACGAAGGCCATCGAGCAGCTCCGGCGCTCGGCAGGCGACCTGATCGACGCCGGCCGACTCACCGCCCGGTTGGCGGCCGTCGAGGAGCTCGAGCTCGAACCGGGGGAGCAGCCGTACCACCTCGCGTTCGCCGTGCGGGTCGGCGTGCTGGACGGTCGACACCCCGCGCAGCGCGACCGGGTGTTGGACCGCATCGCAGCCATGCTGGTGCCGGACGGCCGACTGTTCATCGACGGCGGGGATCCGCTCACCGAGGTCGCGCTGCCGCCCCGCGCCTGAGTCCCCGGCGTCAGCCCGACTCCGGGGTGCGCCGAGCACGCCCGAAGTCGCGGCGGACGGCGCAGGTCGGGCCGTCAGCCGCCGCCCTGGTCAGCCGCCGTCGTCGGACCCGTCGTCCTCGTCGTTGGCGCGCAGGTCGATCAGCAGGTTGCCGTCGTCGTCGACCTTCCACTCGTACTGCTCGAGGCCCTCACCGGTGGGCGGGTAGGTCACGTCGCGGCACAGCTCGCCGCGCTCGCGTCCCGCCCCGTCCTCGACGGCGCGCTCCTCGAACAGCTCGCGCTCGGGCGACCACTGCAGGAAGCAGTCCTCGGCCGCCCCGGGCGCGGTCGCGCTGAACGCCACCCAGCGCTGCTCGGGGTCGTCGCCGAAGTGGTTGACGTAGATCGGGCGTCGCTGCCCCCGACCCGACACGTCGCTGAACAGCACGGGGCCGTCCTCGCCGATCTGCCGGCTGAGCCGGGCGGCCTGCCCGGCATCGAACTCGTCGTCCCCGAGCCGCAGGCGCACCGGCCCGTCGCCACCGCTCGCGAGCGCCAGCAGGCCCCACGCCAGCGCGACGGCCAGCACGACGGACACCACGCCGATCCCGAGCGCGGCGAGCTGCCGGGACCCGGAGCGCCGTTCGACCGGCATCAGCGGCGCGGGCGCCGACGGGCGCGGGGTCGGGGGGAGGCTCGATGTGGGACGGGCACCATCACCCGTTTAGTATCGCCCGCCGTGCGGTGGGCAACGGCCCCATGGCACCGTCCCCCAGTTCCTCCCGGGGCGAGCCGAGCAGGAAGGCAACGAGGTTGGACCTCTTCGAGTACCAGGGCAAGCAGTTCTTCGCCTCGTACGACATCCCGGTGTCGAAGGGCGAGGCGGTCACGACGGTCGATGACGCGGTCGCAGCGGCGGAGCGCATCGGGCAGTACCCGGTCGTGGTGAAGGCGCAGGTGCAGGTCGGCGGCCGCGGCAAGGCCGGCGGCATCAAGCTCGCCGACAACGCGGACGAGGTGCGCGAGCACGCCACGAACATCCTCGGCATGGACATCAAGGGCCACGTCGTGAAGGTGCTCTGGATCGAGGTGGCCTCCGACATCGCCGAGGAGTACTACGCCTCGTTCACCCTGGACCGGTCCGCCAAGAAGCACCTCGGCATGCTCTCCGCCGAGGGCGGCGTGGAGATCGAGGCCGTCGCGGCGGAGAACCCCGACGCCATCGCCAAGATCTGGATCGACCCGGTCGACGGGCTCGACGAGGCCACCGCCCGCGAGTGGGTCAAGGCCGCGAAGCTCAACCCCGCGGCCGAGGACGGCGCGGTGGACGTGCTGCTCAAGCTGTACCGGGCCTACACCGAGGGCGACGCGGACCTCACCGAGATCAACCCGCTGATCCTCAAGCCGACCGGCGAGGTGCACGCGCTCGACGCCAAGGTCACCCTCGACGGCAACGCGTCCTTCCGCCACGAGTGGTCCGAGTTCGAGGCCACCCAGGTCCGCGACGAGCGCGAGCAGGCCGCCCACGAGAAGGGCCTGCAGTACGTGGGCCTCGACGGGTCGGTCGGCATCATCGCCAACGGTGCGGGCCTCGCGATGAGCACGCTCGACGTCGTCAACCAGGTGGGCGGCAGCCCCGCCAACTTCCTCGACATCGGCGGCGGCGCCAACGCGGACGTGATGGCGGGCGCGCTCGAGGTCATCAACAACGACCCGGCCGTGCGGTCGATCTTCATCAACATCTTCGGTGGCATCACCCGCGGCGAGGAGGTCGCCAACGGCATCGTCGAGGCGCTCCGCCGGGTGGACATCGACGCCCCGATCGTGATCCGCCTCGACGGCACGAACGCCGAGGAGGGCCGCGCCATCCTCGAGCCGCACCTGTCCGACAAGCTGCAGATGCAGCCCACCATGCTCGACGCAGCCCGCACCGCCGTGCAGCTGGCCGCGTCGGCCAGCTGAGCACGGAGCCGAAGGAACGAGATGAGCATCTTCGTCGACGAGAACACCAAGGTCGTCTACCAGGGCCTCACGGGCAGCCAGGGCCGCTACTACGGCCTGCTCAACCGCGACTACGGCACCCAGGTGGTCGCGGGCACCAACCCGAAGAAGGCCGGCACCGACGTGGACGGGATCCCGATCTTCGCCAGCGTGGGCGAGGCCGTGGAGGCGACCGGCGCGAACGCCAGCTGCATCTTCATCCCCGCGCCGGGCGTGAAGGACGCCGTCATCGAGGCCGCCGAGGGCGGCGTCGAGTTCATCGTGTGCATCACCGAAGGGGTGCCCGCGCACGACGAGGCGTGGTTCTACAACAAGCTGCGCCGCGACTTCCCGAACGTGCGGCTGCTCGGCCCGAACTGCCCGGGCATCATCAGCCCCGGCAAGTGCAACATCGGCATCACCGCCGGCCACATCGCGAAGGCCCCCGAGGCCGGCAAGCCCGCGGTGGGCATCGTGAGCCGGTCCGGCACGCTGACCTACCAGGCCCTCTACGAGCTCAAGCTGCAGGACATCGGCGTGACGACCTGCGTCGGCATCGGCGGCGACCCCGTGCCCGGGACGAGCTTCATCGACTGTCTGGAGGCCTTCGAGGCCGACCCCGACACCCGCGCCGTGATGATGATC
>CBFGTJ010000242.1:0-3255 GCA_965651815.1 uncultured Microthrixaceae bacterium | reverse complement strand
ACGGGCGCACCAGCCCCGAGGAGCTCATCGCCGCGGCGCACTCGTCGTGCTTCTCGATGGCACTGTCGAACGGCCTCGCCAAGGCGGGCAACCCGCCCGAGGCGCTCGACACCACCGCGCAGGTGACCTTCCAGCCCGGTGAGGGCATCACCGGCATCCACCTGGTCGTGCGCGGCCGCGTGCCGGGCATGAGCTCCAAGGACTTCATCGAGGCGGCGTCCGAGGCCAAGGACAACTGCCCCGTGAGCGTGGCGCTGGCGGGCACCGACATCACGCTGGACGCGGCGCTGGCGTGATCGCCCGGCGGGTGCTCGTCGCCGGCCGGGTGCAGGGCGTGTTCTTCCGGGCGACCTGCGCCGAGCGTGCCGAGGCCGAGGGAGTCGCCGGGTGGGTGCGCAACCTGCCCGACGGCCGGGTCGAGGCGTGCTTCGAGGGCGACGCGGCCGCGGTGGAGCGGATGGTCGCCTGGTGCGGCCAGGGTCCCCCGGCGGCGCGGGTCACCGCCGTCGAGGTCCACGAGGCCGAGCCGACCGGCGCGGCGGGCTTCGAGGTGCGCTGAGGGCTCCGGGCCGCCTCGGCGCCGCCGCGGCCACCCTAAGGTCAGGGCCATGCGAGCGGTCGTGCTGGAGTCCTACGGCGGTCCCGAGGTGCTGCAGGTCCGGGAGGTGCCGGACCCCGAACCGGGGCCCGAGGAGCTGCTCGTCGACGTGGCGGCGACGGCGGTGAACCGGGCGGACCTGTTGCAGCGGATGGGCCGCTACCCGGGCCCGCCGATGCCGCACGAGATCCCCGGCCTCGAGTTCGCGGGCACGGTCGCGGCCGTCGGCGAGCGGGTCACCGAGCACGCCGTCGGCGACGCGGTGATGGGGATCGTCGGCGGCGGCGGGTACGCGTCACGCCTGGCGGTGCACGAGCGGCAGGTGATGCCGGTGCCGTCGACGGTCGGACTGCCCGACGCGGCCGCGATCCCGGAGGTGTTCGTCACGGCCTACGACGCCCTGGTGCTGCAGGGCGGCCTCACGGCGGGAGGCTGGGCGCTGGTGCACGCGGGCGCCTCGGGGGTCGGCACGGCCGCGATCCAGCTCGTGCGCGCCGTCGGTGCCCGCACGATCGCCACGTGCTCGGCAGGGAAGGTCGAGGCCTGCCGCCGCCTCGGCGCGGACGTGGTGGTCGACCGGGGCGCCGAGGACTTCGTCGAGGTGGTGCAGGAGGCGACCGGCGGCACCGGCGTCGACGTCGTCCTGGACGTGGTCGGCGGCGACTACGTGCCCCGCAACCTCGCCGCGTGCCGGGTCGGCGGGCGGATCGTCCAGGTCGGCGTGATGGGCGGCGGGAAGGCGGACGTGCCGGTCGGGGTGCTGCTGTCCCGACGGATCTCGTGGATCGGCACCGTGCTGCGCTCGCGGCCGATCGAGGAGAAGATCGCGGTGAGCCGCCGCTGCCGGCACGACCTGGTGCCGTTGTTCGAGCAGGGCGTCCTGCAGCCGGTCATCGACCGCCGCTACCCCCTCGAGGAGGTCGCCGCGGCGCACGAGTACGTCGCGTCGAACGCGAACGTCGGGAAGGTGCTGCTCACCCTCGGTTGAGCCGCTCGACCATCCGGCCCACCCACCGGCGGAGCGTCGCCGGCTCCGGCACGCCGGGTACGACGAGTCCGCCCACGAGCCAGCTCGGCGTCGCGGTGATGCCGTGCTCGTGCGCCTCGCGCATCGACGCCTCGACGAGCGCGCCGGCCCTCCCGTCGTCGACCGCCAGGCGGACCCGGTCCGCGGGGGCGCCCGCCTCCGCGACGAGCGAGTCGAGCAGGTCCGGGTCGTCGAGGGGTTCGCCGTGGGCGAAGTGCGCGGCGAACAGGCGCGAGTGGAGGTGGTCGAACGCGTCGGGGTGCTCGCGGCGCACCCACTCCGCGGTCGCGAGCGCCCGGTGGGTGTTCGGCATGCGTGACGGGCGGCGGAAGGGCAGTCCGGCGGCGTCGCACTCCGCCTCGACCCGTTCGAAGGTCGGCGCGAGGCGGCCGTCGTGGCGCACCCGGCGGCCCTCGGGCGGGATCTCCGGGTGCAGCTCGTAGGCGCGGCGGTCGACCTGGACGCCGAGCTCGGCGAGCACGCCCTCGCGGTGCTGGGCCACGTAGCACCACGGGCAGAGGTAGTCGCTCCAGAGGGTCGCTCGCACGACGCCGAGCGTAGGTGCCCCCGTCTCAGGGGGTGAGGACGACCTTCACGCAGTCGTCCCGCTTGCGCTTGAACAGCTCGTAGCCCTCGGCGACCTCGTCCAGGGGCATGCGGTGGGTGATGATGAACGTGGGGTCGACGTCGCCCTGCTGGATCCGCTGGAGCAGCGGGCGCAGGTAGCGGTGCGCGTGGCACTGGCCGGTGCGGATCGTCAGCGACCGGTTCATGACCGACCCCATCGGGAACTTGTCGACGACCCCGCCGTACACGCCCATCACCGAGACGGTGCCGCCGTTGCGGCAGCAGGTGATCGCCTGGCGGAGCGCGTGGGCCCGCTCTGTCTGCAGGCGCACGGCCTGCTTGCCCTTGTCGAACGCCTCGATCGGCACCGAACCGTGGTGTGCCTCCATGCCGACGGCGTCGATGCACGCGTCGGGGCCCCGACCGGCGGTGAGGTCGCGCAGCGCCTCGCGGACGTCGACCTCCTCGTAGTTGAGCACGGCGACCTCCGAGTGGTCCTCGGCCATCCGGAGCCGGTACGGCAGGCGGTCGATCACCACCACCTGCTCCGCGCCGAGGAGGCGGGCGCTGGCCGCGGCGAACTGCCCGACCGGGCCGGCGCCCCAGACCGCGACGGTGTCGCCCGGCTGGATGTCGCACAGCTCCGCGCCCATGTAGCCGGTGGGGAACACGTCGGTGAGGAACAGGACCTGTTCATCGGTGAGCGAGTCGTCGTCGATGCGCAGCGGCCCCACGTCCGCGAACGGCACCCGCACGTACTCGGCCTGCCCGCCGGCGTACCCGCCCACGAGGTGGCTGTAGCCGAAGATGCCGCCGGTGCTGGACCCCCACATCTTCTCGGCGAGGCCGGAGTTGGGGTTCGAGTTCTCGCACAGCGACCACAGCCCCTGCTTGCAGGACCAGCAACCACCGCACGCGATCGGGAACGGGACCACGACCCGGTCCCCCACGTGCAGGTTCGTGACCGCCCGGCCCACGTCGACGACCTCGCCCATGAACTCGTGCCCGAGCACGTCGCCCTTGCGCATGGTCGGCACGTAGCCGTCGTACAGGTGGAGGTCCG
>CBFGTJ010000241.1:0-3660 GCA_965651815.1 uncultured Microthrixaceae bacterium | reverse complement strand
CTCAGCCCCTCCTGAGGACCTCGCGGGCGACGGCCGGCACGTTGGTGATGATCCCGTGCACGCCGAGCTCGACGAGGCGGGCCATGCGCTCGGGGTCGTCGACGGTCCAGGTGTTCACCCGCAGGCCGAGCTGGCCGCAGCGTCGCATGAAGTCCTCGTCGACGAAGGGGTCCCAGGGGTGCACGGCGAGGTCGCCGGCGGAGGCGGCACGCTCGACCGCCGCGGGATCCGCGTGGAGGTCGAAGGTGAGCAGGCCCGTGTCGAGCCGCCGCCGCGCGGCGCGGACCTGCGCGAGCGTCGGCTCGTCGAAGCTGGTGACCAGCACGGGCTGCTCCCCCGCCGCACCGTCGCGCGCGGCGATCAGCTCCACCACGGCCTCGGCGACCACCGGGTCGCGGTCGACGCCGTCGCCGAGGTCGCCGGGGCTGTTCTTGATCTCGACGTTGACGCCCATGCCGGCGCAGGCGTCGAGGGCCTCCGCGAGCAGCGGCACGTGGTCGGGACGGTCGTCCGCGGCGACCCGGGCCACCGCCCTCCCGTCCGCGTAGACCGGGTCGTGGTGCACGACGAGGGCCCCGTCGGCCGAGCGCCGGACGTCGAGCTCGACCCAGTCGGCGCCCTGCTCCCTGGCGCCGTGGAACGCCTCGATCGTGTTCTCGCGGTGGTCGGCGGACGCACCGCGGTGGGCGATGACCAGGACCGACGGTTCTGATCCGGCAATTGGCATGGTCGTGAAACTTTCCCTTTACACGCCGGAAACCCGACGGTACTTTGTTCGCGGATTCACAAGTTCCCGGCTGAGGGCCTGCACAGGCCCGCCGGGGGCCGCGTTCCGGAGTACCACACCCCCCCAACCGCACGCACTCGGGCGCGGCCCTGCGCGCCCCAGCACCCTACGGAGGAACCGTGGCGCTGACCTCGAGCCGAAGCCTCAACTCCGCCTCCGACAACTGGCGAGCCTACTCGTCGTGTCGTGACACCGATCCGGACCTCTTCTTCCCGGTCGGCACCACGGGCCCGGCGCTCGAGCAGATCGCCGCTGCCAAGGCCGTGTGCGAGACCTGCGAGGCCAAGGAGCCGTGCCTGGAGTTCGCGCTGACGACGAACCAGGACTCGGGGGTGTGGGGTGGCACCTCCGAGGAGGAGCGCCGGAAGCTGCGCCGGGCGTGGGTGGCCCAGCAGCGCCGGGCGAACGCCGCCTCCTGACGCACCGGCCGCCGGCTACAGACCGACCGAACGACCTCCCTCCACGGGAGGTCGTTCCGCGTCCGGGTCCAGCGCGGTGACGACCGGCACCCGCAGGGCCACCCGGGTCCCGGACCGCCCGCTCGCGGGGGCGTCCGCGGGGCGGATCGCCGGGGAGAACGAGATCGAACCGCCCAGCTCCGACACGAGGCCCCGCACGATCGACAGGCCGAGGCTCGGGGTCGTCTCGGGGTCGAAGCCCGGCCGGATGCCCACACCGTCGTCGACGACCGTGACGTGCAGCACCCCGGCGCTGAGCGACAGCTCGATCACGACCCGGCCCTGCTCCCCCGGCGCGAGCGTGCCCGGCGGGTACGCGTGGTCCATGGCGTTCTGCAGCAGCTCGGTGAGCACCACGGCGAGCGAGGTCGCCGCCGGTGAGGGCAGCTTGCCGCCGTCGCCGCGGATCTCGAACGCGACCGGCCGCTCCGGGGAGGTGAGCCCCTCCTCCACCATGCGCACCAGCGGCCGGACGATCTCGTCGAGGTCGACCTCGTCGCCGTCCTCCCGCGACAGGGTCTCGTGCACGAGGGCGATCGAGCGGATGCGGCGGACCGACTCCTCGATCGCCGCCTTGGCGCTCGGCTCGGTCAGCCGCCGCCCCTGGAGCCGCAGCAGCGACGAGATCGTCTGCAGGTTGTTCTTGACCCGGTGGTGGATCTCCCGGATCGTCGCGTCCTTCGAGACGAGCAGGCGGTCCCGGCTGCGGATCTCGGACACGTCCCGCATGAGGACCACCGCGCCGTCGACGCGGCGGCGCTCGATGAGGGGGATGCAGCGCAGCACGACGCACGCCTCGTCCCGCTCGACCTCCTCGGCCGCGGGGTGGGCGCTGAAGAAGGCCCGGTAGGTCGTCGAGGTGTCGGCGCCGAGCTCGGTGAGCGTCTGGCCCTGCACCCGCCCGGAGATCCCGAGCCGCCGCAGCGCGGAGATCGCGTTCGGCGACGCGAACTCGACCCGCCCCTGGTCGTCGAGGACGACCACGCCGTCGCCGACCCGTGGGCCACCGGTGGCGACGACCTCCTCCTCGTCGAAGGGGAACTCACCGGCGGCGACCATGCGCGCGAGCCGCTCGAACACGTCCTGGTAGACGCGCTCGAGCACGCCCCGCTGGCGGACCATCGACACCGGTGACTCGCGGCCCACGACCGCGACCACCTTGCCCTGGTGGCGGACCGGGATCGCCGTGACCCTGATCAGCTCGCCGAGCCACGCCGAGTCGACCGCCGTCTCGACGATGTCGCCGGTGGCCGCCGCCTGCGCGACCGCGGGGCGCTGGTCCTCGTCCATCGTCCTGCCGACCACGTCGTCGAGGAACAGCGTCTGGCCGGTGTTCGGGCGGACCTGGTTCACCACCACGAACCGGCGCTTCCCGGTGCCGGAGTCGGGCAGCGGCACGTACAGCAGCAGGTCGGAGAACGACAGGTCCGAGAGCATGTTCCAGCCGGCCACCAGCCGCTTGAGGTGCCGCGACGCGGCCTGCTCGACCGGCGGCACCACCAGCCCGACGTGCTCGGCGGTGAAGTCGCGGTCGTCGTCGTCCTCGGCGTCGGGCGCGTCGTAGTCCGGCTCGACGTAGCTCATCGCCAGATCGTCCCACCGAGGGCGAGGAGCCCTGCCAGGGAGTGGATGTCGTCGGAGAAGTACGGGATCGAGCAGGTGAGCGACGGCACCGCGGACAGCTCGCTGCGCTGCTCCGCCTCGCGGCGGGCCACGACCTGGTAGTCGAGGAAGCTGGAGCCGACCTCGCCGAGCACGTGGGTGAGGTGGGCGCGGCGCTGCTCGGGGGTGAGGTCGTCACCGACCAGGCCGTCGAGCTCGCCCGCCACCTTCGCGGCGTCCTTCGCGAGGACCTTCGCCGAGTCGGTCGCGTCGCGGTCGAGCAGGAACTCCGGCAGCGTCTTGTTCAGCACCAGCGCCCCCACGTGGTAGCGGCGCTCGGTCAGCAGCTGCAGGAAGTACTCCGCCTCCCGGGCGGGCGCGACCTCGAGGGTCGACACCACCACGAAGCTCGTGACGTTGCTGCCGAGGAGGCCGGTGACGGCGTCCGCCCGCTCGACGAAGCCGTCGTACATCGACTGGAAGAGGATGAAGAACTCGGCGATGTCCTCGAGGAACTGGGTGCCGAGGATCCGGTCCGCCACCGAGTAGAAGGGCCGCGACGCGACGCCGACCACCCGGGAGCGGTAGGGCGCGATGAGCCAGCGCAGCAGGCGCGAGGAGAAGAAGTCCGCCATGCGCTCGGGGGCGTCGAGGAAGTCGACCGCGTTGCGGGTCGGCGGGGTGTCGACGACGATCAGGTCGTAGCGGCCCGAGGTGTGGATCTCGTAGAGCCGCTCCATCGCGACGTAGTCGTGGCTCTGGACGAACTTCCCGGTGATGTTCTGGTAGAGCGGGTTGGCGAGGATCGCGTCG
>CBFGTJ010000240.1:0-3702 GCA_965651815.1 uncultured Microthrixaceae bacterium | reverse complement strand
AGCAGCGCCGGCTGGGCATCATCGCCCCGGAGAACTCCTGGTACCAGGAGTGCGTGCGCTCCGGGCTGCAGATCATGGAGCGCAGCGGCGCACGACCGGTGCTCAACGAGCGGTACCGCCTCGAGGTGCCGCAGATGTCGATGCAGGCCGGGGAGAAGCTCGCCAAGCTGAAGAACGCGGGCGTCACCACCGTGATGTGCGGGTGCGACCCGCTGCTGCTCACCTTCCTCACGGCGAAGGCCAAGGAGCAGGACTACCACCCCGAGTGGCTCATCACCGGCGTGGCGCTGGTCGACAACGACCTGATCGGCTCGATCATGGAGCAGGGCCAGTGGTCGAGGGCGTTCGGCGTGTCGTTCTCGGGGCCGCAGCAGCAGGCGGGTCACGGCCTCGGCTACCGCGCCTACAAGGCGATGCGCGACGACGAGCCCTCCTTCGGCGTCGAGCTCATCTACAACCAGCTGAACATCCTCGCGATCGGCATCCAGATGGCCGGACCGGAGCTGACGCCCGAGACCTTCGAGGCGGGCCTGTTCCGCTACCCGCAGCGTGCCGGACCGGCCGGGACGTGGGCGTTCGGGCCGAACGACTACGCCACCGCCGAGGACGCCCGGGAGGTCTACTGGGATCCCCGCCGGACCTCGATCGAGACCCGTGAGCGCGGCACCTACGTCGACGTGAACGGTGGGCGGCGGTTCCCGATCGGCCGGTGGCCGAACACCGCGCCGAGGGCGGCGGGGTGAGCGCGACCGCGGCGGCCAGTGGCCGGCGTGCCGGGTGGACGGCCATGCTGCGCTCGGCCCCCGGGCGCGCCGGGCTGTCGGTGCTCGCCGCCGCGGTGCTGTGGGTCGCCGCGGGTGCGCTGCTCCCCAACGGCGTGCCGGCCGGCATCGTCGCGATCGGCGCCGTGCTGGGCTCGGCGACGGGGCTCTCCGCGGTCGGCGTGATCCTCGTGTGGCGGGCGAACCGCGTCGTGAACTTCGCGGCGGGAGCGCTCGGTGGCGCCGCGGGGCTGGCGTCGGTGCACCTGTTCCTCGAGTGGTCCTGGCCGTACCCGGTGGCGCTGTGCTGCGCCGTGCTCGGGGGCCTGGTCCTCGGTGCGCTCGTCGAGGTGGTGGTGATCCGGCGGTTCGCGAACGCGCCGCGGTTGGTGCTCACGGTCGCGACGATCGGGCTGGCCCAGGTGCTGGGCGGGCTCGAGCTGGCGCTGCCGAAGGCGTTGTTCGGGCTCGACGCGTTCGTACTCGGCGCGTTCGAGACGCCGCTGACGGTCCACCGGACCGAGGTGGGGCCGGTGGTCATCACCGGCGACCACCTGCTCGTCGCGGCGGTCGTGCCGGTCGTCGTCGCCGCCCTCGCGTGGTTCCTGCGGCGGTCGCTCGCCGGCACCGCCATCCGGGCCGCGGCAGAGAACACCGAGCGGGCACGCCTGCTGGGCATCCCGGTGCGCCACCTCACCACCGTCGTGTGGATGGTCGCCGGCGGGCTCGCCGCGCTCACGTTCGTGCTGCGGGCGCCGTTCCTCGGCGCCACCCCGGCGGCGATCGCCGGCCCGGCGGTCATGCTGCCGGCGCTCGCGGCGGCGGTGGTCGCCCGGATGGAGTCCATGCCGGTCGCGTTCGGCGCCGCGGTCGCACTCGGGGTGGTCGACCAGGTGGTCCGGTGGAACACCGCGAGCCCCGAGCTGCTCGACGTGGTGCTGCTCGTGGTCATCCTCGGGTCGCTGCTCGCCACCCGGCACGCGCGGTCCCGGGCGCACGACGCCGACGGCGGCTGGCGCGACGCGGAGCTGATCCGCCGGCTCCCCGCCGAGCTGGCCCGGCTGCCGCTGGTGCGGGCGGTCAAGGTCGCCGCGGCCGTGCTGGCCGTCGCCGCGGCGGTGCTCGTGCCGATGCGCGTCGGCCCCGGCACCGCGAACTCGCTGTCGATCATGGCGGTGTGGGGGCTCGTCGCGGTGAGCCTCGTGGTGCTCACCGGGTGGGCCGGCCAGATCAGCCTCGGGCAGTTCGCGTTCGTGGGGGTCGGCGCCATCGTCGCCGGCAACCTGGTGTCCCGCTGGGACGTCGACCTGTTCCTCACGCTGCTGGCGGCGTGCCTCGCCGGCGCGCTCGGTGCGCTCGTGCTGGGGGTGCCGGCCCTGCGCATCCGGGGCCCGTTCCTCGCCGTGGTGACGCTCGCGTTCGCCGTGGTGCTCGACGGCTACGTGCTCAACCCGAACGTGTTCCCCGACCTCATCCCCCAGGAGGTGACCCGTCCGCTGCTGTGGGGGCGGGTCGACCTGGAGGAGGAGCGGAACATGCTGTGGCTGTGCCTCGCCGCCCTCGCGCTCGCGGTGTCGCTCGCCGCGGGTGTGCGGCGGTCGCGCTCGGGCCGCCTGCTGATCGCCGCGCGCGACAACGCGAAGGCGACCGAGTCCGCGGCCGTGTCCACCCGCTGGACCACGCTGTCGGGCTTCACGTTCGCGGGTGCGCTCGCCGGGCTCGCCGGCGGGCTGCACGTGCTGCTCCTGCACGGCGCGAGGGTCGGCTCGTACCAACCGGTGCAGTCGGTCGAGATCTTCTCGATGGCCACGATCGGCGGGCTCGGCTCCCTGGGCGGCGCGATCGCGGGTGCGGCCGGGATGCGCGGCCTGCAGGACCTCGACGACACGATCCGGCTCGTCGTCGCCGGCGCAGGCGTGCTGCTCGTGCTGTGGCTGGTGCCCTCGGGGCTCGCCGGGCTCGCCGCCCGGATCCGCGACCGCGTCGTCGGGGTCGTCGCGACCCCTCGCCGCGCGGGCCGCCCACGGGGCGCCGAGGACGGGCACCGTGCCGAGGACCCGCAGCACGCACAGGGCGTGCAGCCGGAGGTGCCCGCAGGTGATGACGGGTCGACGGCACCCGCGGCGGCGACGGGCACGAGCGGCGTCGGGTTGCTCGCCGCGGAGGGCATCGACGTCAGCTACGGGCGGCTCCAGGTGCTCTTCGAGGTCGACCTGAAGGTGGACGACGGCGAGATCGTCGCGCTGCTGGGCACCAACGGCGCCGGCAAGTCGACGCTGCTGAAGGCGATGTGCGGCCTGGTCCCCTCCAGCGGCGAGGTGCGGCTCGGCGACACCCGGATCTCGGGGCGCAGCCCCGAGCAGATCGTCCGGGACGGGATCGCGCTCATGCCCGGCGGCCGTGCGACGTTCCCGACGCTGACCGTGGACGAGCACCTCCGCCTCGCCAGCTGGACCTTCCGCCGTGACCGGGAGCGCATCGAGGCGGGGATCGAGGAGGTGCGGGCGCTGTTCCCCGTGCTGCGCGAGCGCGGCGACCAGCTGGCCGGCGACCTGTCGGGCGGCGAGCAGCAGCAGCTCGCGCTGGCGATGACGCTGCTGCTGCGCCCACGGGTCCTGCTCATCGACGAGCTCTCGCTCGGCCTCGCGCCGATGGTCGTGGGCGAGCTGTGCGAGGTGGTCCGCTCGCTGAACCGCGGCGGCGTGACCGTGGTCGTCGTCGAGCAGTCCGTGAACGTGGCGCTGACGCTCGCGGAGCGCGCCGTGTTCCTCGAGAAGGGCGAGGTGCGCTTCGAGGGCCGCACCCGGGAGCTGCTCGAGCGGCCCGACGTGCTGCGCTCCGTGTTCATCGAAGGCGCCGCCGCGGTCGACGGCCGCGGCGCCCGGTCGTCGCCGTCACCGGACGGCACGGCACCGGTCGGCGCAGCACCGGACGGCACGGC
>CBFGTJ010000239.1:0-3861 GCA_965651815.1 uncultured Microthrixaceae bacterium | reverse complement strand
CCGGCTTCCACACCGCGCACCTCCGCCTGGACGTCCCGGGTCCCATGGTCGCCGCGGTCGAGAACGCCCTGGACGTGCCCCACACGTCGTTCCTGCACCGAGGGCTGTTCCGCGGGCGTCGGGAGCGGGTGCCCGTCGAGGTCACCGTGCGTCACGGACCGGACCACGTGGAGGCGCAGTTCGAGGGCGAGCCGGTCCCTCCAGGGGTGCTCGCCCGCTTGCTCGGCGCCGAGGGCGGCGTCGTCGAGCACACCGATCGCTTCACGGTGCCCGCGCTCGCCCAGGTCGAGTACCGCCTCGGCGAGCGCGAGGTCGTGCTGAACGCCTTCTACACCCCGGTCGACGAGCGGTCCTGCGTGCTCCACGCCGTCGCGGCGTTCCGGCTCCCCGTCCCCGCCGCGCTGGCACGCGCCGCGGTGATGCCGCTCGCGCGGCTGGTGCTCCACCAGGACAACGAGATCCTCCGCCGGCAGCGGGCGAACGTCGAGCGGTTCGGCGGGGAGCGCTACGTGAGCACGCCGATCGACCTGCTCGGCCCGCACATCGCGCGGCTGCTCCGCCGGCACGCCCGTGGCGAGCCGCCACCGGCCGAGGTGGCACCCGACGAGCACGTCACCCTGCTCACCTGAGCACGGCTCGCCCGGGCACGCCTCACGTGGGGTCGAGCCACAGGCGCACGAGGTCGCGCAGCCGGTCGATGCCGACGTGCTTCGTCGCGCTCACCCACACCACGTCGCCCGGCTCCAGGTCGCAGCCCTCGGCCAGCTCGCGCTGGCGCTTCGCCCGCTGCGACGACTTCACCTTGTCGTGCTTGGTCGCCACGACGGTGTGGGGGAGCCCGTGGGCGCGCAACCACTCCAGCAGCTGCACGTCCAGCTTGGTCGGGCCCACCGCACCGTCGACGAGGACGATCACCATGCGCAGCTCGTCGCGCCCCAGCAGGTACTCCTCGATCATCGGCTGCCACGACGCGCGCTCGGCCTTCGACGCCTTGGCGTAGCCGTACCCGGGGCAGTCGACGAAGGTCGACCCCTCACCGACCCGGTAGCAGTTGAGCAGCCGGGTGCGGCCCGGGGTGCCCGACACCTGCGCCAGCCCCCGGCGGTTCGAGAGCGCGTTCAGCAGCGACGACTTGCCGACGTTGGAGCGGCCGACCACCGCGACCTCGCCGCGGGTGGACGGCAGCAGTTCCAGCCGCGGCGCGGAGGTCAGGAACTCGAGGTCGAGGGGTGGGCTCACCTGGTCGGTTCGAGGGTCACGGGCGGACTCCTTCTCGGATCGGGACGAACCTAGCGACGCCGGCGCACCACCGCAGGGCTCTACCGTGGGGACGTGGCCGACTCCGTGTTGCAGACCGTCCCGCTCGGCATGCAGTGGCCGACGCTCGACCCGTTCCTGTTCTGCGTCCACCACCGTGACGACTACCCGCCGGGCAACGACGAGCTGGGCCCTGCGGCGTCGCTGGAGGGACGCATGATCGGCCAGGACTTCGAGGGGATCGACGGCTGGCGGATGTACCACGGGCAGCGGGTGCCCGGCTTCCCGCAGCACCCCCACCGGGGGTTCGAGACCGTCACCTACGTGCGCACGGGGCTGATCGACCACTCCGACTCGATCGGTGCCGCGGCCCGCTTCGGCCGTGGGGACGTGCAGTGGCTCACCGCCGGGCGCGGCATCGTGCACGCCGAGACGTTCCCGCTCGTGGAGCGCGACCGGCCGAACCCGCTGGAGCTGTTCCAGATCTGGTTGAACCTGCCGGCGGAGGACAAGCTCGCCGAGCCCCACTTCGCGATGCTCTGGGACGCCGACATCCCGAGGGTGCGGCACCGCTCCGACGGCGGCGCGCTCGCCGAGGTCACCGTGATCGCCGGTCCCCTCGAGGGTGCCGAGCCGCCGGCGCCGCCGCCCCGCTCGTGGGCCTCGCGCCCGGACGCCGAGGTCGCGATCTGGCACGTGCGGCTCGAGCCCGGTGCCTCCTGGCGCATGCCCGCGGTGCACCGCGAGGGCACCTTGCGCACCCTCTACGTGTTCGACGGCGAGGGCATCGAGGTGGACCGCACGCCGGTCGCGGTGTCCCACGCCGCGGTGGTCCGCCCCGACCGCGACCTCGAGCTCGCCAGTGAGCGGGGTGCCGAGTGCCTCGTGCTGCAGGGTGCGCCGATCGGCGAGCCGGTCGCCCAGTACGGCCCGTTCGTGATGAACACCGAGGAGGAGATCCACCAGGCGTTCGCCGACTACCGCGCGACCGGGTTCGGCGGCTGGCCCTGGAGCAGCGACGAGCCGGTCAACCCGCCCTCCGAGGGCCGCTTCGCACGGCACCCCGACGGCGTGCTGGAGCGCCCGGCCGCCGGCTGACCTCAGGGTCCCGCCGCGGCCACCTCGTCCTGCTCCTCCGGGTCGTCGGCGTGCTCGTGGCCGCAGCCCGAGCCGTGCGAGCCCTCGATCCCCGCGAACGGTCCGCAGGGGTGGGGGAGCATCCAGACGTGGAGCATCGGTGAGGTGCCCCGGAACACCCCGCGCGGGCAGTTGCCCCGGGCGTCGGTGGTCGCGACGACACGCACCCCGATCCAGCAGAGGTCCTGGTGGTCGTGCCAGGTCGTGAGCTCGCCCGCGACGTCGGGGACGTCGTCCATCGTCTTGCCGAAGTCGAGGATGTACATCGCGGAGGCGAGCTGCCGCGTGCCGTCGGGGTGGACCTTGAACACGACGGACTCGATGCGGTCGGGGTCCAGCTCGACGCCGTCGGCGATGTGCCCGACGTGGATGTAGTGCTCCCAGCCGGTGACGCCGTCGCCGATCGTCACGTAGCCCGCCGCCTGCACGCTCTCGACGGTGGAGAACCTCGCCATCCCGTCGATGGTGTCGTCGATGAGCTGCTGGGCCGCGGCGCGCTGCTCCCCGGTCACGCGGGGATCGTCGAGCGAGGTGATCGGGCCCTCCTGCCCGTGGTGGTCGTGCGACGAGCCGTCCGTCGCGACGCCCTCCGCCGGGGGCTCGCCGTGCTCGTGGCCGGCCGCGCCGCCCCCGTGTGCGGCTCCGCCGTGCTCGTGGGTCGCCGCGACGCCCGGGACGGCGAGCGCGAGCAGCGCGACCGCCGCGGCCGCGGTCGGGGCGGGGCGCAGCCGACCGCGCTCGCGCGGACGCACACGGCGCAGCGAGAGCCCGGCGAGCAGGGACGAGGCGCCGCCCAGCGCCGCGGCGGTCGCGTCCTGGAGGCCGACCGCCTCACGCTCTGACAGCGCGTCCAGCACCGGCAGGCCGCTGGTGCGCGACAGCGTCCACGCGGCGACCGCCAGGAGGCCCAGCACGACGCCGACCACGGCGGGCCGCTGCAGCGCGCCGCGGGACGGCTCCTCCCGCAGCGCCCCGGCCGCGGCCCAGGCGGCCCACGCGACCTGGACCAGCGCCGTGAGGGAGAACAGCCAGGTCAGCTGGCCGTCCTCGCTGTGGGTGCCGGCCGCCGCGGCGTGGACCAGCCCCGCCCCGGCCGATGCGGCGGCTGCCAGCAGCAGCGCGGCTGCGGACCGGCGGCCGTCGTCGTCGGTGCCCGCGTCCGCGTCCATCCGGACCCCCCACCGGGGTGACGGACGTCACCCCACCCCGGCAGCGTACCGCGGGCCGCGCCCGTTGTCGCGGGCCGGTCTAGCTTTCGGGTCGTGGCGAGCGCGATCCGTCTGGTCGGCGTGACGAAGCGGTACGACGACCGCTCGCCGCCCGCGGTGCGCTCGCTCGACCTCGAGGTCGAGGACGGCGAGCTCGTCGCGCTCATCGGGCCCTCCGGGTGCGGGAAGACCACCACCCTGCGGATGATCAACCGGCTGGTCGAGCCCACCGACGGCCGCATCGAGGTCGCCGGCGTCG
>CBFGTJ010000238.1:0-3905 GCA_965651815.1 uncultured Microthrixaceae bacterium | reverse complement strand
TTTGACCGCGGCGCGAAAGATCTTGTCGACCTCGAGTTCGTGCTGCGGCCCCAGGCCCGCGTGCTCGGCCCCCGCCTCGGCGGCACCGTGCAGCAGGTCATCAAGGCGGCCAAGGCCGGCGAGTGGACCCGCAACGACGACGGCACCGTGACCGTCGCCGGCGAGACGCTCGCCGAGGGCGAGTTCGAGCTGGCCCTCGAGCCGCGCGAGGGTGCCGCCGCGGCGCCGCTGCGCGACCACACGGCGGTGGTCGAGCTGGACGTCGAGGTCACCGACGACCTGCGCGCCGAGGGCATGGCCCGCGACGTGGTGCGGGCGATCCAGCAGGCGCGCAAGGACGCGGACCTCGTCGTGACCGACCGCATCGAGGTGACCCTGGGCGACGGCGGCGGGCTCGCCGAGCCGATCGAGCCGCACCGCGAGTGGATCATGGAGCAGGTGCTCGCCACCTCCCTCACCGTCGAGCCGGCCGAGCGGCGCGACGGCGAGCCGGGCTGGAACACCACCGAGAAGGTGCCGTTCCGGGTCCGCATCCAGCGCGTCGGCTGACCCTCGGGAGCCTCCTCACTCCACGAGCGTGCGGAGCTGGTCGCGCGAGTGGAGCCCGAGCTTCTGGTACACGCTCTGCAGCTGGTTGCCCACCGTGCGCACCGAGGTGCCGAGGCGCTGGGCGATCTCGGCGTTCGACCGACCCGCCGCGGCGAGACGGGCGACCAGGAACTCCCGCTCGGTGAGCGGGCGCGGCGCCGCGACGAGCAGCGGGGTGCGCACCTCACCGCACTCGTCGCGCAGCGCCTCGACCTTCGTCGCCGCGGCGATGCCGAGGACCTTGGCCTCGCGGGGCGCGGCGACGTCGTCGGCGACGGCGATCGTGTGCGCGGCGAGCTCAAGCGCCTCGACCGACCGGCCGCTGCGCTCGAACCGGTCCGCCAGCTGCAGCAGGCGTCCGGCGTCGGGCTGCTCGGGCGCGGCGGCCGCGGCGTGCTCCGCGCAGAGCCGGTCCCACCAGGTCGCGTGCGGCCGGCGGGCCTGCGCCGCGAGCCGCTCCTTGACGAACTTCGCCCGCCCGAAGCGCACCACGTCGTGGAGGCTCGTCGTGACGTACAGGTGCTCACCCGCGTGCTCGTCGGCCAGCTCCAGCGACCTGCGGATCGCGTCGGTGACCGCGCCCTGCGCGGCCATCGTGAGCACCCGCGCCCGCGCCGACCACCAGCGGGTCGGTGTGAGCGGGCCCGCAGCGACGTCGTCGAGGAAGGCGAGCAGGTCGGTGGCCTCGTCGACCCGTCCCAGCTGCGCGAGTCCCGTCGCCCGGAGGATGGTGTTCAGGCCGACGATCTGGGGCGGGCCGAGCACCAGCAGGTCCCACACGGAGTCGTAGACCTGCTCGGAGCGTGCGAGGTGGCCGCGGAGGTGCTCGAAGGAGGCGATCATCCCCGAGCGCATCCACTCCGAGGACATGTGCGGGTGCTCCAGCGGCGGCAACCCGCCGAACGGGTCGGCGAGCTCGCCGAGCCGGCCGAGCTGCCACATCCCGAGCAGCCGGTTCCACACCATGTTGATCACGACGATGTCACCGGCAGGGTCGGCGGCTGCCCTCCGCAAGGTGGGCTCCGAGACGCGGACCGCGTCCTCGGCACGACCGGTCACCACCAGCCCGCTCACGAGGCCGAACGCCATCGTGGGCGGGAGCCCCGCCGGGTCCTCGACCCACCTCGACCCGGCCTCGACCGCCTCCGCGGGGCGCCCGGCGAAGAAGAGGGCGGTCACCTGCTGGCCTCGCAGCTGCTCGGCGAGGGGTTCGGGCACGCGCTGGGCCGCCGCGTCGAGCACGTCGACGGCGGCGTCGACGTCGCCCACGAAGAAGAGCAGGTGCCACGCACGGGCCGATCCGACCATGGCGATCTCGGTGGGGTCCTGCACGCGGCGTTCGAGCTCCGCGTAGCCACGGTCCGCCTCCTCGACGCGGTGCAACAGCCCCAGCGCGGCAAGGCGGACGAGCTCCGCGCGGGTCCCTGCACCACGTGCGAGCGCGGCGTCGGCGAGCCGGAGCCCGCGGGCGCCGTCGTAGTGGATGTGACACGCCACCTCGGCGCCTCGCTCGTACACCGCCGCGTCCGCGGTGCCGAGCGCGCCGGCCTGCAGCGACAGCTCGGCGCGCAGCAGGTCCTCGTCGGGGGTCGTCTCGTCCGCCTCGCCGAGACGGTCCGCGATCCCGGCCGCGATCCGGTGCCGCTCCCCCGGGCTGAGCCAGCTGGCCGCCGCCTCGCGGTAGAGGTCGTGGGCGAAGGTGACGGTCTCCCCATCGGGGTCGTCCGCCCGGCGGCGGAGGATGCCGGAGCGCTCCGCCGCGAGCCGGTCGAGCGGCGGGGTGATCGTGTCCGCCATGCGTACCGGGAGCGGACCGGCGACCGCCAAGGCCCGCACCAGGCGGTCGCAGGCGGGCCCGAGCAGCTCGACGCGCCGGCTGAGCGCGTCCGCGAACCTGCTCGACGGGGTCAGCGGCTCGCGCTGCACCCAGCGCAGGTCGCTGCCGAGGACGAGGGCTCCGGACTCGACGGAGCTGTCGAGCAGGTCGCGCACGTGGAACGGCACGCCCAGGCTCCACCGCCAGATCTCGTCGAGGACCTCGCCGGACACGTCCGCCGGCACGAACGGCCCGCGGCGTGCCGGCTCGCGCATCGCGAGGTCGGCTCGCACCATGTCGTCGGTCTCGTCGCGGCGCAGGGGGCGGACCTCGATGACCTCGACGTCGGGGCCGTCGACGAGGTGCTCGAGCTCGGAGGGCAGCGGTTCGGTCGAGCGGGCCGCGAGCACGACACGCACCTCGTCGCCGTGGGCGAGCTGGCTGACCACGACCGTCGACGCGTCGTCGAGGCGGTGCGCGTCGTCGACCATCAGCACGGTCGGCTCCCTCATCCCAGCAGCGCGGAGGGTGTTGACCACCTGCACCACCAGCGCCGCCAGGTCCTGCGCGCCGGGTGGCGGGTCGACGAACCGGGCGAAGGGAGCGAGGGGCAGATCCCTCCCCGCGGTCGACGCGAGGACACGCTCCACGGAGAGGCCCGCCTGCTCGAGGCGGCGGCGCACGGCTTCGAGCAGCGCGGTCTTGCCGATCCCGGGTGGCCCGAGCAGCACCAGCGTGGCCGCGTGGTCGCCACCGGCGATCGAGGACGCCCGGGCGATCTCGTCGACACGGCCGACGAAGGGCGGTCTCGCCATCGCCACCTCCCCTTCCTGAGGTGCCACGTCTCCCCCGCCCCACGGGGACGACCCCGCGATCGTAAACCCGGTCGGCGTGGCATGAGTAGGCGGCTGCTCACGCCGTCCGAGGGCACGCCGACATGGCCCCGCGCGCGCCGGCGCCGCCCCGGGGCGATGGGCAGGGAGGGGCGGCGCCGGGCACGCTGGATCGAGCTGCGGGGGCTCAGCGATCCAGATCGTGCTCCACGAGGTCATGGGCGAGCGACGGGAGGTAGTCGCTCACCGCGGCGAACTCGGTCCTGCTGAACACGTGGACCTGCACGGGCGAGGTGGCCAGCACGGTCCGACCGATCGCCCGGCTCTGCAGGACGGACCGCGCCCCGAAGTGCGCACCGCGCACCATGGGCAGCACGGCGTCGCGGTGCACGACCGCGGCACGCCCGTCCATCAGGAACACCACCTGGCTGGTCGTGTCGCCGCGCACCGCCAGGAGCGCACCGGGCGGACGTTCGAGGGTCGTGCCGAGCCCCGCGCGCCGGGAGAGGTCGCGCACGACCGTGGCGAGCCGCTCGCGCGGCCCCTCGGCCGCGGTCCCGTCGCTCCCATCCCCGACCGCCGGCGCCGGCGCCGCGGGCGGCGCGGGCGGCACGCCGCCGAGGGCCGGTGCGGGCGGGCCTGAGGCGGGCGCCGACGAGGCCGGCGTC
>CBFGTJ010000237.1:0-3930 GCA_965651815.1 uncultured Microthrixaceae bacterium | reverse complement strand
TCCCGGTGAGCGGCGCCGGAGTGACACCCGGCGCTCGCGCTTGACGACCACCCGATAGTCCTACAGTCTCGGAGTCAAGGACTTCGGGAGGTGGTCATGACCGACAGCAGCGTGGACCTCGGCTCGGCGGATCCCGGCGAGGGCTCGAGCGCGATCGATCCGGACTGGACCCTCGGCCGGCTCGTCACCGAGCGCCCCTCGGCCGCGCGGGTGCTCGAGCGGCACGGGCTCGACTACTGCTGCGGCGGGGCCAGGACGCTCTCCGAGGCCGCCGCCGAGCAGGGCGTCGACCTCGCCGGGCTCGCCGAGGAGCTCGGCCGCCTCGAGCCGGAGCCGGAGCCGGACTGGGCCCGGATGAGCCCCTCGGAGCTGGCCCGCCACGTGGTCGAGGTGCACCACCGCTACCTGCGCTCGGAGCTGCCCCGACTGTCGTCGCTGGCCGAGAAGGTCGCCGGCGTGCACGGCGCGCTGCACCCGGAGCTCCACGAGCTGCGCCGCGCGTTCGAGCGCCTGCGCGCCGACCTCCTCCCGCACCTGGTCAAGGAGGAGCGCATGCTCTTCCCGGCGATCGAGGAGCTGGAAGGGGCCGACGACCACGTGCCGTGGTTCCCCTTCGGCTCGCCCAGCGGGCCGATCTCGGTCCTGCTGGCCGAGCACGACACCGCGGGCGAGCTGCTCGAGCGGATGCGCGAGCTCTCCGACGACTACCGCGTGCCCGAGGGCGGGTGTGCCAGCTACCGGGCGCTGTTCCACGGGCTCGAGGAGCTCGAGCGGGACCTGCACCTGCACGTGCACAAGGAGAACAACGTCCTGTTCCCCGCGGTCGCCCGCCTCGAGCGGCGCCTCAGCGCGGGGACGCCGACCCCGGGCTGAGGCCCGAGCCGACCCCGACACCCGAGGCGTCCGGCGATCCGCCGGGCGCCTCGTCGCGGGTGGCACCGCCACCCGTGGTCCCGTCGCCCGTCGCCTCGTCGCGGATGATCGTGATCGCCCGCGCCGGGCAGATGGACGCACCGAGCTCGGCGGCGCGCTCCAGCTCCGGCGGCACCTCGACCAGGTGCAGGGCGATGTAGCCCTCCTCGTCGAGCTCGTACACCTCCGGCGCGAACCGCTTGCAGAGGCCGTGGCCCTCGCAGATCCCCGGGTGGGCTCGGATCTTCACGGCGACCTCCTCGACGCGACTGCATTTGTTCTAGCAGATGCTGGACAAATGACCAGTGCCGTCGTTCTGCTCAGGTCGCCCGGTCGGGCTGCCGATCCTCAGCAGATGGAGCTCCCGAACGCCCCGGAACGACGCATCGGACGCCGCAAGCTGCTCGACCCGCTGCGCATCGAGTGGCGGGTGCCGGAGTCGCGCCGACGGCGGCGCAAGGACGCCGCCCAGACCGCCTGGCTGCGGGACCTGTCGGTGACCGGCCTCTCCGTCGAGGCACCCGCGGACGAGGCGCTCCTGGTGGGCCACCGCGTCCGCATCGGGCTCGAGGGCCAGCACGGCACCGTCGTCATCCGCCGGATCGACCCCACGAGCAGCGAGTGGACGCTGCGCTACGGGGTCGAGTTCGTCTCGCTCGACCCGGGGCTCGCCGACATGCTGCGCCGGATCCTCGAGGAGGACCGGCCGGCAGGGCTCGAGCAGCTCTGGACCAAGGCGCGCTGAGCTGGACCGAGGCGCGCGGGCCTCGCACGCCGCCCTGCGGGGTCAGCCTCGGGTGGAGATCCCCCCGTCCACCGGGATGACCGCGCCCGTCAGGTAGCTGCCGGCACGGGACGCGAGGAAGAGGGTGGCGCCGACGACGTCCTCGGGGCGGCCGATGCGTCCCATGGGCACGCTGGACGCGACGAGCTCCTCACCGCCCTCGGCGTCGAGCACGAAGGCCATCATCTTCGAGCGGAACGGCCCGGGCGCGATCGCGTTGACGTTGATGTGGTCCCGAACCAGCCGGTGGGCCATCTGCCGGGTGACCATGTGGACCGCGGCCTTGCTCGCGGCGTACGCGAAGTTCTCGGTGTCGGGCACCCGGATGCCGTCCACCGACCCGATGTTGATCACCCGTGCGGGATCGTCCTCCGTCGCCGCCGCGCGCAGCTGCGGCAGCAGCTTGGCGGTCAGCCGGAACGGCGCCTTCACGTTGGTGGCGTGCACCTTGTCCCAGGCCTCGTCGGGATAGTCGTCCATCGGCGCACCCCAGGTGGCGCCCGCGTTGTTGACGAGCAGGTGCACGGCGTCGTGGCGGGCCGCGACCGCCGCGGCGAGCGCGTCGACGCCGTCGGGCGTGGACAGGTCGGCCGGCATCGACTCGCACGAGCCGACCTCGGAGAGCTGGGCGGCGACCTCGTCGCACACGTCCGCCTTGCGCGACGAGATCACGACCTCGGCGCCCGCGCGCACGAGGCCCTCGGCGATCATCAGGCCGATCCCCCGGGACCCGCCGGTCACCACCGCCACCTTGCCGTCGACCGAGAACAACGAGGAGAGGTCCATCGGGCGACCATAACGTCGCGGGGTCCCGGCAGGCGGTGATGGGCGGGTCGCTCGCCCGGTGTCGCTGCGGGCTCCGGTCAGGAGGATCGCCGGCGCGGGACGCCGGCCTGGGCGCGGGGGACGCCGCGGCGGTTGCCCCGGCGCCACAGGGCGACCCTCGGGCGTGGCGCGGGGACCGACCGCCCGAGCGCGACGCCGAGCGCGACCCCCGCGGCGATGGCACCCGCGCGGCCGATCGCGTCGACCATCACCGGGAGGCCGGCGTCCGCGTCCGAGCGGGCGAGCGCCACCATCGCCACGTAGAAGGTGAAGCCGGGCACCAGCACGTACACCGAGGAGGTGGTGTGCACCACGGCGGCCGTGCGGTGGAGCAGGGCGGCGAGCTGCCCGCCCAGGCCGACGACGACCGCCGCGGTGAAGAGGGCGAGGATCTGGTTGTAGCCGGCCTCCCACAGCAGGCGGTTCACCAGCCACGCCGCCATCGCGATCGCCGCGGTCGCGGGCACGAGGCGCATCGGCATCGAGCGCGCCACCGCGAGGCCCGACACCGCGAGCGCCGCCATCAGCACGGTGAACACCGTCGAGATCACCGGGCGCTCCGTGCCCGACTCGATGCCGAGGTGGTCCGCGACCGACAGGGTCGCGACCACGCCCAGCGCGACCGCCGAGGCGACGACGGTGGCCTCGAGCCCCTTCGCGAGGGACGACAGCGGCGCACCCGAGAGGCCGTCGGTCACGCTCGCGACGAGCAGCCCCCCGGGCAGCAGCGGGTAGAGCCCACCGACGACCGCGGGGAGCACCGCCACGGGCAGCTCGAGGAACGCGAAGAGGTTGGGCACGGTGGCGACGACCACCGCGGACAGGAACGTCACGAACACCGTCGGGATGCGGGTCCGGTTGAGCGGGGCCAGCACCACCTCGTTCACCAGCGCGGCGAGCACCGCGGCGATGGCCCCGACGGCTCCGCCGCCGGCGAACATCACCCAGGCGGCCGCGGAGATGAGCAGCCCCGTCAGCGTCGCCCACCGGGGGTGGCGGGTGTCGACCCGGTCGAAGTGCTCGATCTCCCGTGCCGCGGTCGCGACGTCGAGCCGGCCGTCGTGGATCTTGCGCACCAGCGCCTCGAGCGCGACCAGCCGGTCCAGGCGCGGCTCGCCGATCCGCACGACCCGCACGAGGGTGAGCGGGGCGTCCAGCGACGGGTCGAGGTGGTTGAGCGTGATGACGTCCAGGGTGACCGACACCTCGCACCCCTCGAGGCCGAGCGCCTCGATGACCCGCCGCACGGCGTCCTGCACGTCGGAGGTCGCCACGCTCGACTCGAGCATCACCTCGCCGACGCGGAGCCCGAGCGTCATGACCTGCAGTGCCTCGTCCTGGCGCATCCACCGCCGAGGATAGGGACCCCCGGCGAGCGGGTTGGCGGGCGGGAAAGAATCCCAAGGAGG
>CBFGTJ010000236.1:0-3934 GCA_965651815.1 uncultured Microthrixaceae bacterium | reverse complement strand
GAACTCGAGTCCACCGGTTACGTGAAGACCGGCACGTTGAACGGTTGGTCGCTGAACGCGGCCAAGCAGCCAGTTCACGCAGACTTCGACGCCAACTGCGACCCGGTCACTCCGTGACCCACTGATCACCTGACTCATCGGGCGGGACCGGTCTCCGGTCCCGCCCGATACCGTTTTGTGGGGAGGCGCGTGCCCTACGCTGCACGCCGCCACGAGGGGAGAGCCGACGTGACCCAGCCCGACACCGGACCGCTCGAGCAGCTGCTGCGCTACCTGTGGGACAACAGCGCGACCGACCTGCACCTGTGCGCCGGCACCCCGCCGCGGGTCCGCATCGACGGCAAGCTCTACGCGATCCCGCAGTCCGAGCCGGTCAGCGTCGAGTTCCTGGAGCACGCGCTGCGGGCGCTCATGGACGACGAGGACTGGGCCACCTACCAGCGTGAGCGCCAGCTCGACTTCGCGTTCAGCTGGCGAGACGTCGCACGCTTCCGTGCCAACGCCTACCACCAGCTCGACCGCCCCGCGATCGCGCTGCGCCTCATCCCTACCCACAACCCCACGCCGGAGGAGATCGGCCTGCCCCCGGCGACCGCGCAGCTGCTCACCCGCCCACACGGGCTGGTGCTGATGACCGGCCCGACCGGGTCGGGCAAGTCGACGACGCTCGCGGCGATGATCGGCTGGATCAACCGCAACCGGCCGCTGCACATCCTCACCATCGAGGACCCGGTCGAGTACGTGCACACCTCACAGGTGGCGCTGGTCAACCAGCGCGAGATCGGCCAGGACGCCACCTCGTTCGCCGACGCCCTCCGAGCCGCGCTGCGCGAGGACCCCGACGTCGTGCTGGTGGGCGAGATGCGCGACCTCGAGACGATCCAGCTCACGCTCACCCTCGCCGAGACCGGCCACCTGGTGTTCGCCACCCTGCACACCAACGACGCCGCGCAGACCGTCGACCGCGTGATCGACGTGTTCCCCGCCGACCAGCAGGACCAGATCCGCACCCAGTTCTCGATGGCGCTCGCCGCGGTCATCTCGCAGCGGCTCGTGCCCCGCATCGGCGGCGGACGGGTCGCCGCGTACGAGGTGCTGATGGCGACCTCGGCGATCTCCAACGTCATCCGCGAGGGCAAGGTCCGCCAGCTGCGCAACCTCATCGCCACCGGCCAGCGCGACGGGATGATGGTGATGGAGCAGTCGCTCGCGTCGCTGGTCGCCTCGGGGGTCATCACCTACGAGGACGCGGTCGCCGCGTCGGTGTACCCGGACGAGATCGCGGGGCTCGCCGCGCACCCCGAGGCGATCGACCCGGACGTGCCGCCACCGGCGCACTTCGTGATCGGTGCCGGTGCCCCCGGCGCACCGCCCCAGCACGGGTGAGCACCACCCAGGTCGTCCTGGTCATCCTCGGGACGCTCGCCTACCTCGCCGTCGGTTCGTTCACCAACGTGGTGATCGACCGCCTGCCCGTGCACCTCGCCGAGCCGAACAAGTTCGGCGAGGAGTGGGACACCCGCCCCTGGGGGGAGGTGTTCGCCGGGCGCAGCCGCTGCTCCGGGTGTGGCACCGACATCGTGTGGCACCAGAACGTCCCGGTCGTGTCGTGGCTCGCCCTGCGGGGACGCTGCGCCACCTGCGGGGTCGCCATCCCCGGCTACACGCCCGTGGTGGAGCTGCTCTGCCCGCTGCTGTTCCTCGGCGCGGTCGCCACGATCGGCATCGACGACTGGCGGCTCCTGCCGGCGCTGTGGCTCATCCCCGTCGGGGTCGCGATCGCGGTGATCGACCTGCGCACCCTCATCGTGCCGACCCGCATCGTGTGGCCCGCCTTCTTCGTCGCCGTCGCGCTCAGCGTGCTCACCGCGGCGATCGAGGGCGGCTGGGGGTGGCTGCTCAGCGCGGCCGTCGGGGTCGCCGTGCTGGCCGGCCCCCTGTTCGCGCTGTGGTTCCTGCTGCCCACCGGCATGGGCTTCGGCGACGTGCGCCTCACCGTGCTGCTCGGCTGGTACCTCGGGTTCTACTCGGGGGTGCGGCCCGTCGCCGCGGTGATCCTCGCCCTGATCGCCCTGGTGGTCGCGTCGCTGGTCGGCATCGTGCTGGGCGTCGTCGTGCTCGGCGCACGGGGCCGCAAGGCCAAGGTGCCGTTCGGCCCCGCGCTCGTCATCGCCGCGTTCGTGTGCGTGGCCCTCGCCCCGGAGATCCTCGACCCCTTCGACGTGTTCTCGCTGGGCTGAGCCCGCTCGGGTGACCCGGACGCCGTCCGGGTCCGGGTCACGCCATCCAGTCGAGGTGGGGCAGGGGCGACGACAGCACGGTCCACGCCGGCACGCCGTCGCGCTCGCCGCTGCGGACCGCGAGCACCACGTCGCCCTCGTCGCCGGGGACCTCGCCGGTGCCCGGGGGAGGCAGGCCGATCCCGCCGGCACCGTCCTCGATCGGGTGGACGGCCCGCTCCCTCGACGAACCCGGGCCGAGCCGCACCAGCTCCGGTTCGGTGGGCTCGAGGTGGTCGCCCGGGTCGGCCAGGTGGCAGCTCCCGTCCTGGCCCAGCAGCACGGTCACCCGCGCCCCGGGGGCGTAGCCGTGGGCGTCGTGGCCGGCGCTGGCCTCGGCGTCGGGGACGAGGTCGCCGTCGACGTCGACCGCGATCACCCCCGGCCGCCAGTGCACGACGGTGGCCTCGACCGGGGTCGCCTCCCGGCGGTCGTGTGCGATGCCCTCGGTGCGGCGGTCGGGGCGGACGGGACGTCCATCCTCGTGCGGTCCGCCACCGACGAAGCGCGCCTCGATCCGATCGGCGTGGGCTGCCGCGTCCGCCGGGTGCGCCGATGCCGGGTCGGAGCCCGCCGCCACCACGGTGGACATCACCGCCGCACCCGTCTCGGGGTCGAACCCCTCGAAGCGCCACTCCGAACCGGCGCGCACCGCGTGGTGGAGCCGGTTGCGGAGCCGCCGGCCGTACGGCTGCGAGCCGGCGCCGACGAGCTCGGCCAGCTGGGCGTCGGTCAGCACGAGGAACGGGTTGGCGCCCACGGCCGGTCGCGCCGTCGACCGGTCGGGCTGGTCGACGATCCGGAGCCGCCGTGCGTGCACGCCGATGCGCACGACCTCCGCGAACCGGTCGATGCCCGCCGCGGCGAGCGCGTCCAGCGCCCAGATGACGTCGGGGTCCTCGGTGCAGAGGAGGACCCGGTGGTCCCCTGCGCAGCACGCCGCCCAGAGCTCGGCCACGAGCCCGGTGGACAGCCGCTTCGTCGCCAGCGGGGTGATGTCGCGCTCGAGCGGTGAGTCGAGGCGGGACCGGTCGACCCGGTCCGGCTGCAGCACGGCGCGCCGGGCGACGGTGAGCGGGTCGCCGTCGTCGTCCATCTCGTCGGCCAGCGCGTCGAGCTGCGCGTCCCGCTCGTGCCAGGCCCGCTGCAGCTCGCCCGGCAGGCCGCGGGTCCGGATGGGGTCGAGGTCCGGGACGACGGCGAGCACCGCGATCGGGAAGTCCCAGCCGAGCGACCCGACCAGCTCCTGGAACGCTTCGGCGCGGGGGAGCTCGCCCACGCCGATCGAGCTGATGGCGGCGTTCGCGATCCCGTAGGGGTCGACCACCGCGACCGTGCGGGCACCCTCCGGCCTTGCCGCCGCGGGGTGCAGCGCACGCCCGAGCGGGCTCGACACCGCCCGGCCGCGGCGGCCCTCCGCGACCACGACCACCCGGTCGCCGGCCCGGCTGCCGCGGTGCACGCCCTCCGGCCAGTCCCCGCGGTCCCCGAGCACGAGCGTCTCGACGCCCAGGACGATCGGGTCGTGCAACGCGTCCGCGGCGACGGACGCGGCGTCCTCCTCCCGCACCGCGAGGTGCGGCACCACGCCCGCCTGCGCGTCGTCGACGACCGCGCCACGCCGCAGCAGCCGGCGCTCCGCAGGGCTGAACGAC
>CBFGTJ010000235.1:0-3986 GCA_965651815.1 uncultured Microthrixaceae bacterium | reverse complement strand
CCCCGACGTGCACGTCATGGCCGGGGCGTTCCCCGCCGCCCTGGACGAGCTGCGCGAGCTCGCCGCCACCCGCGGCCGGGCCCGCTGACGGTCAGCGGGCCGGTGGGTCGGGCCGGGCGATGAGGCGGGGCACCAGCCCCCACAGGACCGGCACCGTGACCGCGATCGGGATCGTGACCACGAGCGCCACCCCGGTGTCGTAGACGAACCTCGCGACGGTCCAGAGCGCCGAGACGAGCGCGAGCGCGAGCAGGCCCAGCCCGACCATGGTCAGGCGGATGCTCCACGCCAGCCGGGCCCGCCGCGCGGTGCGGTCGCCGAACCGGTGCATCGCGGTCGGCGCCATGAGGCAGACGACCGCGAGCAGCGCGGCGAGCAGCGAGAGCGCGAACGTGGCACGGCCGAGCCGGTCGAGTCGGCGGAAGCCCTCCGCGAACGGCACGGCGAACAGGAACGCGAGCAGCACCTGCACGCCCGGCAGCACCACCCGCAGCTCCTGCAGCAGCCCGTAGTACCGGTTTCGGAGCTCCTCGCGGTCCAGACGGTCGTCGAGGAGCGCGAGGTCCTGGTCGGACTCGGGCGCGCCCGGGAGGTCGTCGACCAGGTGGTCCCGGCCCGCGCGGTGCTGCTCCGTCGTGTCACCCACCGACGGAGTCCTACCCCCGACCTGCGCGGGCAGACCCCGCCGGACCCGGCGGCGGACCGCGACGGGGCCTCGGCCGCGGGGCTCGCCGCGGGGTCTCAGCTGCTGTGCTCGAACAGCTGCTGCAGCCCGCTGATCTCGAACAGCCGCTCGAGGTGCGCCGGGATGGAGACCACCAGGCGCGCACCGTCCGCGGCGAGGCGCTGGTGGGCGCTGACCACCATGCTCAACCCCACCGAGTCGATGAACGACACCCCCGACAGGTCCAGCTGCACGACCGCGGTGTGCTCCTGGCGTACCGCGAGCAGCAGGTCGCGCAGCTCCGGCGCCGACTGCAGGTCCAGCTCCCCGCTCGGCCGGACGACCACCTCGGACTCGCGCTCCTCGACGGTCCACCCCTCGGGCACGTCGTCGGGGTCCATGAGGTCGCGTTCGCTGGTGACCACCGCGGCGGCCCGGTCGCTGGTCACCGCCGCAGCGGCGTGCGCCTCGTCGGAGCGCTCCCACGGGACGGGGTCCTCACCGGCGATCTGCGAGACGAACTGCCCGAGGAGCCAGCGCCGGTAGGCGTTGACCTCGGGGGCCGCGGCAAGGGTGAGCAGGTGCTCGCCGCGCCGGCAGTAGTCGTCGACCTCGTCGAGCAGCGAGTCGAGCGCCTCGGCAGCGTCCGCCACCTCCACGGGCACGTCGTAGGTGAGGTCGACGGTCGAGTCGCCGCGCTCGGCCGCGGTCTCGACGGCGGCCTCGTGCGCGGCGCCGAGGGTCCCGTGGCGCTCCCGCAGCTCCGCGACGAGCTCGGTCAGCCGCCTCGGCACCGACGGCGGCTCCTCGGAGGTCGCGAGCACGTCGAGCTCCCGCTGGAGCGCGTCGAGGTGCATCGCGGTCGACACGTGGAGCTGCACCGGCAACCCGATCAACCGAACCCGCACGGTGTCCGACACGTCGTCCGCCCTCCGGTTCATCTCACGGCCTGCCCGGTCAACGACACCTCGAACCAGACCCACTTGCCCTTGCCGTCGGGCGTCACGCCCCAATCATCGGTCACCCGCTCGACGATGGTGAGGCCCCGGCCCGTCACGGCCTCCGGCCCGTAGTCCTTGCGCGCCGCGGTGGCCTCGGAGTGGTCGAACACCGCGACGCGCGCGGTGGTCGAGTCGATCGAGACGCGCACCCGGAACGGGCTGCGCGCGTGCAGCACGGCGTTCGTCGCGAGCTCCGACACGGCGAGCTGCACGGACTCGGTCGTGGTCGGGTCGAGCTCGAGGAGCGACAGCACGTACCGGCGGGCCTGCGCCACCGACGCGGCGTCGGGGGTGAAGTCGCGCTCGCCGATGGTGGTCCGCTCCGCCATTGCCCCCTGGTCTCCTCGGGTTCACGGTACAGGCTGGCCGGCGGAACCCCTCGCATCCCACCGGCTCCCGAAAGCTCAAGTACCCCGGCGGCCGGGACGATGTGCCGGGACAATGGCCACGTTCCCCTCACCGGTTCGACCTCCCAGCCCGCGCCTCCGATCGGACCGCCGTGGCGGGGCGACCCGGCGCGGCGAGCGCGGCGCGGCAATGGTGGAGTTCGCGCTGATCCTCCCGCTGCTGCTCCTGCTGCTCCTGGGAGTGGTCGAGCTCGGCTACAACCTCTACAACGCCCAGAGCCTGCGGCAGGGCACGAGCACGGCCGCGCGCAACGCCGCGGTGCTGTCGAACCCGCCCGGCACCTGTGCCACCAGCGCGCCGGCGGGGCCCACACGGGACGTCGTCTGCGACGTGAAGGACCGCACGGGGCTCACCGACGCCCAGGTCGCGGTGGTCGTGTCCGAGGGCTGGACGCGGGGTGCCGCGGTGGTCGTGTGCAGCCAGCGGCAGAGCGAGTCCCTCACCGGGTTCATCCCGTTCCTCGCGAACACGAGGATGACCTCGAGGACCGAGTACCGGATCGAGCGCGAGGGCGACGACACCCCTGTGGAGTTCTTCGAGCCGGGAGGTGACTGGTCGTGGTGCCGGTGAGCGTCCCACCGCGCAGGACGGGACGCCCCCGTGGCGAGCGGGGCGCCGTCATCGTGACCGTCGCGCTGGTGATGATCGCCCTGCTGCTCGTCGCCGCGCTCGCCGTCGACGTCGGCTACTCCCGCATGGTCCAGCGCGGCGCCCAGGGCGCGGCCGACGCCGCGGCGCTGGCCGCCGCCCGCGAGCTGGGCGAGCTGCCCGACGCCGGCCCGGCGCAGCAGGAGGCCAGCGTGCTCGCGGCGAGGAACATGGTCGGGCCCGACGCGACGGTCACCACGCGCGCCTGCACGGCGGGGGAGGCGGTCGTCGCGGCGAACGCACGGTGCTACCGGTCGGGCGACGTCGCGATCGTCGTCGAGACCCCGTTCGTGCCCGACGGCGCCGACCCCGAGGCCGAGTACGTCCGGGTGCGCGTCTGCGAAGCGAACCCACAGTTCTTCTCCGCCGTCGCCGGGGTGAAGCTGACCTCGTGCGCGACGGCGGTGGCCGAGCGCCGCCAGATCGGCAACCCGTTCGGCACCGGGATCATCGTGCTGGCGCCGCCCGAAACCTGCCCCGGCCTCGAGATCCAGGGCAACGCCGACATCTCGGTCACCACGGTCGGCGCGGTCTACGTGGACGAGGCCTGCCCGAACAACGCCATGCAGGGCATCGGCAACTCGCTCCGGCTGGAGGCGGGCCTCATCTCGGTCGTGGGCGGGACGAGCTTCAACTCCTGCGGCCCGCACTGCTTCCCCGGCGCCCAGCCGAAGACCGGCCAGCAGCCGATCGGCGACCCGCTCGGCGACCTGCCGCACCCGCCGCTGCCCACCACCACCAGCTCGTGCGCGAGCGGGAACGGGACCACCTGCTCCCCCGGCCGCTACAACTCCAAGAAGGACTTCGGCGGCGGTCAGGGGACCATCACGCTGCAGCCGGGCATCCACTACTTCCGCAACGGCGTGGACTTCCGGAACAAGAGCGTGGTCGTCGCGGGTCCGCCCAGCCCCGACACGGGCAACGGGGTCCTGCTGTTCATCGAGTCGGGAGTGCTCGACATGCAGGGCAACGGCACCGTCGAGCTGACGCCGCCCGACCTCGGGGACTACGCCGGCATCAGCATCTACCAGGGTCGCTCCAACACCGGCACCTCCAAGATCACCGGCAACACCGAGAAGAACATGGGCACGGTGTACGCACCGGTCGGGCGGCTCGAGATCGGCGGCAACGCCCGGCGGAACATCGACGGAATGCTCATCGCCGACTCGCTCTACATGTTCGGCAACATGGACCTGAACCTGGTCCCGCCCATGGACATCAGCCCCGTGATGCCCGAGGAGGTCATCGGGCTGTACCGGTGAGGC
>CBFGTJ010000234.1:0-4041 GCA_965651815.1 uncultured Microthrixaceae bacterium | reverse complement strand
GGGTCGTCGAGCACCTCGCCGTCGCGGTTGCCGAGGATGTTCGTCGAGTACCAGCCGCGCATGCCCAGCATCCGGGCCTTGAACCCGGGCGCCAGGATCGTCTTGATGAGCGTCTGGCCGGTCTTGAAGTCCTTGCCCGCGATCGGCACGCCGTTGCGCCGGGCGAGCTCCTCCATGCAGGGGAGGTCGACGGTGAGGTTCGGCGCCCCGTTCGCGAAGGGGACGCCCGACACGAGCGCCGCGTACGCGTAGATCTCCGACGGGGCGATGTTCTCGTCGCTCGCCTTGAGGCCCTCCTCGAACGACTCGACCGTCTGGTGGACCTCCGAGGGCTCCTGGTACGCCTCGGTGGAGCCGCACCAGATCATGACGAGCCGGTCGCAGCGGTTGTCGACGCGGAAGCGCTCGATGTCCTCGATGACCTGCTGGGCGAGGTCCCACTTGCTCTCACCGGTCTTGACGCGCACGCCGTCCAGCTTCTTGACCCAGCGCTTGTCGAAGACGGCCGGCATGGCGACGATGCCCTCGAGCTCCGAGGACAGCGGTGCGAGGTCGGCCTCGTCGAGCACGCCCGCGGTGCGGGCGGCCTCGAGGGCGTTCGCGGAGATGGGGTCCCAACCCCCGAACACGAGGTCGTCGAGGTCGGCGAGGGGGACGAAGTCGCGGATGCGAGGGTTGCGACCCTCGTCGCGCTCACCGAGGCGGATGTGCGCCATCTGCGAGAGCGATCCGATCGGCGCGGCGAGCCCGGCACGTACGGCGAGAACTCCCGCATACGCGGTGGAGGCCACTGCGCCCATCCCGGGGGTGAGGACCCCGAGACGGCCGGTGGCGGGAGAAATCGTGAGTGGTTCAGGCATGGTGCGACTCTACGCCCCAGCCGCCGGGTCGCCCTAGGCGCGCCCGGTCCTCAGCCCTCCCCGCCCGACCGCCGTCGCTCGAGGTCCCGCACCTGCTCGATGCGACGGTCGGTGGCGCGCCGCAGGGCGTTCTCGGCGTCCAGCCCGGCGGCGTGCGCCGCTTCGACGAGCTCGAGCAGCGCCGCGCCCAGCCGCTCGTCGTCGAGGTCGGCCCCCGGCGCCTCGGCACCGCCCCCGAGCGCCTCCGCTCGCTTGAGCACCTTGGCCGCCCGGGCGAGGGCGGGCAGCGAGCCGGGGATGCCGTCGAGGACCGAGTCGCGCCCCAGCTCGTCGCGCTTGTCGGCCTCCCACGTGCTCACCAGCTCGTCGATCCCGGGCGTGCCGCCCGCCCCGGGGCCGAAGAGGTGGCCGTGGCGCCGCACGAGCTTGTCGTGGATCGAGCGGATGACGTCCGCGAGGGTGAACCACCCGGCGTCGCGGGCGATCGCGGCGTGGAACACCACCTGGTAGAGCAGGTCGCCGAGCTCGTCGCACAGCTCGTCCGCGCCCTCCCCCGTCGCGGGGTCGTAGTGGTCGATCGCCTCGAGGACCTCGTGGGCCTCCTCGAGGAGGTAGCGCTGCAGCGACCGGTGGGTCTGGGCCTCCTTCCACGGATCCTCGGCGCGCAGCCGGCGCATCAGCTCGTCGAAGCGGACGAGCTCGCCCGCGAGCGGCTCGCCGAGCTCGGGGATCCACAGCGAGGTGAGGTGGTCCGGCTGCACCGCGCGGTCGAGCTCGGACCACTCGACCTCGAACAGCCGCTCGTCGGGCAGGCCGAGGCGCTGCAGCACCGTGACCGGGACCTCGGGCGGGTCCTCCACGGCGAGCTTCACGTCGGAGAGCACGAACGGGTGGTCGCACTGGGCGACCAGCAGCGGTCCCCGCTCCCCCGCCGCCTCGGTCGCGAAGCGGTGCCCGTCCACGAGCCGCACGCCGAGCTCGAGCGGGTCGACCCCCAGGCGGGCCCAGGTGAGGTCGAGGAACGACAGCGCGGGGTGGACCCGCGCCTCGACGCGCTCGTCCGCCAGCAGCAGCTCGACGGTCCGCTCCGCCACGACCGGCGACCCGGGGACCGCGTAGAGCACCTCGCCGTGCTCGTCGGCCCGCGCGACGAGCTCCTCGACGATGGCCGGGTAGACCTCGTCGATCGTGGCGGCGGCGTCGTAGACGTCGTCGAAGGTGGTCGCGCCCTCCACGACGACCGCGGCGGGGTGCCGCTCGGTCCGCAGGTAGCGCGCGTGCGTCGGGAACCTCGCGACCAGCTCCGCGGTGCCGGCCGTGACCAGGTCCGCGCCGCCGGGGCCCAGCCCGACGACGTGCAGCAGCGGGCGGCGCACCTCAGTGGTCGTGGTCGACCTCGGAGGGCGTGCCGCCGATCCCGGGCTCGGGGACGGGCTCGGGCTCCACCGGGGCGGCGATCGGGGTGGGCGGCGCGAGGACGAGCGGTTCGCCCATGCCGCTCATCGTCACCGCGGACCCGTACCGGGGGTTCACCTCGGCGGTCGAGGAGACGACGAGCGAGATCCAGGACTGCGCGCCCTGCTGGGCCAGGGAGTCGGCGATCTCGGCCAGGTCCTCGCGGGCGTCCGCGAAGTCGAGCCGGCGGCGCTCGTCGATGCGGAACACGTAGAGGCTCTCGCCGCCGTTCGGGTTCGGCACGACCACCGGTCCCACGTCACGGCCGGTCGTCGCGCTCCGGAAGGCCTCGTCCAGCTCGTCGGGGATCTGCTCGCTCGACACGCACCGGTCCCCGGGGTCGAGCACGAGCGACGTGCCCTCGACGACGTCGGGCAGCTCCTCGATGGAGGTGCCGTCGCGCAGCGCCCGGCGCACCTCCGCCTCCGACTCGGCCGGCACGTACGTCACCGCCGCGCACGCCTGGTCCCACAGCGCCGGCAGGCCGTCGTAGAGCCGCCGGAGGTCGTCGTCGCTGTCGGGGTCCAGGCGGGAGAACCGCTCGTTGAGCACCCCCTGGGCGGCGACGAGCTCGACGATCTTGTCCCGCGTCGACGCCTCGTACTCGAGGCCGTTCGCCTCGAGCTGGCTGTCGACCTGCTCGCGTGCGGTGCGAAGGTCGTCCTCGGTGATCTCGAGCCCCCAGCGCTCGGCCTCGGCGACCCAGGCGACGCGTTGCAGCTCGAACTGGAGCACGCTGCGGAACACGTCGCCGGGCACCTTGCTGTCGGTGATGCCCTGGACGCCCCCACCGACGAACCCCTCGTCGCGGGCGAGCTCCTCGACCGACTCGACCGGGACCGCGCGGCCCAGCACCGTCGCGGCGGTCGTGTCGGAGAGCACGCCGCAGGCCGATCCCAGGAGCGCCGCGGCGGCCGCCGAGGCGGCGAGGAGCAGTGAACGGGTCCTACGCATGGGCGCGGATGCTACTGCCGGGACCCCGCACCGGAACCACTCGCGACCGCCGGCTCGGTGCCGGCACCCGCGGCGTCGGCGGCGGGCTCCTTCGGCGGGGGCACGAGCTCCCGCAGCGCGCTGACGAGGTCCTCGGCGAGCGACTGCCCACCCTTGACCGGGAGGCGCAGCTCGCGGTCCGCCTCGCGGTACAGCGCGCCCTTGTAGAGGCGGGCGAGGCGCATCTGCTTCGACTGCGGCAGCGTGATCGGGGAGATCGTCGCGAGCAGGCCGCCCGAGAGGGCGGGGCTCTTGGTGACGGTGATGTCGGTGACGCCGGTGCGCACGCACTCGGCCCGCAGGTACGCCACCTGCAGCAGCGCCGCGGCGGGCGGTGGCACCGGGCCGAACCGGTCGGTCCACTCGAGCGCGATGTCGTCCACGTCCGCCGGTGAGCGGACCGCGGCGAGCCGCCGGTAGGCGTCGAGGCGCAGGTCGTCGCGCTCGACGTAGTCGGGCGGGAGGTAGGCCGGCATCGGCAGCTCGAGGGTGATCTCCTCGGGCTCCTCCGGCTCCTTGCCGTTCAGCTGCTCGATGGCCTCGTGCACCATCTGCACGTAGAGGTCGTAGCCGACCGCCGCGACGTGGCCGGACTGGCCGGTGCCGAGCAGGTTGCCGGCGCCGCGGATCTCGAGGTCGCGCATCGCGATGCGGAACCCGGACCCCAGCTCGGTGGACTCGCCGATGGTCTTCAGGCGCTCGTAGGCCTCCTCGGACAGCTGGCGGTCCTGCG
>CBFGTJ010000233.1:0-4068 GCA_965651815.1 uncultured Microthrixaceae bacterium | reverse complement strand
GTCGCGATCTCGACGATCACGTGGCGGGTCGGGTCGAGCCCGGTCATCTCGAGGTCCATCCAGGCGAGCACGCCAGACAGGGTACGGCGTCGCGGGGACGTCTCCGGCAGCGGGGCGGTGGCGGCGGGGCGGCCGGAGGCGGTGGGGGCGACCGGTATCCTCGCTGCGTGCTGAAGATCCCCGTCCGCCGACTCGACCCAGAGCTCCCGCTCCCCGAGTACGCCAAGCCGGGCGACGCGGGGGTGGACCTGCGTGCCGCGACCGACCTCGTGCTCGAGCCGGGAGGGGGCCGCGGGCTCGTGCCGACCGGCCTCGCTGTGGCGATCCCCCGGGGCTACGCCGGGTTCATCCAGCCGCGCAGCGGGCTGGCGATGCGCCACGGCGTCACCTGCCTCAACACGCCCGGGCTGATCGACGCGGGCTACCGGGGCGAGCTGAAGGTGCTGCTGGTCAACACCGACCCCAAGGAGCCCTTCGAGATCCGGCGGGGCGAGCGGATCGCGCAGCTGGTGATCCAGGCGGTGGAGCACGTCTCGTTCCTCGAGGTGGACGAGCTCGACGAGACCGAGCGCGGCGAGGGCGGCTTCGGCCACACCGGCCGCTGAGGCCCCGTCGGTGCGGCTGCGTTGCCCTCAGCGCGCGGCGCGCACCCGGTCGCCGTCCGGGTGGAGCTCGACGCGCCGTGGCTCGCCGTCGCCGTGGGTCCACACGACGAGTGACACCGGCCGCTCCGGGTCGGAGGGGTCCCACTCGAGCGCGGTGAACCCGCCGTCGAGGACGCCGCAACCGGAGTTCGCGTAGCGCACCGGGCGGCCCTCCCGGTCGAAGGGCATCAGCATCGGGTAGTGGGTGTGGCCGTGCAGGATCCACGGCCAACCGTCGTCGGGCTCGACCTCGGCGAGCCGTGCGAACAGCCGCTGTTCATCGAGGCTGTCGAAGCGGCGGTTCCCGCCGTAGCGGGCGTCGAGGGTGATCAGCCGGTTCCACCCGCCCTTCATGAGCCGCTCGATGTCCGTGCCGCGGGGCAGCCCCTCGTCGGGTCGTGAGCCGCGGGTCGGGAGGTCGCCGAGGGTCGTCAGCGTGGCGGTGAGCAGTCGCCCGAGGAGCGCGAACCCGGGGCCGTTCCAGGAGTCGGTGAGGTGGCCGTGGGCGATGACGGCGTCGATGCCCGCGATGCCCTCCTCCGGGGTGGAGCCGTCCCGGGCGAGCAGGATCGTGTCGACGACCTCGGCGCCGGGCAGGTGGTCGTGCAGGCGGGCCTCGACCTCCGGCCGGGCGAACGCGTCGTCGTGGTTGCCCATCGTGCGGTGGTAGCGGCCCTCGGCCGCGAACGCCGACAGCACGTCGTAGGTGGGCCGGTTGTTGGCGACGATGCGGTCGAGGTGCTCGACGAGGCTCGCCGCGGGTGCGTCCGGGCGGAGCGTGCCGCTCGCCTGCTCGAGCATGCCGGCCAGGTCGTACACGGCGCCCCAGGTGGAGCCGCCGACCATCCAGAAGTCCTCGACGTCGCCGTTCTCGACGAGGTGCCACCCGTCGTCGAGGTAGCGCTCCAGCACCCGGGGGTAGAGGCCCTTGACGCGCTGCGCCGCCGGCCAGTCGAGCCGTCCGGCGACGCAGCGGTGGAGGTCCGAGGTGACGAGGTAGCGCTCACCGGCGGGGAGTCGGCGCGTGCGCTCGTCGCGCAGCGGGGAGCTCCTGCCCTCGGCGAGGGCGTGCAGGTGCTCCGGGAAGGCGTCGATGCGGCGCCTCGCCACGCGGGCGGTGCGGAGCGCGGCGAGGGCCATCGCCGGCGCCACGACGGGCGCGCCGGCGACGGTCGCCGCCGAGCGGGTCACGGCCCACGCGGTCGCGGGCAGCCCCGGACGGGGCGGCCTGGCGTCGTCGCCGTCGCCGTCGGTGCCCAGTTCGAACTGCCGGCGGTCGCGCTCGTCGGCCCATCGCCCGATCCGGCGCAACGTCGCGGACCAGGTGTCCGGAGCGCTCACGACCCCAATATGCCATGGGCCCGCCCCGCTGCCGCCTCATCCCCGAAGGCGGTTCAGCCCGGGTTCACGGCGTCCCGTCCGGGCTGGCGGGGAAGCACATGAACACGTCGTCCGCACCGGGGTAGAGGGACGCCATCGCCATGTGCGAGACACCCGCGCCAACCGCCGCCTCGCACGCGGCGAGGGCGGTTCCCTCGGTGGCCCGGACCACGGTCCACGCGTGCGGCACGCCCGGACCCGTGCAGGTCGGGTCGTCGGCCTCGAAGAACGCCGCGGTGCCGACGGTCGGCTGGTGCCACTTCACGCCCAGGTGCCGCACTCCGCCGGAGGGGGCGTAGCACTCGTCGATGTCCGGCGCGTCGGACGCGGGGCGCAGCGAGCCGTAGCAGAACCACAGGCCGACCGTGTGCTGCGGGTCGCCGTACAGCCACAGCGCACCGGGCGTCCACTCCTCCGGCCAACCGGTCGGCGGGTCGATCCCCGCAGCCACTCGCCGATCGACGCAGGCGGTCTGGGCCTCGGCCGCGGTCGCCGCGAACACGCCCGTCGCGACGCCCATCCGGAACCCCGAGCAGGTCCCGTCGCTCGACGAGCGGCCGACGAGGTTGTCGGCCTCGGACATCGGACCGACGACCTCGACGTCGACGGGCCACAGGCTGGTGTGGCCGAGCTGGTGGGTGCCCAGGCAGGTCCCGGGTGCGGGAGGTTCGCCGAGCGGCGCCCGCAACGACCCGGGGCAGAACCACAGGTCGGCCGGAGCACCGTGGAGCTGGTACCACCGGGCCTTCTCTGGTGGGGTGTCGTCGCCCAGGGCGACGCACTTGTCCGCCGCCTCGGAGCGCCCCGCGGCGAGGACCGCGGTGAGCTCGTAGATGGGGATGCCGGAGCACGACCCGTCGGTCGAGGACAGGTACGTCCCGTTGCCGGCGACGCCGTCCGGGCCGTCGTAGCGGAAGTCGAACCCGTCGTCGGCGCTGGCGCCGGTCCCGTAGCACGTGCCCGGCGTGATGCCCGGCTCCGGTGGGGCGGGGGGTGGTGGCGGGTCGATGCAGGACGCGGCGAGGGCGATCACGGCGCCCAGGGCGGCGAGGTGGACCGGTCGGATGCGTGGCACGTCGTTCCTCCGTGGGTGCGACCGCCCGGTGCGGCGGCGTCGTCGGCTCCCTGCCGATCCTCGGGCAGCCCACGGGCGGGCGCATCGGGGAAACCCCTGAACTTCGGGTGTTCGCGGGCCCGGTCGGCCATCGGCCGGTCGGCCGGGTCAGTCGGCCGACGGTTGGGGCTCTGCGAGGCGGGCGGCGAGCTCGGTGCGGTTCGACACGCCGACCTTGCGGAACGCGCTGCCCAGGTGGTGCTCGACGGTCTTCGGGCTCAGGTGGAGCTCGGCGGCGACCTCGCGGTTGGTCCGCCCGGCGACGACCAGGTCGGTGCCGGCGCGCCGCAGCAGCGACCCGGCGAGCAGCAGCACCCGCGCGCGGTCGAGGTGCTCCGTCCCGCCGGGGAGCGTGGAGGTCGCGAGCTCGAGGCTGCGCTGCAAGTCCCGCACGTCGCCGCCGGCCCAGGCGAGCTCGGCCGCGGCGGCGTGGTGCCAAGCCCGTTCCGCCGGGCTCACCGGGTCGTCGAGCCGCGCGAGGAGGGTGCGTGCCTCGTCGAGGCGATCCAGGCGCGCGAGTGCCCGCACCTGCATGGTCGCAGCGGACGGCAGGAGGGGTCGGACCGCTCGGGTGAGCGTGCGCGGGTCCCAGGGGACGAGGGCGTCGACGACGCCGTCGTGGTCGCCGTCCACCTCGGCCCGCCATGCGTGGAGCGCGGCGAGCCACTGCTGGAGCAGGCAGGGTGAGCCGGCGGCGCGGGTCGCCTCGGCGGCCTCGGCCATCACGGCCGTCGCGTCGTCGCCGCGGCCCACCCGCACGAACGCGGTCGCGAACCGGCCGAGCGCCGCGAACGCCTGCGCCTCGATGTCCGCCGCGGACGCGGCGTCCTCCGCGTGGACCAGGGCCTCGTCCCATCGCCCCCTGCGCACCGCGGCGAACGAACGCCACGCCTGCGCGTAGCACCACAGGTGGTGCGGGCCGGACCGGCC
>CBFGTJ010000232.1:0-4517 GCA_965651815.1 uncultured Microthrixaceae bacterium | reverse complement strand
CATCAGGACGTCGGCACGGGCACCGAAGGTGCACCACGTCTTGACGCCGTTGATCAGGTAGCCCCCGTCGACGGCGGTGGCGGTGACCTTCACGCCGGCGACGTCGGAGCCGTAGTCGGGCTCGGTGACCGCGACCGCGTTCATGACCTCCGCGGAGGCGAGCCGGGGCAGCCACTCCTGCTTCTGCTCCTCGGTGCCGCCGGCCTCGAGGGCGCGGGCGAGGATCTCGGGGCGGGTGATCAGCGAGCCGCCCGCGCCGAGCGAGCCGCGGGACAGCTCCTCGGTGGCGACGACCATGCCGATGTAGTCGGACTCGTCCCCGGTCGCGAAGCCGCCGTAGGCCTCGGGGATCGACAGGCCGAACGCGCCCATCTCGGCGAGCCCCTCGATGATCTCCTCGGGGATGTCGGCGTTCTGGCGGTGGATGTGCTCCGCGATCGGCTGCAGCTTCTCCTCGGCGAACCGGCGGAAGGTGTCCTGCACCATCTCGAAGTCGCCGGAGAGGTGACGGGGACCGTCGGTGTCGGCGAGGGTGGCGAGGAACTCCGGCGACCGGTACGTGGCGACGAAGTCGCGGGCGCCGTCGAGCGCGCCGGGGGCGGCGCCCCACTCGGCCTCGCGGCCGTACAGCTTCGCGGCGAGGTCGGCGACGACGTCCGCGGTGAACGCGGCGGTGATCTTCGCCTCGTCCGCACCGCGAGCCCCGTAGGTGAGCAGCCCGCGGGCCGCCATGACCCCCGCAGCGGCGTGCGCGACGTCGTAGGCGACGACCTGGTTCTCGTCGATGCCGTCCGAGGCGAGTCGGGCGATGGCGGCGTCGATGACGTCCTGGGCGTTCTCGAGTGCTGCGGCCGCTGCGTTGAGGTCGATGGTCTCGGACATGGCGCCGACGATACCGCCGGGCCCTCGCCGGGTCCCAAGCCGCCCCGGGCGGCAGCCGGTCGGACGGTGGCTAGTGGGGCTGCAGCTCGGAGCCGTCGCCCGCGAGCGGGGCCGTCGGGGCGCCGCCCGAGCGCTCGACGAGCTCGACGAGCGCCTTCACCGGCATCGGCAGCGCGAGGTGGAACCCCTGGGCGCTGTCGCAGCCGAGCTCCCGCAGCGCCTCGAGCGTGGGCCCGTCCTCCACGCCCTCGGCGACCACGTGCAGGTCGAGTTCGTGGCACAGGGCGATCACCGACTGCACGACCGTCGGGTCGTGCCGCACCGTCGAGGTGAGGCGCGGGTCGAGCTTCACCTGGTGCAGCGGCAGCTCGCTGAGCAGGTTGACCGACGACCCGCCCGTCCCGAAGTCGTCGACGCAGAGCCGGACGCCCAGCCCGCTGAGCCCCGTGAGCGCCTCGCGGGCACGGGCCGGGTCCTCCATGAGCTCACCCTCGTTGATCTCGAAGCAGATCGCGGAGGGGTCGAGCGCGCGGCGGTCGAGCATGGAGTCGACCCAGTCCACCAGCGAGGGGTGCCGGAGGCTGCGGGAGGACAGGTTGATCCCGAGCTCGAGCCGGCGTGTCCGGGCCTCGCGGGACAGCTCCGCGGTCGACCTGGCCACCACGGCCCGGGTGAGGGCGTCGATCTCGCCGGACACCTCCGCGAGCTCCAGGAACTCCGAGGGCGTCAGCAGCCCCCGCCGCGGGTGGTCCCAGCGCACCAGCGCCTCGACCCCCACGATCCGGTCGGTCGCCAGCTCGACCCGGGGCTGGTAGTGGACGAGCAGCTCCTCGGAGGTCACCGCGGCACGCAGGTCCTCGAGGAGGCTGAAGCGGGTGATGCCCTCCTCGTCCTGCAGCGGCGAGTAGGTCACCACGCCGCCACCGGCGTCCTTGGCCCGGTACATCGCACGGTCCGCGAGCCGCACCAGGGTGCGGGCGTCCTGGGCGTGCTCCGGGGCGCGCGCGATGCCGACGCTCGCGCCGATCTGCAGCCGGAAGCCCTCGATCTCGAACGGCTCCTCGCACAGCTCCACGACCCGGCGGCCCACCCTGTCGGAGGCCTCCTGCCCGGCTCCGGCGAGGAGGATGGCGAACTCGTCGCCGCCGAGGCGGGCGACGGTGTCGCAGTACCGGAGCTCGTTCGACAGCCGGCTCGCGAGCTCCATCAGCAGCAGGTCGCCCATCTCGTGGCCGAGGGTGTCGTTGACCTCCTTGAACTGGTTGAGGTCCAGCAGCAGGACCGCCACCCCCTCGCCGTCCCCGGCGGAGCGTTCGAGGGCTCGGCTCAGCCGGTCGTCGAACATCGCACGGTTGGGCAGCCCGGTGAGGTGGTCGTGGGTCGCCTGGTGCTGCAGCGACCGCGACCGGTTGGCGGTGGCGGTCACGTCCTCGAGCATCAGCCCGATGCAGCGGTCGGGGAGCGGCACCGCGCGCATCGCGAAGACCGCGTCGAGGTGCTCGAGGCGGAGGTAGGGGCGCTGGAGGATCTCCTCCTCCCGTGCGACGTCCGCGAGCGACTCGAGGAAGAGGTCGCTGAGGGGGAGCAGCTCCACGACCCTGCGCCCGACCACGTCGTCGGGTCGGCGGCCGACGAGCTCGGCGGCGGCGGGGTTGCCGACGACCACCCGGATGCTCGAGGGATCCTCGACGTCGTCGAGGCGGAGGATCGCGAGCGGGATCGGCAGGTTCTCGACGAAGTCCGTGTAGCTGCGGACGGAGCGCTCCGCCTCCCAGCGGGCGGTCTCGTCCACGATCACGCCGCGGCGACGGTGCAGCGACCGCCGGTCCGGTTCGGTGGCGACGGTGATGCGCTCGTGCAGGCGGCGGGTCCGGCCCTGCGCGTCGTGGAGCCGGTACTCCAGGTCGACCTGCTCGCCCGCGGCCGCCCTGCGGCGGCTCTCGACCACCAGCGGCCGGTCGGCCGGCGCGACCTTGTCGAGCAGGTCCGAGAACGCCATCAGCTCGTCGGGCTCGTAGCCGAGGAGGTCGGCCACCCGTTCGCTCATGTAGGTCGCGTCCGCGGAGGGGCCGTGCGACTCCCAGACGACGGCGTCGATGCCGTTGACCATGTCGTCGTAGCGGTTCCGCAGCTCGTTCGAGAGGGCGGCGAGCCGGCTGATGGGGACCGCGCCCAGGACGGTGGTGACCGTCCACGCGAGCCACACCGGGAGCCACAGCTGCGGGCGGTGGTACCAGCCCAGGGCGAGCAGCGCGACGGTGGTCGGCGCCAGCAGCCGCACGGCGCGCTCACCGCCGAACCAGAAGACGTACAGCGCGGCCATGGAGGTGAGCAGGACCGCGCCCGGCGCGTAGGCCCCGGGCACGAACGCGATGACCGAGAGGACCGACACGGTGTCGGTCGCCGCGAGCGGGCCGCGGATCGGCAGGCCACGCCGCACGCGCCGCAGCAGCACCAGGTTGGAGGTGGTCCCGGCGGCGCCGGCCAGCACCGCCAGCAGGTGCCGCGAGCCGCCGAAGGAAGGGAACGCGACGAGGGCCAGGGGCAGCGCCACTGCGGCCACGCACCGGACCCGCAGGAGGAGGACCCAGAAGTCGGGTCGCTCACCCACCTCGTCGATGGACGGTCGCATGCGCCGTCGGCGTCCGATGCGCGGCGGTCTGCCGGCTCGGTCCGTCCGGGCGCCTGACTCCATGCCCTTCGCTCCTCCCACCTGTGGATCCCGCCCCGCACCCCATCGAGGTGCCGGTTCAACCAGCACTCCGTGTTGTAGTGCAACCACGGAGTGTGGTGAAGGTCAGTATGACAGCACCGCGGGGAGGTGGAAGCCCAGCCGGCCGAAGTGAGCCGATCGACCCATCGGAGAAGGTGCGCGTGGCCCACTCCGGATGTGGAGCGGATGTCGGCGCGGCGGTACCGTCCGGCCCATCCCCCGAACGAGCCACCAAGGAGCGCCATGACCGTCCACGATCGTCCCTTCGGCCGCCACCTCGAGGACTTCGTCCCCGGCGACATCTACCGCCACTGGCCCGGCAAGACCATCACCGAGGCGGACGACCACCTGTTCTGCATGATCACGATGAACCACCACCCGCTCCACTCGAACCGGTGGTACGCGGAGACCTCGACCGTGCACGGCAAGAACGTGGTGGTGGGCAACCTCGTGTACTCGCTGGTGCTGGGCATGAGCGTGCCCGACGTGTCCGGGGCCGCCATCGCGAACCTCGAGATCGAGTCGCTCCAGCACAAGAACCCGACGTTCCACGGCGACACGATCTACGCGGAGACCCGCGTGCTGGAGACCCGCGAGTCCTCGAAGGGCGACCGGGGCATCGTCACGGTCGAGACGAAGGGCTTCAACCAGGACGGCGTGGAGGTCTGCTACTTCCGCCGGAAGGTGATGGTCTGGAAGCGGGACTTCGCGCCGGAGCGCAAGCTGCCCTACGGCGACGACGTCTGGGAGGACTGAGCGACGTCGCAGCGGTCGGCGGCCGGACCGGTGCGACCGCCCGTGGGAGGCCAGGGCGCCTTCGCCTCGGCAGCCGCCCCGGGGCTCGGGCGGGCGCCGAGGACCCACGCGCGTGCCGCGCTCGGGCAGGTCGCCGACCTGCTCGGCCGGGACCGGGGGCGCCGCG
>CBFGTJ010000231.1:0-4523 GCA_965651815.1 uncultured Microthrixaceae bacterium | reverse complement strand
ACGTGGCGGGCCTCGTCCATCACCTGGGTGGAGGCGTAGTACTTCGCGTCGATCCACGGCACGGTCTCGACGATCTTGGCGGTGCAGATCAGCGCGCCCTGCTCGCCGTGCATGAACTGCGACAGGGTCCAGTTCTGGCTCTCGATGCCGAGCTTGATCCACTCGGCGTCGCCCCACTTCGCGAACGGGGTGCCGGTCACGTCGAAGTCGACCATCGTGCCCGGGCCGGCGCCCATGGCCTCCTGGTTCGCGATCACGACGGACTCCTGGTCGACCTCGGTCTCCCAGGGGAGGTCCGTCGTGCCGTTCCACATCGCGGTCTTGGCCTTCTCGTAGAGCTTGTCGAGCGAGGGCCGTGCGCCCTTCTCGTAGTCCCACGTGAAGATGGCGTCCGCGTTGTTCTGGACCGTCGCGATGATCTCGTCGCGCTCGGTGTTCGTGACCGACAGGATCGCCTCGAGGTCGTCGATGTCGGCCCGGCCGATCATCTCCTCGTTGGTGCGGTCTTCGGTGGTGGACATCGTTCGGGCTCCTCGCACTCAGTCCTGGGATGGGTGGGTCGGGTCGGTGTGCCTCGCCCCCTCAGCCGTATCGGCCGTCGGGGCGTGGCGGTGACGTTCCGCCAGCGGTCGCAGGCCCGGCAGCACGAAGGCGCGGACCAGGCGGGCGGCGGCGGCGCGGTCGGTGAGGTCGAGCGTCGGTGACGGCGTCTGCACGTACGACAGCACGAGCCGTGCGAGCCAGATCGCGGTGGCGCGGGCGTCCGCGGGCTCGAGGAACCGCTCGAAGGCCGGCTGCAGCAGGTCGCCGGCGCAGTGCAGCACCTGCTCGACGCGCTCGAAGTCGAGGAACTGCTCGAACACGACCGGCTCGTGCTCGCGGACGAAGCGCAGTGCCTCGTGGCCGTCCAGGAAGCACATCGCGTCGTGCAGCGCGCCGGTGAGGGCGTCCTCGAGGTCGTCGGCCGCCCCGACGGTGGCGGCGACCGAGTCGACCAGCTCGCGCACGTCGCTCCAGACGGCGAGCTCGAGGATCTGGAACTTCCCGCCGGGGCACAGGCGGTAGACGGTCGCACGGGAGGTGCCCGCCTCGCGGGCCAGGTCCTCGATCGTGGTCTTCGACAGTCCCCAGCGCGCGATGCACCGGCGCAGCGCCGCGGCGAGGCGCTGCTCCGTGCCACCGTCGGTGGGGTCGGGCAGGTCGGAGACGAGGAGCGTCGTGGCTCCCCCCTCGCCCCCCGGTGACCCCCCGGCCCGGTCGTGGCTCCGAGCGATGCGTGGCATCACCTGGAACAATAAGACCCCGGATGTCTCATCGACAACCACCCCGGGGTGTGACGCCCGGCACCTCCGCGGTCAGGCCTGCTCCGCGCCCTGCACCATCCCGGCCAGGAACTCCCGCCGGACCACCTCCCGCACGGCGGACTCGTCCGAGACGTCCACCTCCCCCGGCGACCCCATCCAGGACAGGATCATCCGCGTCAGGTAGTCGGCCCCCAGCTCGAGGTCGAGGTCCGCGCGGACCCTGCCCTCGGCCACCTCGAGCTCCAGCAGCTCGCGCAGGTAGTCGCGGATGACGCCGTGGATCAGCGGCTCCGACGGGTGCACCGCGGCGACCAGCTCGCGCAGCTCGGAGTCCATCAGGTTGGCGAGGATGCGGCTGCGGCCCATCACCTTGCGCCCGATGACGAGCCCGGCGACCAACCGGTCCTCCAGCGTCGGCAGGTCGGCCACCGCACCCGCCAGCCGGGTCCAGAAGCGGGCGATCTCCCACGTCGCGGTCTGCTCGATGAGCTGGGACCGCCCGCCGGGGAAGTACCGGTAGATCGAGGTGCGCGAGACCCCGGAGGCCGCTGCGACGTCCTCGAGGGAGAAGCCGCGCAGGCCGCTGCGCTCGACGCACTGCACGGTGGCGTGCATCACCCGTTCCCTGGGGTCCTCGGGCTGCTCGGTCACCTCAGGCCTCCGTGACGAGGTCGCCCTCCGGCGCCGTGTCGGGCTCGGCTCCACCCCGTGCCCGCGAGCGCGCCACGGCGCGCAGCACGAGCGGGTACCCACCGGCCGCGATGGCGGCGAAGATCCACCACTGCACCATGTAGGAGAAGTTCTGGGTCGGGTCGCCCCGCTCGAGCTCGACCAGTGCCGGGAGGGTGCCGGACTGCTCGGGCTCCTGTGCCTCGAGCAGCACCCACATCGGGGCGAGGTCGCGGTGGTACTGCTCGTCGAGCCGCTCCAGGTCGACCCGGTTCAGGCGGGTCAACCGGCCGTCCTCGGGGTCGGAGGGCCCGAACGAGCCCCGCCGCTGGGTCGGCTGCAGGCTGCCGACGACCTGCACCTCCCCCTCGGGTGGCCGGGCGTCCGCGAAGGGCGGCTCCCCCTGCGCCATGTCGTAGGGGATCCAGCCGCGCACGACCGGAACGACGTCGCCGTCGGGACGGACCAGCGGCGTCAGGAGCCACCCGCCCGGCGCGCCACCCTGCGACCGGTTGAGCACCACCACCTCGCCGTCGGGGTCGTAGGTCCCGCGCAGCTCGACGCGCCGGTGCCGCAGCGCCTCCGCGTCGAGGTCGCCGTGGTCGGCCCCGGGGGGCAGCACGTCGTCGATCGGCTCCGGCGTGGCCGTGGCCAGCGCGTCGAGCCGCTCCTTCTCGTGCCGCTCCTCGATCCAGCGCGAACGCTGCCAGAACCCGAGGCCGACCATGGCGACGACCAGCGCCGCCACGAGGACGTGGCTGAGGACCCACGCGGGTCGCCGCAGGAACGCGTACATCGCAGGCGACCCTACCGAGGGGCCTCAGGCGGTGGGCAGCACGTGGTCGGCGAAGCGCTCGCGGAGGTCCTTCTTGGAGAACTTGCCCACGCTCGTCTTGGGCACCTCGTCGATGAACACGACGTCGTCGGGCAGCCACCAGCTCGCGACGCGCCCCTCGAGGAACGTGATGATGTCCTCCTTGGTGAGCGTCTCGCCCTCCTTGGGCACCACGCACGCCAGCGGGCGCTCGGACCACTTCGGGTGCGGCACGCCGATGACGGCGGCCTCGGCGACGGAGGGGTGGGCCATGATCTCGTTCTCGAGCTCGACCGAGGAGATCCACTCGCCGCCGGACTTCACCACGTCCTTGGTGCGGTCGACGATGCGCACGTAGCCGTCGGGGTCGATCACGGCGACGTCCCCGGTCCGCAGCCAGCCGTCCTCGGTGAACGACTCCGGCGCCCGCTCGTCGTTGTAGTACGTGCCGGTCACCCACGGGCCGGCCGCCTGCAGCTCGCCCCGCTGCTCACCGTCCCAGGGGAGCTCCTCGCCGGTGGCCTGGTCGACGATGCGCAGGTCGACGCCGAGCAGCGCCGGCCCCTGGGTCGCGCGCAGCTCGGCCAGCTCCTCCTCGCTGCGGTCGCGCAGCCACGAGCGGGTGATCGCCATCGAGGCGACGGGCGAGGTCTCGGTCATCCCCCACGCCTGCAGGATCGGCAGGCCGATCTGCTCGCGGTAGGCCTCCGACAGCGCCTTGGGGACCGCGGAGCCACCGCAGGGGATGGCCCGCAGCGAGGAGGTGTCGCGGCCCTCCAGCTCGGGCAGCACGCCCATCCAGATCGTCGGCACCCCGGCCGCCAGCGTCACCCGCTCCGACTCGATGAGCTCGGCGAGCGCCGCGGGGGCCATGCGCGGGCCCGGCATGACCAGCTTGGCGCCGCTCGCGACCCCCGCGTGCGCGAGGCCCCACGCGTTCGCGTGGAACATCGGCACCACCGGCAGGACGGTGTCGTCCTCGCGGATGCCGACCGAGTCGGCCTGCAGCACCCCCAGGGTGTGCAGGTACGTGCTGCGGTGGGTGTAGACGACGCCCTTGGGGTTGCCGGTCGTGCCGGACGTGTAGCACATCGACGCGGCCCGGTACTCGTCGTCGACGCGGAACTCCACCGGCTCGGCGCCCGACAGCAGCTCCTCGTAGTCGAGCACCTCGACCCCGTCCGGGTCGGGCGTGGGCGCGCCGTCGTCCATGACCACGACGTGGCGCACGGTCTCGAACGTCGGCAGCAGCGGCGCCAGCAGCGCGAGCAGGGACCGGTCGACGAAGATCACCTCGTCCTCGGCGTGGTTCACCACGTAGGTGATCTGCTCGGGGAAGAGCCGGATGTTCAGCGTGTGCAGCACCCGCCCGCTGCAGGGCGCCGCGAAGTACAGCTCGAGGTGCCGGGCGGTGTTCCACGCGAAGGTCCCGACGCGCCCGTCGGCGGAGATCCCGAGCTGGTCGAGCACCCCTCCGAGCCGGCGCGTGCGCTCGGCCCAGTCGCCGTAAGTGGTCCGCTCGATCGAGGTCGCGGTGGCCGTCACGACCTCCTTGCGTGGGAAGTACCGCTCCGCCCGCTCGAAGAAGTGCGTGAGAGCGAGCGGACGGTCCTGCATGGTTCCGAGCATCTGTTCCCCCTGAGTCGCGATGCTGCAGCACGCCTGTAGCGTGGTGGAGCCTATGCGGCGGGCAGCCGGCCGCGAGGCGCTCCGATCGATGGCCGACCCGTCACCCC
>CBFGTJ010000230.1:0-4538 GCA_965651815.1 uncultured Microthrixaceae bacterium | reverse complement strand
CGCCGAGGCGGCCCGCGGCTTCATGCCCCCCGACGAGGGCCTCGCGCTGCACGAGGCCGGGCTCGACGCGGCTCGGTGCGTGCCGGGAGCCCCCCTGCTGGAGGTCGGCTCGTACTGCGGCAAGTCCTCGGTCTACCTCGGCGCCGCGGCGAAGGAGAGCGGCACGGTGCTCTTCGCGGTCGACCACCACCGCGGCTCGGAGGAGAACCAGCCGGGCTGGGAGTGGCACGAACCCGACCTGGTGGACCCGGAGCTCGGCGTGATGGACACCCTGCCGTGGTTCCGCCGCACGGTGCACCGCGCCGGGCTCGAGCCCTGGGTCGTCGCCCTCGTCGGCGACTCGCCGACCGTGGGCAGGCACTGGTCGACCCCGTGCGCCCTCGTGTTCATCGACGGCGGCCACGGCGAGGAGCCGGCTGCCACCGACTACGAGGTGTGGACCCCGCACGTGGCACCCGGTGGGCTGCTCGCGATCCACGACGTGTTCCCGGACCCCGCGGACGGCGGGCGGCCCCCGTACGAGCGGATCTACCTGCCCGCGCTGGAGTCCGGCCGCTTCGTCGAGGAGTCCTCGACGGGTTCGCTGCGGGTGCTGCGCCGCGCGGACTGATCCGGCGGCCGGCGCACGCCCTCGCCCCGTGCCCGGGCGATCGAGAGCGGGTCGAGGCCCGCTTCCTCGCGGCGGCGACGCGCCCGACGCGAGCTCCACCACACCAACCCGGTGATCGTCGCGAGTGCCGCGATCAGCAGGAAGAACAGGGTGATCTGCTGCCAGCCGCCCCGGTCACCCGGGTGCTCGGGCTCGTGACCGGAGTTCGGCTTGGGGATGATGTCGCCGATGTCGCCACGGCCCACGGGGAGGGTCGTCGTGGTGGCCCCCTGCTGGGCGCTGGCCGTCGGGGTGCCCAGCGCCGGCAGCGCCACGAGGGTGCAGGCGCAGAGCACGAGCGCGGCCACGGCCCTCGCCAGCGGGGACGGCCGGGCAGGGCGACGCCCGTCAGCCACCCGGCCCCTCCGGGCCGTCGTCGGCCGCGAGGTGGTCGAGCGGGGGCAACGAGGCGTCGTCGACGAACAGCCCGGAGGTCGGGCTCTTCCCGCCGAGCGCGTCCGCGGCGAGGATCACCGCGGCCGCGGTGTAGGTGGACTGCTCGTTCGCGGGGAACTTCGCCTCGTCGGGCAGCACGACTCCGGTCCAGTAGCGGCCGTCGTCGGTGCGGAGCCGCTGCGCCCAGCTGAACAGCGTGCGCGCGGTCTCGTCCTCACCCACCGACAGGTGCGCGATCGCGCACTCGCAGGTCTCCGCCGCGGTGATCCAAGGGCGGTCCGACACGCAGCGGATCCCCCAGCCCTCCATGCTGAACGCGTCGAAGCGGTGGGCGAGCCGCTCGCGCCCGGCGTCGCCGCGGACCACGCCGCTCAGCACGGGGTAGTACCAGTCCATCGCCCAGCGGTGCTTCGGCGCGAACGCGTCCGGGTCGTCCCGGATGACGCGGCTGAGCTTCGACGCGCCCAGCTCCCAGTTGGGCCGCTCGTGACCCAGCTCCGTCGCGATCGCGATCGAGCAGCGCAGGCTGTGGCTGATCGACGACGAGCCGGTGAGGAGGGCGAAGGTGAACGGCGTCGAGTCGGCGTGGCGCGCCCAGATGACCTCGCCGCGGGGCTGCTGGAGCCCGAGCACGAAGTCCGTCGCGGCGCGCACCATCGGCCACAGCTCCTCGAGCACGCCGCGGTCCCGGTAGGTCAGCCAGTGGAACCAGACGCCGGTGGCCACGTACGCGCAGCAGTTCGCGTCGAGCTTGTCCTCCTCGACCGAGCCGTCGCCGAGGTAGTACTGGTGCCAGGCCCCGTCCTCGCGCTGCAGCGAGCGCAGCCACTCGAAGCCCCGCTCCGCCTCGGCGCGGCGGCCGCCGAGCATCAGCGCCATCAGCGCCTCGGTGTGGTTCCACGCGTCGGCGTGGCCGCCGGGGAACCACGGGACCATCCCGGAGGGCAGCTGCCACTCGGCGATCGCGTCGACGGTCTCGCGGAGCTGGTCCGCGGTGACGATCCCGTCGATGTCGACGAGCTGGTGGTCGGACGGCACGCGCTCAGACCGTGGCACGGTGCGCCTCCCTGTCCGGGGTGCTGCCGTTGCCGCCGGCCGAGCCGCCCGGCTCGGGCCTCGCCGCGGCCCGCCGCCGCGACGCGGACGAGCGCGGCTCGGCGGGCTTGTCGGAGTACACCACGAGGCTCTTGCCCAGTACCGGGTCGAGCAGCCGCTCCGCGGTGCGCGTCAGCGCCGGAGCCTTCGCGATGTCCCACACGAGCAGCCGGTGGTACGCCCGCACCGCGGGGTGCACGTCGTTGGTCGGCCCGACCAGGCACTTCAGCCACCAGTACGGGCTGTGCAGCGCGTGCGCGCGGTGCGAGCTCCCCGGCCGGAGCCCGGCTCCCTCGAGGCGGTGGCGCAGCAGCTGCTCGGTGTAGATCCGCACGTGCCCACCGGGGGCGAGCGGCGCGTGGTACTCGGCGGACAGCGCCCAGCACACCTTCTCGGGGAACCACGACGGCACGGTCGCCGCGAGCACGCCACCGGGCTTCAGCACCCGGGCCAGCTCGCGCATGGCGCCCTCGTCGTCGGGGATGTGCTCGAAGACCTCGGAGCAGATGATCCGGTCGAAGGTGGCGTCGGGGAACGGGAGCTGCAGGGCGTCGCCGTTGAGGCAGGTGCCGAGCCCGTCCGCGGGGGCCTCGCCGGCCTCGCGCATCGCCCAGAACAGGTCGCGCACCGACGGCAGCTCGCCGTAGTCGTAGTCGAGCGCGACGACGCGGGCCCCGCGGCGGAAGCACTCGAAGGAGTGACGGCCGGCGCCGGCGCCCAGGTCGAGGACGAGGTCGCCGGGGCGCAGTCCGAGCAGCTCGTAGTCGACCGTCAGCACCGGCCCCCTCCCCACACCCTCGTGCTCAACGTCGACCCGCCCCCGCCTCGTCGAGCGCGAGCAGTGCCCGGTAGTGCTCGACGGTCCGTTCGGCGGTGTGGCGCCAGCTCCAGCGATCGATCACCCGCTCCCGCCCGGCCGCGCCGATGCGCTCCGCCGCCTCGGGGTCGTCGAGGACCCGGCGGATGCCCGCGGCGAGCGACTCGCTGTCGCCCGGCTCGGTCAGGAAGCAGGTCTCGCCGTCGGGGCCCGCGACCTCGGGGATCGCGCCGCCGGTCGTGGCCACGAGCGGGCAGCCGGTGCTCATCGCCTCGATCGCGGGCAGCGAGAACCCCTCGTACAGCGACGGCACGACCGCGCAGGCGGCCTGGTTGTACAGCTCGACGAGCCGGGTGTCGGAGATGCCCGACACGAACTCCACGGCGTCCGCCAGGCCGAGCTGGTCGATCGTGCGCCGCGCGGCGGAGCCGTCCTTCAGCTTCCCGACCATCACCAGCCGCAGGCCGGGACGGTCCGAGCGGAGCTTCGCGAGCGCCTCCAGCAGGTAGCGCTGCCCCTTCATCGCCACGTCCGAGGACGCGGTCGAGATGATCATGTCGGGGTCGCGGTGGACGCCCGGCATCGGCACGAAGAGGTCCGGGTCGACCCCGACCGGCACGATGAACAGCCGCTCGGGGGAGACCATGTGGTCGCGGCAGATGTCGTCGTAGGAGGAGCGCGACACCGTGATCACCCGGCGGAGCCGCTTCGCCACCCGGGTCTGCATCTTGGTGAACGCGTACCAGCGCGCCTTGGACCAGCGCTGCCACGGCGTCTCCGCGTGCTCCATCTCGAGGCGCCGGTCCATCGTGATCGGGTGGTGGATGGTGCCCAGCACCGGCAGCCCCGAGCGCTCCATCAGCAGCAGCCCGTAGCCGAGGCACTGGTTGTCGTGCACCAGGTCGAACTCGCCGGCGCGCTTGCGCAGGTGGTCCCAGGCGCGGAGCGAGAAGGCGAGCGGCTCGGGGAAGGTGCCGGTCGAGAACGACGTGACCTCGGCCCAGTCCCACAGGTCCTTGAGCTCCCACACGCCCGGCATCCGCATGGGGAAGTGGTCGTTGTAGATGTCGAGGCTCGGGAGCTGCACCAGCGGCACCCGCTCGTCGACGGTCGGGTACGGCTGGCCGGAGAGCACCTCGACGTGGTGGCCGAGGTCGACGAGCGCCTTGGTGAGGTGGCGCGTGTAGACGCCCTGACCCCCCACGTGCGGCTTGCCGCGGTACGTCAGGTACGCGATGCGGAGCGGGTCGTCCGGCCCGGGCGTCCGGCGCGGCGCTCCGGGCGTGCCGGGCCCGGAGTTGGGCTGGCCGTCTCGCATGGGGGACAAGCTTCGCCGTGCCGTCGGCGGACGGTCAAATGGCCGCTACGCGACGTGGCTCGCGCACCGCGCTGCGTGCGCGACGCCGCCCCGGTTCAGCCGTCGCCCGCGGGGTTCGCCGGCTCCGGATCCCCCGCGAGGTCGGCCACTTCGGCCTCCCGGGCCTCCCGCTCCGCGCCGGCCGGATCGGTCAGCACCTCGAACAGCTGGAGGCGCCGCCGCGGGGTGAGCACGGCCAGCGCGACGAGCACGAACGCCACGAG
>CBFGTJ010000229.1:0-4619 GCA_965651815.1 uncultured Microthrixaceae bacterium | reverse complement strand
GGGGTGTCCTCGGTGAACCACACCGGGTCCTCCGGCGCGCAGCCGTAGACCATCGTGGAGGACTTCACGATGACGTTGCGCACCGTCGACCGGGGCGCCGAGGCCGCGGCGAACAGGTTCATCGTGCCGATCACGTTGATCTCGTGCATCGCCCGGTTGGACATCTGCGTCGGGTCGACGACGAGGAAGGTGTGGATGATCGTGTCGACCTCGGTGGCGCGCACGATGCGCGACAGGATCGAGTAGTTCGCGTCGACGCGCACGTACTCGGTCCGCTCCAGCTCCACCGTCGGCTCGTGGGTGTCCAGCCCGACGATGACCTCCACGTCGGGGTCGTCCTCCAGCGCCTGGGCCACGCGCCCGCCCCAGAAGGTGCCGAGCCCGGTGACCAGCACCCGCCGGTGCCGTGGTGCCCCCCTTGCGTCGGGGCCCATCAGCCGAACCAGACCGAGCGCCGGGCCCGGAGCATGTCGTAGAGCGCCACCTGGATCTGGTCGCGGATCGCCTCGGACTCGTCCATGACCCTCGAGCGCGAGTAGCGCTCCTGGTTGGGCGGGACGTCGAAGTGCACCGGGTCGAGCACCCGCAGCTTGAACTTGGCGGGGAAGTAGGCGAGCAGCCCGAGCGGCCCCGCCACGAGCATGTTCGCGGTGACCGGCACGTACGGGACGCCGAGCGCACGTGCCAGCGACGGCACCCGGAACAGCGTCGGCATGGACTCCTCGGCGCCGACCACCGCGATCGGCACCACGGGCACGCCCGCGCGCATCGCGATCTCGACGAAGCCGCCGCGCCCGAACCGGCGGAGCTGGTAGCGCTCGTCGAAGGTCTTCGCCGGCCCCTTCGCCCCCTCGGGGAACACGAGCACCAGCTGACCCTGCTGGTGCAGCAGGCGGTAGGCGTTGTCGGGGTGGGCGGGCAGGCCGCCGACCCGGTTCCACAGGGTGCCGAGCACCGGGAGCGTGCGGAAGAAGTTGTCCGCGAGCCCGTACACCGGCCGGCCGAGCTCGGTCTCGATGCCGTGCATGATCACCGGCGCGTCCGACGGGATCGCGGCCGCGTGGTTGGCGACGAGCAGGGCGCCGCCGTCCGAGGGGATCTTCTCGAGCCCCTCCCACTCGACCCGGAACCAGTGGCGGTAGATCGGGTCGTACAGGCGGCGGGCGAGCTCGCGCATGCGCTCGGAGCGGCCCCACTCGTTGACGTCGGAGAGCCGGATGTCCTCGAGGTCGTCGGGGTCCTCGAGCCGCTCCGCCGGCACCGGGAGCATCATCCGCTCGCCGTCCTCCACCTGCGGCAGCGCCCCGTCGTCCCCCTCGGCGGCGACGACCTCCGCGTCGGACCCGCGGTCGGGCGCGGCGGCACGGGCCGGAGCCCGCCGCGTCCTGCTGGTGCTCCTCGTCGCGGTGGCCTTCCTCACCATCGCGGCCATCGTAGGTGGTCTCAGCCGCGGAGGAAGGCGGCCATCCAGCGCACGACGAGGTCGTGGTCGAGGGGCGAGCGCAGCGACCGCAGGGCCTCCTGCGCGGCCTCCCCGAGGGCGTCCCGCCGCTTCTCGATCAGCATCCGGTTCAGCTCCGGGACGAACTCCGGGTGCCCCTGGACGCAGAACACGTGCTCGTCGATGCGGTAGGCGCCCACCGGGCAGTACGGGGCCGAGGCGAGCACCGTCGCGCCCTCCGGGAGGCGGGTCACCTGGTCGCGGTGGCTCATGAGCAGCGTGACCTCGTCCGCCCGGGGCTGCATCCACGGCGCGGCCTCGCAGACCCGGAACGTCTTCGCGCCGATGCCCCAGCCCACCTCGGCGCGCTCGACCTCGCCGCCGAGCGCCCGGGCGATCAGCTGGTGGCCGAAGCAGATGCCGACGTGGGGGCGCCGGCGAGCCGCGAGCTCGCGGGCCAGGTCGTGCAGGTCCACGATCCAGCCCTCGTCCTCGTAGCAGGACCGGCGGGACCCCGAGGTGATCCAGCCGTCGCACTCGTCCGTCGACGAGGGGAGCTCGCCACGGGTGACCTCGTAGGTGCGCAGCTCGACACCGGTCGGCGCGAACGCCGCCGGGAACAGGTCGGTGTAGTCGCCGACCGCCTCGACCACGTCCGGGTCGAGGTGGTCGCACAGGAGCAGTCCGACGGTGGTCACCGGAACGAGAAGACGGCCCCGCCGTCGTGGTCGCCGCCAACGTCCCCCGCCGCGAGCAGGCCCCGGCGCCGCAGCTCGGGCAGCAGGCCCTCACCGGCCGCGTAGGCCTCCTCGAGGTGCGGGTAGCCCGAGAGGATGAACTCCTCGATGCCCAGGTCCCGGTACTCCTCCATGCGGTCGGCGACCTCGGCGTGGCTGCCGACCAGGGCGGTGCCGGCACCACCGCGCACCAGCCCGACGCCGGTCCACAGGTTCGGGTGCACCTCCAGCTCCCGGGGGTCGTCGGGGACGCCGTCGTGGCGCAGCGCGGCCATCTCCGCCATGCGGCGCTGGCCCACCGAGCGGGTCGTCGCGAACTCCGCCTTCGCGGCCGCCAGGTCGGCGGGGTCGATGCCCGCGAGGAGCCGGCCCGCTTCCGCCCACGCCTCGTCCGCGTCGTCGCGGGAGATGACGTGGAACCGGATGCCGAACCGCAGGGGACGGTCCGGGCCCCGGCCGGCGTCCTCGGCGCGCTGGCGCATCCGGTCGAGCCGCTCGCGGATCATCTCGGGCGTCTCGCCCCAGGCGAGGTACACGTCGACGTGCTCGGCAGCGACCACCTCGGCCGCCTCGGACGCACCCCCGAAGTAGATCGGTGGGCGCGGCCGGGGCGTCGCACGGGTCGTCGCGCCGCGGACCATGTAGTGCTCGCCCTTGAAGTCGAAGGGCTCCTCTCCCCACGCGCCCCGCATGATCGCGAGGAACTCGCCGGCCCGGGCGTAGCGCTCCTCCTTCGGGGAGAACTCGCCGAAGCGGGCCAGCTCCGCGTCCTCGGCGCCGGCGACGATGTTGATGCAGAGGCGGCCGCCGGACATCCGCTGGTAGGTGGAGGCCATCTGCGCGGCGAGGGTCGGGCTGAGCAGCCCGGGTCGGAACGCCACGAGGAACCTCAGGCGTCGGGTCAGGGGGATCAGCGACGCGGTCGCGAGCCACGCGTCCTCGCACCCGGTCCCGCACGGCGTCAGCACCGCGTCGAAGCCCAGGGTGTCGCACGCCACGGCCACCTGCGAGAGGTACTCGTGGGTGGGCGCGCGCCGGTGCGCGTCCGGCGCGGTCGGCAGGATCTCACGGCTGTCGCCACCGGTGGGCAGGAACCAGTGGACCTTGATGCCCGCCCCGTTCCCCGGGGGGACCGCGGCGGCGGACGCTGGTTCTGGCACGGCGCACTCCAGGGGTCTCGTCGGCGGTCGGGCCGCACACCGTCGTTGGCGTCCAAGTGTCCCCCCGTGGCCGGGTGCCGCGCCAGCGCAGGCGAGCGGCATTCACCGTTTGGCCGCCGCCGTCGCGCGGGTAGGGCGCGACACCGGGCGAGCCGCTCGCCGGGCGGACACGGAGGGCAGCGAATGAGCGAGACGATGGGTCGGGAGCGCTCCCGTGGCCGGTCGGCGGAGTCGCCGGCCGAGCTCCGCACGGGCGGGTGGAAGGACGTGGCGAAGCGGGTCGTCGCCGAGGCGAAGCGGGACCACCTGACCCTGGTCTCGGCCGGGGTGGCCTTCTACTTCCTCATCGCCCTCATCCCCGCGATCGCGGCGGTCGTGTCGATCTACGGGTTCGTGGCCGACCCCGAGGACGTCGCACGCCAGATGGGCGACCTGCTCGAGGCGGCCCCGACCGCCGTGCAGGACCTCGTGACCGAGCAGGCGGAGCGGGTGGCGGCGACGTCGGACACGGCAGCGAGCCTGAGCGCGGTCGTGTCGATCCTGCTGGCGCTGTGGGCGGCCTCCGCCGGCTGCCAGCACCTCGTCGAGGCGGTGAACCTCGCCTACGACGAGGAGGAGACCCGGGGGTTCGTGAAGCGTCGCGGGCTGGCCATCCTGATGACCCTCGGCGCGGTGGTGTTCCTCGGCCTCGCGATCGGCGCGATCGCCGTGGTGCCGGCGGTGCTGTCCGCGACCGGGCTGGAGGGCGTGGCCCGCACGGTGATCTCGATCGCCCGGTGGCCCCTGGTCGCGCTCGTGGTGATCGTCGCCCTGGCGGTGCTGTACCGCTACGCGCCGGACCGCGACGAGCCCCGGTGGCGGTGGGCGTCGCCGGGGGCGATCGTCGCGACGGTCGTGTGGCTGGTCGCGTCGATCGGGTTCTCGATCTACGTCACGAACTTCGGTTCCTACAACGAGACCTACGGGTCGCTCGGCGCGGTGATCGTCGTCATGCTGTGGCTCTTCATCACGGCGCTGTCGATGATCCTCGGGGCCGAGGTGAACGCCGAGGCCGAGCGCCAGACCGCGCGGGACACCACGAAGGGCCCCTCCCGGCCGCTGGGCGACCGGGACGCCTACGCCGCGGACACCGTGGCGGCGGGTGGCACCGAGGTGCGCGGGCAGGGAGCGGTCAGCACGGCCGGGACGGGGGACCGCCGGAGGGCCTGAGTGTCACACCGGGCCGCGACGATGGTGCCCATGTCATCGACCACGTCCTCCCACGAGCCGTCACAGCGAGCG
>CBFGTJ010000228.1:0-4639 GCA_965651815.1 uncultured Microthrixaceae bacterium | reverse complement strand
GGAGATCAGGAACTCGAGGGTGCGGAGCACGTCGGGGTCGTGGCCGTCGCCGAGCGCCGCCGAGAGGCGGCGGCGCATCTCCGCACCGATCCGGTCGCGCAGCATCCCGACGTCGGGGTCGTTCGAGAGCATGGCGACGGTGCACCCCGCGGCGAGCTCGGGCTCGTCCGCGACGAGCAGCGCGAGGTCGGTCATGGTCGCCTCGACGCGGGCGCGCGGCGAGCGCCGGCGGTCGAGCGGGGTCTCGGGCAGCGCGTCCAGGCGGCGCCAGAACACCTCGGTGACGAGGTGCTCCCGGGAGGTGAAGTAGTTGTACGCGGTCGCCGGTGCGACGCCGGCCCGTCGGGCGACGTTGCGCACCGTGAGCGCGTCGTAGCCGACCTCGCGCAGCTCCTCCACCGCGGCGACGACGAGCTTCTGCACGGTCGCGGCCTGGCGGGGCGACAGCCGGCGGCGGGTCGACTCGCTCGCCGGTGTGACGATCGGCACCACAGAACTGGACATCTGTCCAGAGAGTAGTCCGGTCCGCGGCGCCCGCAACCCCCGGATGGGGAAGACCCAGGCGGGGGCGGGGCCGATCCGGACGGGGTGGGTCCGGACGGGGGTCAGCCGGGGACGGGGGTGGTGTCGCCGAGCTGCTGGGTGCGCACGAGCTCGGAGTAGAGCCCGCCGGCGGCGAGCAGCTCGGCGTGGGTGCCGCGCTCGACGATGCGGCCGCGGTCGACCACGAGGATCTGGTCGGCGTCGCGGACCGTGGCCAGCCGGTGGGCGATCACGAGCGAGGTCCGCCCTTCCAGGGCATCCGCGAGCGCGGCCTGCACGGCCGCCTCGGACTCGGAGTCGAGGTGCGCGGTCGCCTCGTCGAGCACGACCACCGCGGGGTCCTTGAGCAGCAGGCGGGCGATGGCGAGCCGCTGCTTCTCGCCACCCGACAGCCGGTGGCCGCGGTCGCCGACGACGGTGTCGAGCCCGTCGGGCAGACGTTCGACCAGCTCGAGGATGTGCGCGGCGCGCAGCACCTCGAGCAGCTCGTCATCGGTGGCGTCGGGCCGCGCGTAGCGCAGGTTCGCCCGCAGCGTGTCGTGGAAGAGGTGGGCGTCCTGCGACACGACGCCGACCCTGCTGCGCACCGACTCGAGGGTCGCGTCCCGCACGTCCACCCCGGCGAGGCGGACCGCGCCGTCGGTGACGTCGTAGAGGCGGGGCACGAGGCTCGCGATCGTCGTCTTCCCGGCACCGGAGGGACCGACCAGCGCGACCATCTGGCCGGGCTCGACCCGGAACGACACGTCGCGCAGCAGCAGCTCGCCCGGCTCCGAGCTCAGCCGGTCGGCGTCGACGGACTCGAGCGACGCGAGCGACACCTCGGCCGCGGAGGGGTACCGGAACGAGACGTGGTCGAACTCGAGGGAGGTCGGCCCGTCGGGCAGCGGCTTCGCGTCCTCCGCCTCGGTGATCGCCGGCTCGAGGTCGAGCACCTCGAACACCCGCTCGAAGCTCACGAGCGTGGTCATGACGTCCACCTGCACGTTCGAGAGCGCGGTGAGCGGCCCGTAGAGGCGGTTCAGGTAGGCGGTCAGCGCCACGAGCGTGCCGATCGCGAGCCCGCCCTCGATCACCATGACGCCGCCGAGCCCGTAGACCAGTGCGGTGGCGAGGCCGGCGACGAGCGTGAGCGCGATCAGCACGACCCGCGAGTACATGGCGGTGGTGACCCCGATGTCGCGCACCCGGCCGGCGCGGCGGGCGAAGGTGGCCGACTCGTCCTCGGGGCGCCCGAACAGCTTCACCAGCAGGGCCCCGGACACGTTGAAGCGCTCGGTCATCGTCTGCCCCATCGCGGCGTCCACCTGGTAGCGCTCGCGGGTGATCGCGGAGAGCTTCGGACCCAGGGCGCGGGCGGGGAGCAGGAACAGCGGCAGCAGCACCAGCGCGAGCAGCGTGATCTGCCAGGACAGGACCAGCATCGCCACCAACGTCGCGACCAGCGTCGCGAGGTTGCCGACGACGTTGGAGAGGGTCGAGGTGAACGCCTGCTGCGCGCCGATCACGTCGTTGTTGAGGCGCGACACCAGCGAGCCCGTCTGGGTGCGCGTGAAGAACGCGACGGGCTGCCGCTGCACGTGGTCGAACACCGAGGTGCGCAGGTCGAAGATCAGCCCCTCGCCGATGCGGGCCGAGAACCACCGCTGGACGAGCGACGCGACCGCGCTCACGACCGCGAGGCCGGCGAGGACGAAGCCGAGCGCGACGACGAGGCCGGTGCGACGCTCCGCGATGCCGACGTCGATGATCTCGCGGTACACCAGCGGCGTCGCCGCCCCGAGCACCGCCTCGAACAGGATCAGCGCGACGAACGCCACGATCCACATCCGGTAGGGCCGGGCGAAGCCGAGGATGCGCCGGAACGTGCCGGGCGCGAGGCGGTGGCGTGCGACGGAACGGTCCCGGGACAGCCCCCGGACCGTGGCCATCCCCGGTCCTCCGTGCATCGGCATCATGTGGCGCCTGCCATCTCCCTCGGTGGTCGACCGTCGGAACCCGCCTCGGCGTGGTCGCGTTCCGCGGCGCGGCGCTCGGCTCCACGGCGTTCCGCGCCGTAGCCCCACGCTCCGGCGGCGAGGCACGCGAGGGAGCCCAGCGCGATGGACCAACGGGCACCGACCTGCTCGGCGACCCAGCCCACGATCGGGCCGCCGATCGGGGTGCTCCCGAGGAAGACCATCGCCTGGAGGGCGAGCACCCGGCCGCGCATCTCGGGCAGCGCCTCGACCTGGACCAGCGCGGTCGACGAGGTCATGAACGAGATGCTGGCGAAGCCGATGAGCGGCGCGACGAGGAAGGCGACGGTGCGGTTCGGCGCGACCGCGAGCAGGGCCATGCCGAGGCCGAACGCGATCGCGCTGCCCGCCACGTACCGCACGGTCGTCCCGGAGCGTCGTGCGACCGAGAGCGCACCGGCGAAGGAGCCGAGGCTGACCACCGAGTAGAGGATCGTGTAGGTCGACGGCGGCGAGTCGAGGTCGTGGCTGACGAAGATCGGGAACACGACCTGGAAGTTGAACGCCAGGGTGCCGACCACCGCGACCATGACCAGCGGGATCCACAGCTTCGGCACGCTGGCGGTGTAGCGGAGGCCCTCGCGCACCTGGCCCTTCGCCCGGGGCAGCAGCGGTGCGGGGGTCATCTCCTCGGCCCGCATGCGCCGCAGGCCGTCGATCACCGCGAGCCGCGACAGTCCGCCCAACAGGAAGGTCCACGTGAAGCCGAGGGTGACCACGAGCAGGCCGGCGACGGCCGGCCCGACGACGCGTGCGCCGGTCATCAGCGCGCTGTTCAGGCTGACCGCGTTGGTGACCTGGGCCTCGGGCACCATCTCGACCACGAGCGAGCGGCGGGCCGGGTTGTCGAACGCGGTGACCAGGCCGCTGACGAACGCGAGCGCGTAGACGCCCGCGATCGGCGGGTCGCCCATCGCGGCGAGCCCGGCCATGGCGAGCCCCTGCACCAGCGAGACGCTCTGGAGCAGCACGAGCTGGCGGCGCTTGTCGGAACGGTCCGCGACCACACCGGCCCAGGCGCCGAAGAGGAGCACGGGGCCGAACTGCGTGGCGGCGAGCAGCCCGAGGGCGAAGCCGCTGTCGGTCAGCTGCAGCACCAGCAGCGTCTGGGCGACCATGTAGAGCCAGGTGCCGACCTGCGTGATGCTCTGCCCGACGAAGAACAGCCGGAAGTTGCGGTACCGCAGCGATTCGAAGGTGGTGCCGGTGAAGTGCTTGAGCCTCGTCACGCGCTCACCTCGTCGACGGCTCGCCGGGACTCGGTCCCCGGATCGCCGCTGACGAGCTCCTCGAGCACGTCGAGCGCGGCGAGCAGTGCTGCACGCCGCTCGGGCACGACGGAGGAGAGCCGGTTCGCGAGCCAGGCGGTCTTCTGCGCCCTCGACGCGGCGAGCAGCTCCTCGCCCTCGCGCGTGGTCACGACCCGGCAGATCCGCCGGTCCTGCTCGTCGACGATCCGCTCCACCAGCCCCCGCCCCTCGAGGCGGTCGACCACCTTGGTGACCGACGGCGGGGCGATGCCCTCGTGTTCGGCGAGCGCCCCGAGCGCGACGGGGCCGTGCACGTGCACGGCCGCGAGCGCGGAGAGGAGGCTGGGCGACAGGCCGACGCCGCCCTCGCCGCGGAGGCGGCGAGCGAGGCGGGTCGCGGCGAGCCGGAGCCGCGCCGCGAGCTCGACCACGTCGTCCGCGTCCTGCTCGGTCGGTGAGGTTTTGTCCGGGACGGTGGGTGTGGACGACATCGCCAGATAGTTTACTTGGCTAATTAGTTTGGCGAAACATGTCGGACGTCACGGTCCGCCCGCTCGGGGCCGACGTCAGGCCCGTGGGGCACCCGAGCCGCTGCGCCGGCGCCGACGTGGACCGGCGCTGGTGCGGTTCGCCCCGTTGGCGGCACCGTTGCGGTTGGCGGCACCGTTGCGGTTCGCGGCGCCGTTGCGGTTGGCGCCGTTGCGCTGGGCCCCGCTCGGCGCGCCGGTGCGGCTCCCGCCGGCCTTGCGCTTCGGGCCGCCGGTGGCCTTCGAGCCGGGCTGGCCGGGTCCGCCGCGGCCGCGAGGTCCGCGGTGGCCCGGCGCGGTC
>CBFGTJ010000227.1:0-4686 GCA_965651815.1 uncultured Microthrixaceae bacterium | reverse complement strand
GAGGTCGGGCTCAGAGGTCGAGCGTGACGTCCGAGGCCGCGGCGCTGACGCACAGCTGCACGTGCTCGCCCGCGACGGACTCGCGCCCATCGCGCAGGTCGAGCGTGCAGCCCTCCGCCAGGCGGGTCGAGCAGGTGTGGCAGATCCCGCTGCGGCACCCCGCGGGGGCGGGGAGCCCGGCACGCTCGGCGAGCTCCAGCAGCGACGTCGAGCCCTCGGCGAGCACCTCGACGCCCGAGGCGGCGAAGCGCACGGTCGCCCCGTCGAGCGGCGCGGCCGCCGCGGCGGCCCGGGGCTGGGTGTGGCGCTCGACGAGCAGTCGGTCGCCGAGGCCCTCGCGCTGCCAGAGGTCGGTGGCGGTGGCGACCATCGCCTCTGGCCCGCACACGTACGCGGTGCGCTCCCGCCAGTCCGGGCAGAGGTGTTCGAGGCGTTCGGCGTCGAGGTGCCGGCGCGGTCCGGTGCGGGTGAACGTCGTCGTGATCCGCACTCCCTCGATCGTCCGGTCGAGCCGCTCCAGCTCCTCGAGGTGGAGGCACCGGCCCGGGTCCGTCGCGTGGTGGAGGACCACGACGTCGGCGCCGGCCGGGCGTTCGCGGTCGAGGGCTCGGAGCACGCCGAGCGCAGGGGTGAGCCCGCTGCCGCCGGTGACGAACAGCACCGGTCCGGCGTGGACGTCGGGGGTGAGCTCACCCGCCGGCGCCGACAGCCGCACCACCTCGCCGGGGCGGACGTCGTGCACGAGGTGCTGCGAGACGGTGCCGCCGGGCACGGCCTGCACGACGACCTCGATGAGCGGCCCGCGGCGGTCCCGCGTGCCGGGTGCCGAGGTGATCGAGTAGCAGCGGTGGTGGCGCACGCCGCGGACGTCCACCCCGAGGGTGGTGAACTGGCCGGGCACGTGCCCGGGCCAGCCGGCGCTCGGCCGGATCGTGATGGCGGCGGCCTCCGCGGTGACGGGCGTGACGGCTTCGACCACGCCGCGGAGCTTGGTGCCCCACAGCGGGTGGAGGAACGACAGGTAGGCGTCGGGGTCGAAGGGGGTGGTGAGGCGGGCCAGCGCTCGGCCGACGACGCCCGGGGAGATCATGACAGTGGAGACTGTCAGCAACAGTGCCAGCTGTCAACGGTAGCGGGGGGCGTCAACGGTCACATCCCGGCCGGAGGCCACGGTCGTGGCAGGATCAGGTGATGGCCGAACGGGTCGCCCAGGAGGAGGATCCAGCGGGCGAGCCGGCGGATGGCGGCGAGCTCTCGCTCACGCTGGAGGAGCTCGCCGAGGTCACCGGCGTGCCGCCCCGGACGATCCGCTTCTACCAGGCGGAGAAGCTCCTCCAGAAACCCGAGCGCGACCGCAAGGACGCCCGGGTCGCCCGCTACGGCACCCACCACGTCGAACGCCTCCGACTCGTCGGCGAGCTGCGCGACCGCGGCCTGAAGCTCCCCGCCATCCGCACCCTGCTGCAGGAGGGCGACGCGTCGACCCGCGTCGCCGACTGGCTCGGGCTCGACGCCACGCTGCGCGGCTCGTTCGGACCGGACGAACCGCGCCTGATGTCCCGCCGGGAGCTCGCACCGTTGCTCGAAGGCACCCCGCCGGGCACCCAGGGGCACTTCGAGGAGGCCGGCCTCCTGGTCCGCCAGGGCGACTCGTGGCTCGTGCCGGCGCCTGCACTCCTGGACATCGCGGTGCGGCTCGTCGCCGACGGCGTGGACATCGACCTGGTGCTGCAGGCGGGCGCCATCCTCCAGCAGCACCTCGGGAAGGCCGCCGCGGAGCTCGTCGACCTGTTCGTCGACGCGGTCCGCCAGGGGTTCGGCACCGGCTCGGAGCCGGCGGCGCTGGTGGAGGCCCTGCGCCCCGCGGCCGGGGACGGTGCGAGGGTGATCTTCGGGCTGCAGCTCGAGCGCGCCATCGCCGAGCTCCTCGCCGACACCAAGCGACTCCGCCGTCGCTGAGGCGGTACCCTCCGCGGGTCCGCAGGGGGGTGCTGTTGCCGGACGCCGCCATCGACCTCTACGACCCCGACACCTACGTCGCCGGGCCGCCCCACGCGGAGCTCGAGCGGCTGCGCCGCGACGACCCGGTGCACCGCGTGCCGATGCCGGACGGCACGGCCTACTGGGCGGTGCTGCGCCACGCCGACGTGATCGAGGTCGCCCGCAACCCGCAGGTGTACTCCGCCGAGCGCGGCGGGGTCACCCTCGAGGACCTCGACGAGGGGTCGCTGTCGATGGTGCGGGACATGCTGCTCGCGATGGACCCGCCCCGCCACGACCGCCACCGCGCCCCGCTGTCGCCGCACTTCCGGGCCCGGGTCGTCGCCGGGCTCGAGCCGCGCGTCCGCGCCGTGTGCCGCCAGGCGATCGACGCGGTGGGCGACGGCCGGGTCGAGGCGGTCCACGACCTCTGCGCTCGCATCCCCGCAGAGGTCATCGGGGAGCTCGTCGGCATCCCGACCGGGGACCGCCCGCAGCTGCACCGATGGGCGGAGCGGTGCGTCGGGGGACAGGACCCCTCGGTCGGCGAGGCGGCCTCGGACGACGCCCTGCACGCGAGCGTGGAGATGGCGATGTACGCGATCGAGCTGGCGGCGCACCGGCGGGAGCGACCCGCGGACGACCTGGTGACCGTGCTGCTCGGTACCGAGGTGGACGGCGAACCGATGTCGGACGTCGCGTTCGGCAGCTTCTTCGTGCAGCTCGTCGTCGCGGGCAACGACACGAGCCGGACGTTGCTGTCGTCGATGCTGCTGGCACTGCTGCAGCACCCCGAGCAGCTCGAGGAGCTGCGCACCTCGCGCGCACTGATCCCCTCGGCGGTGGAGGAGGTGCTGCGCTGGGCCAACCCGCTGCACCACTTCCGCCGCACCGCGGTGGTGGACACGGAGCTCGCCGGCACACCGATCGCGGAGGGGGACAAGCTCGCGATGCTCTACACGTCCGCGAACCGCGACGAGCGGGTGTTCGCGGATCCCCACCGCTTCGACATCCACCGGGACCCCAACCCGCACCTGTCGTTCGGCATCGGCACCCACCACTGCCTCGGTTCGCACCTCGCGCGGCTCGAGGCGCGAGTGTTCCTCGACGAGGTCCTCGACGCGTGGGCCTCCATCGAGCTGGCCGGAGCCCCGGTGCGCCAGCGCTCCAACCTCAACAACTCGCTCAGGTCCCTGCCGCTCGAGGTGCGGCGCGGGACGACACGTCGGGAGGCGACATGACCACGATCGAGACGACCGCACCCTTCCCACGGCCGGAGGTCGCCCACCTCGCCGCCGACGAGCTGCCCTGGGCCACCGTCGACGACGGGGTCGAGCTCAAGGTGCTGCAGGTCGACCTCGCCCGCGGCCTGTGGATCATCCGCAACCGGTTCCAGCCGGGCGTGCAGATCCCCACCCACCGCCACACCGGCGACGTGTACGGGATCACCCACTCGGGGGCGTGGAAGTACCTCGAGTACGACTTCGTGAACCGTGCCGGGTCGTGGCTGTTCGAGCCCGCCGGTTCGGTGCACACGCTGACGGTGCCGGCGGACAACACCGAGCCGACCGAGGCGACCTTCGTCATCCACGGCTCCAACCTCGACCTCTCGCCCGACGGCGAGGTGACGATGGTCGTCGACGCCGCGCTGGTGCTCGAGGTGTACCTCGCCCAGTGCGAGGCGGACGGGCACGGCCGGCCACCCGTGGTCGGGATGCCGACCGGCTGAGCGCCCGCGCCTCACCCGGCGAGGCCGAGCACCTCGTCGAAGCCCTTCTGCAGGCAGGTCAGGAACGTGTCCGGGTCGGGGATGGCGGCCTCGTCCGTGTTGACCCCCAGGTGGCAGGTGCCGGCGTAGGACATCAGCGTCACGTTCACGGCGGAGCCGAGGGTCGGGCTGAACGCGTGGAACGCGTCGATGCGCGACCCGGCGAGGTACACCTGCTCGCGGAACCCGGGCACGTCGCTCGCGACGAAGTCGACCCGCTTGAGCATCCCGCCGGTGATCGACACGGGGAGCAGGTTGAGCACCGAGGCGAGGTGCTGGGACAGCGGGATCGCCGGGTCGGACCGCACCTGCCGCACCAGGCGGCCGATCTCCGCGGTGCGCACGCCGGGGTCGGCGATCCCGACGGGCACCTCGAAGCGGGGGAGCGTGACCCGGTTCCCACCGATGGGGTCGTCGGGCTCCCGCACGTTCACCGGCATGACGAGTCGCAGGCGGTCGACGGGGGCACCGTGCAGCTCGTGGTAGTGGCGCATGCCGCCGGAGATGCCCGACAGGAACGCGTCGTTCACGGTGGCGTCGACGCGGCGAGCCGCGGCGCGCAGTCGGTCGAACGGGAGGTCGAGCTCGGAGAAGTGGCGCCGCAGGCTGCGCTCGGTCATCACCGTCGAGCACTGCGAGGTGATCGGTCGGGCGAAGCGTGCGAGCGCCAGGCCCGTGCCGATCGCCTCGCCCACCGTGGCGACCGGTCGGGTGGCGGCCCGCAGCGCCGCCCGTGGCGCGACGCCGGCCGCACGGCGGAGCGACGCGGCGAGCCGCTCCGCCTGCACCGCGATCGGGGCGGTCCACTCGTCGAGGATCCCGGTGTCACCCGCGGTCGGGGCCTCGGGCAGCGGGCCGAGGTCGGCCGGCTCCCGCTGCAGGTCGACGACGTTGGCGGCCAGCTCGATCCCGCCGATGCCGTCGGTGAGCGAGTGGTG
>CBFGTJ010000226.1:0-4696 GCA_965651815.1 uncultured Microthrixaceae bacterium | reverse complement strand
ACCGCCCCGGCACCCGAGCGCCCGGGCGGGCCCGGACGCCGCCGCGGTCGACGGTGGCTGCTGGTGGCGCTCGCCGCGCTGCTGCTGGGGCTGCTCGGCGTCCTCGCCTGGGGTTGGATCACCTGGTCGCGGATCGAGACGGTGGACCTCGACGACGTGCTCGACCCGGTCACCGGGGACGAGGTCAACTACCTGCTCGTCGGCTCGGACGCCCGCGACGAGCTCGACCCCGAGGGCGACAGCGGCGTCACCGGGAAGCGCAGCGACACGCTGATCCTGCTGCGCACGTCCTCCGAGGGGTCCCGCATGATGTCGATCCCCCGGGACCTGTGGGTGACGATCGCCGACACCGGCGTGGAGGGGCGCATCAACGGCGCCTACAACCGTGGCCCGGCGAACCTCGTCGCCACCGTGCGGTCGAGCCTGGACGTGCCGGTGCACCACTACGTCGAGATCGGCTTCGCGTCGTTCGTCGGCCTCGTCGACTCGCTCGGCGGCGTGACGATGGAGGTGCCCCACCCGGCGTTCGACCGTGCCTCCGGGTTGGTGATCCCCGAGGCGGGCGAGGTGACCCTCGACGGCACCCAGGCGCTCGCGTACGCCCGGTCGCGCAACTACACCGAGGTGATCGACGGCCGGGAGGTGCTCGAGCCCACCGCGGACCTGGGCCGCCAGCAGCGCCAGCAGGCGTTCCTGCGCACCGTGCTCGCGGAGGTCGGCTCGAGCCGGAACCCGATCGAGCTGGCCCGCGTCGCGGACGCCATGTCCTCGGAGCTGGTCGTCGACTCCGGCCTCGACTTCCTCTCGGCGCTGCGGCTGGTCCGGCGGCTCGGCTCCTCGGACCCCGAGAGCGTCGTGCTGCCCACCGAGGGGGTCCGCCGCGGCGGCGCCGCGGTCCTCATCACCGTCGAGCCCGACGCCCAGGCGGTGCTCGACCTGTTCCGCTGACCTGCCGCGGGCACGTGGCCGGTCCCGCAGCGGCCGGTCCCGCCGCCGGGGGTTAGTCTCGGCCGATGGCCACCGATTGCCCCGCTCCCGACGGATCCTCCCCCCGCACCACGAAGTTCTCGGCGCCGATGCCGATGTGCATCGACCCGGACCGCAGCTACCAGGCGGAGATCGCCACGAACCACGGGACGATGACGGCGTTCCTGCACGCCACGAACGCCCCGAAGACCGTCAACAACTTCGTCTCGCTGGCCCGGTACCACTTCTACGACGGGCTGACCTTCCACCGCATCATCCAGGACTTCATGATCCAGGGCGGTTGCCCGGAGGGGACCGGCAGGGGTGGCCCCGGCTACCGCTTCGAGGACGAGCTGCCGGCGCCGGGCCGCTACGAGATCGGCTCGCTGGCGATGGCCAACGCCGGGCCCAACACCAACGGCAGCCAGTTCTTCATCGTCTCCGGTCCCCACGGCGTGGCCCTGCCGCCGCAGTACTCGCTGTTCGGCAAGCTGATCGACGGCCTCGACGTGCTCGACCAGATCCAGCGGGTGCCGACCGGACCGCAGGACCGCCCCCGCGACGAGGTGCGGATCGAGTCGGTCACGATCACCGAGTCCTGACGGCGCCGTGACCCGGTCGAGGAGGGCCCGGGCACTGGGCCTCGGCGTGCCGCTCGCCGTCGCCGCGGGCGCTGCCGGGCTCGCGCTCGCTCGGGCGCGCCGGCGAGCCGGCACACCCGCCGCGACGGCACCGCCGGCAGCCACGGACCCTCCGGTGCTCAGCACCGACCGGTTGTCGCGCACCGCGCAGCTGGCGCGCATCGGCGCCCGCAGCGGCTCCGACTACGTGGGGATGCGGGCGCGCGCCGCGTTCGCCCCACCCGAGCGGCGCGCCGAGCTGCGCGCCAGCTATGAGCTGCGCACCGCGGAGCAGGTCGCCGAGGCCCTGGGCGGCATGAAGGGCGCCCTCATGAAGCTCGGCCAGATGGCGAGCTACCTCGACCAGGGCCTGCCCGAGCCGGTGCGCGAGGCCCTCGCGCAGCTGCAGGCCGACGCCCCCGCCATGTCCTCCGACCTCGTCGAGCAGGTCATCACCGCCGAGCTCGGCCGGTCCCCGCAGGAGGCGTTCGCCGAGTTCGACGAGGAGCCGATGGCCTCCGCGTCCATCGGGCAGGTCCACCGGGCGGTCACCCACGACGGCACCCCCGTCGCGGTCAAGGTGCAGTACCCCGGCGTGGACCGGGCGGTCGCCGCCGACCTCGAGAACACCGACCTGCTGTTCCAGGTGATGGGCATGCTGTTCCCCGGCATGGACCCCGGCCCGATCGTGGCCGAGCTGCGCACCCGCCTCGTCGAGGAGCTCGACTACCGCCTCGAGGCGAGCCACCAGCGGCGCTTCGCGGACGCCTACCGGGGCCACCCGTACATCCACGTGCCGGAGGTCGTCGACGAGGCCAGCACGGCGAGGGTGCTGACCACCGAGCTGGCCGAGGGCGCGCGGTTCGCCGAGGTGGTGGGGTGGGACGACGAGCAGCGCCAGCTGGCGGCGGAGTGCCTCTACCGCTTCGCCTTCGGGAGCATCTACCGGCTCCACGCCTTCAACGGCGACCCCCACCCGGGGAACTACCTCTTCGGCCGGGACGGCCGCGTCACGTTCCTCGACTTCGGCCTCTGCAAGATCTTCACCCCCGCGGAGGTGGAGGTCTTCGAGGAGATGATCACCGCGATCGTGCTCGAGCGGGACGTGCCGGCGTTCCGCAAGATCGTCGAGCGGATCGGCGTGCTGGACCCGTCGGTCGAGGTGGGCGACGACGACCTGCTCGACTACTTCGGGCACTTCTACGAGTTCGTGATGGACGACGAGGTGCGCGAGATCACGCCCGAGTACTCCTCGGAGTCCGTGCGGCGGTTCTTCGACCTCACCGGCCCGCACGCCGAGATCATGAAGGCGGCCAACCTGCCGCCGTTCATGGTGATCGTGCAGCGCATCAACCTCGGACTCTTCGCGCTCTTCGGCGACCTCCGGGCCCGGGGCAACTGGCGGCGCATCGCCGAGGAGCTGTGGCCGTTCGTCGGCGGCCCGCCGTCGACGCCGATGGGGGAGCACATCGCCGAGTGGGAGGCCGCCCGGGCGGCGGAGCACCGATCGGAGGGACATGGCACTGGACCCTGAGCTGCAGCCGATCGTCGACCTCGTCAACGCGGTGGAGCAGCCGCCGCCGAGCGAGGAGCGCGTCCAGGAGCTGCGCGACTCCTTCGCCGGGCTCGTGTCGATGCTCGGGCCGGGGTCCGACGAGGTCGAGGTGCAGGGCACGACGATCCCGGGTCCGGCCGGCGACCTCAGGGTGCGCACCTACCGCCGCAAGGGTGCCGACGGCCTGCTGCCGGGGCTCGTGTGGCTCCACGGCGGCGGGTGGGTGATCGGCGACCTCGACACCCACGACGCCCTCTGCCGGGACCTTGCCGCCGCGAGCGGGGCGGCGGTCGTCTCGATCGCGTACCGGCTCGCCCCCGAGCACCGGTTCCCCGCGGCGCACGACGACGCCGAGGCGGCCGTCGCGTGGCTGCTCGCCCACGGCGACGAGCTGGGCGTGGATCCGACGCGGTTGGCGGTCGGTGGCGACTCGGCGGGCGGCCAGCTCGCCACCGTCACCTGCCGGCGGCTGCGCGACCGCGCGGCGACGGGGGACGCGGCCGCGACGCCCGCCGCCCAGGTGCTCGTGTACCCCGTGACCGACCTCGCGTCGCCCTCGCAGCACCCGTCACGGGAGCAGAACGCGTCCGGCTACCTGCTCACGGCCGAGACGATGGACTTCTTCACCGAGGCGTACCTGCCCGACCCCGCCGACCGCTCCAGTCCCGACGCGAGCCCGCTGTGCTGCGAGGACCTCTCGGGGTTGCCGCCCGCGCTGGTCGTCGTCGCCGGCTACGACCCGCTGCGCGACGAGGGGATCGCGTACGCGGGGCGCCTGGAGCAGGCGGGGGTGCCGGTGACGCTGCACCACCTCGAGGGCGGGGTGCACCTGTGCGCCCAGATGCCCGGCACCGCGATCGGCCGACGCGTCGTGGGCGACGTCGCGGCCTTCCTCGCCGAACACCTCTGACCCGCCCCCACCTCCGAACTGTGTTCCGGAAGTGAGGGTGTGCCCTCAGTTCCGGAACACAGAACGGGTGGGGGGCGGGTCAGCCGGAGGAGCCGAGCACGACCTTGACGACGACGTCCGCGTGCTGGTCGCCCAGCACGGTGGCATCCAGGTCCGGCTCGAACACGTGGCGGATGAACGCGCTGAACACCTGGGCGATGTAGACCTCGCTGACCGCCTTGGGGTCCTCGACCTCCGGGACGTGCTGCTCGAGGGCCATCATCACGCCGGTGCGGAACACCTCGAGCAGCGACGCGCCGGTGGGCAGCGCCGCCGGCTCACCGCGCAGGGCCTCGCCGAGCAGCAGCCGCAGCACCGGCTCCTCCTCGAGCGCGCCCGCCCAGAACATGCGGAACACCGAACGCAGCCGCTCGGCGACCGACCCGTCCGCCTCGATGTCGAACGGCTCGTCCACCAGTCGGCTCGAGTAGCGCCGCTCCTCGATGACCGCGGTGAGCAGCGCGTCCTTGGACGGGAAGTAGTGGTAGATGGCGGCGACCTGCAGCCCGCAGGCGCGGGCGAGCTGGCGCATGCTCACGCCCGCGGAGCCCGCCCTCGACATCAGCTGCAGCGCGACGTCGAGGATGTGCTCTCGCTGGTTCGTCC
>CBFGTJ010000225.1:0-4774 GCA_965651815.1 uncultured Microthrixaceae bacterium | reverse complement strand
GTGCACAGCGGCTTCTCGACGAGCACGTCGGTGCCGGTGGCGAGCACGTCGAGCAGCACGTCGACGTGGGTGTGGTTCGGTGTCGCGACGACCACCGCGTCGCAGAGCCCGCTGTCGAGCAGCTCGCCGTGGTGGTCGAACTCGACCACCGACGGGCGGCCGTCCTTGCCGTCGAGCCCGGTCAGCGCGGTGGCGAGCTCGCGGGAGGACGGCTCGGGATCCGCGATGGCGGTGACCCGCGCCCCGTCGATCGCGATCAGGTTGAGCATGTGCTCGATGCCCATCATCCCCGAGCCGATGATCCCGTAGCGCAGCTCGTCCGACCCCCCGCTCGCCATCGTCGCTCCCGTCCTCCGCACCGTCGCAGCGCCCGAGCCGTGCCCGGACCGGCGGGGCGGGAGTCTACGGTGCGTGCACGGACCGCCGCCCCGGGCGGCGGGCGTCGCGCCGCACGAGGAGGGGAGGAACCGAGGTGCAAGCGGGAGCCGCCGGTGGGGACCTGGTCGACGCAGCACCGCGGCCCATCGGCGCCTCGGGGCTCGAGTGCGGGCCCGTCGGCTTCGGGCTCTGGCGCTACGTGCACCACGACGTCGACCACGCACGCCGCCTGCTCGAGGTGGCGCTGGACGTGGGACTCACGCTCGTGGACGCCGCGGACGTGTACGGCCTCGACTGGGGCGGCGCCGGCTTCGGCGCCGTCGAGGACCTGATCGGCCGCGTGCTCGCGGACGCCCCCGAGCTGCGCGAACGGATGGTGCTGGCCACCAAGGGCGGCATCCGCCCCGGCGTGCCCTACGACTCGAGCCCGGCGGGGCTGCGGGCGGCGTGCGAGGCGTCGCTGCGACGCCTCCGGGTCGAGGTGATCGACCTCTACCAGGTCCACCGCCCCGACCTCTTCACCCACCCCGCGGACGTCGCCGCCACGCTCGCCGCGCTGCGGGAGGAGGGGAAGGTGCGCGAGGTCGGCGTCTCCAACCACACGCCGGCGCAGACCGAGGCGCTCGCCGCCCACCTGCGCGACGCGGGGGTGCCGCTCGCCTCCACCCAGCCCGAGCTCTCCGTCGCGCACCTCGACCCGCTGCGCGACGGCACCCTCGACCTCGCGCAGCGGGACGGGCTGGCGGTCCTCGCGTGGTCGCCCCTCGCGGGTGGGCGCATGGTGAGCGGCGAGGGGCTCCGCCCGGAGCTGGTCGAGGTCCTCGACCGCCTGGCGGCGCGCGAGGGTGTCGACCGTGCCGCCGTCGCGATCGCGTTCGTGCTCGCGCACCCCAGCCGCCCGGTCGCGCTGGTCGGCTCCCAGCAGCCCGAGCGCCTGCGCGCCGCGGCCCGCGCCGTCGAGGTGCGGCTCGACCGGCGCGACGTCTACGACCTCGTCCAGGCGAGCGAAGGAGCACCCCTCCCGTGACACGACCGGTGGAGGTCGCGTGGTTCGCGGCCCTCTGCGACGACGACTACGAGTACCTCGGCGTCCCGGACCCCGAGCTGCGCAGCTCCTGGGCGCACTGCCGCGACATCACCCTCGCGGCGGAGCGCGGCGGGTTCGACACGATCCTCCTGCCGTCGGGCTACGCGCTGGGCATCGACTCGGTCGCGTTCGCCGCGGGGATCGCACCCCGGCTCGAACGCCTCGGCCTGCTGCTCGCCGTGCGCTGCGGTGAGATGTGGGTGCCGCAGCTCGCCCGCCAGCTCGCCACGATCGACCAGATGCTCGGCGGGCGGCTCGCCGTCAACATCATCTCGAGCGACCGCCCCGGCGAGTCGCTGCCCTCGGCGGAGCGCTACGCCCGCACCCTCGAGGAGATGACCGCGCTGCGTACGCTGCTGTCCGGCGCGGCGCTCGACCAGCACGGCGAGCACGTCGACCTCACCGTCGAACCGCCCCGGGTCCGCACCGTGTCGGGCGGGCCGCCGCTGTTCTACTTCGGCGGGCTCAGCGAGCACGCCCGCGAGGTGGCCGCGGCCGCGGCGGACGTCTACCTCATGTGGCCCGACACGATGCCGGCCGTCGCGGCGACGGTCGAGGACCTGCGCGCCCGCGCCGAGCGCCACGGCCGCCGGCTCCGGTTCGGGTACCGGGTGCACGTGATCGTGCGCGAGACCGAGTCCGACGCCCGCGCCGCGGCCGCCCGCCTGGTCAGCCGGCTCGACGACGAGGAGGGGCGGCGCATCCGCGAGCGCTCGCTCGACAGCGCGTCGGCGGGCGTGCGCCGCCAGGCCGAGCTGCGCGAGGCGGCGGGCGACGAGGGCTACGTGGAGGACCACCTGTGGACGGGCGTGGGCCGGGCCCGCAGCGGGTGCGGCGCCGCGATCGTCGGCGACCCGGACCAGGTCCTCGCCAAGCTCCTCGCGTACCGCGATCTGGGCATCGACACGTTCATCCTGTCGGGCTACCCGCACCGCGAGGAGTGCGAGCTGTTCTCGAGGTACGTGCTGCCGCACCTCGACCACGCGCCGCTCCACGGCGCCCGATCCAGTCGATAACAACGTCGTTATCGAGGTGTACCATGCTCCTTCGACGGGTCGTCGGGGGGTGTGCTCGTCGCACGGCGCGCCGCTCCGCACGTCCAGGCGCAGGAAGGAGACCGACGTGCCGGACCACGCCGAACAGCTCGCCCGGGTCCTCACACCCGTGGCACCCCCACGGATCCTCGAGGACGTCTACACCGAGGACCAGTACGAGCGGATGCTGCGGGTCATCCAGCGCGGTGGCCCCTGGCCGAGCATCATCGCCGAGCACTTCCAGAGCGTGGAGGAGGTCATCGCCACCACCACCGGCGTCGTGCCCGAGGACCACGGGCTGACCCTCGACGACATCGCCACCGCGCAGTTCCGCGGGTTCTTCGCGAAGAACTCGGTGTGCTTCCACCCCGAGCTCGAGGACGTCTTCTACAACAGCCGGTTCCTCGAGGAGGTGCGGTCCTACTGGGGGGTGCCGTACGCGAAGCCGACGATGATGCTGTTCAACATCTGCGGACCGCACGAGTCGATCCCGGTGCCGCACCTCGACGCGGTGACCTTCCGCGGCGTGCGCATCGAGAACACCCCGGTGTGGCTGCAGAACGTGATGGCCAAGTCGGGCCTGTTCACCGACTACATCGTGAAGATGGCCCAGGTCATCACCTGGTGGTACCGGGGCGAGTGCGGCACCTTCACGTACTGGCCCGACGGTCCGCTCGCCGAGCCGAAGACGCTGCCCACGCCGATGTGGAACCGCGGGGTCGTCGTGCAGAACGAGATGATGTTCCATCGCGGCGACCCGGTCGGCCGGCCGGAGGAGCGTGCGATCGAGGGGCTGCGCCACCACTCGCGGTTCGAGTACCGCCCCGACGCCGACGACTGGGCGATCACGACCGACGGCGAGGTCGTGCGCACCTACCGGCCGGAGGAGATCCGGCTGCTCGTGCACTGGAACGCCGAGGTCTACGCCGACATGGACGAGGTCCGGAAGGTGATGGACCACACCGACGACCTCACCCACGACCGCGTCATCGACACGCTGCTCGCGGACCTGCGCAGCAAGGGCGTGGACGTCGCGGAGCCGAGCGACCCGCTGCACGACGTCGAGTTCATCCAGGCCCTGATGGGCACCTACACGATCGCGCCGACGATCGACTGGATCGACGACGCCGCCTGACGCCGGCGGCGGTCGGAAGGGGGGTCCGATGCGGGTGATGGTGACCGGCGCGACCGGGCTGCTCGGGGGACACTCGACCGCGGCGCTGCTCGCGGCCGGCCACGAGGTGACGGCACTGGTGCGCGACGAGCGCAAGCTCGCCGAGGCGATGGCGTCGATCGGGGTTGACCGCCCCGATGTCGTCGCCCTCGACGCGGTCGTCGGCGACATGAACGACCCCGGCTCGGTGCGCGCCGCGCTCGACGGGGCGGACGCGGTGCTGCACTGCGCCGCGCTGGTGACCCTCGACCGGCGCCGGGCCGACGAGATGCTCGTCGCGAACCCGCTCGGCCTGCGCACGGTCGCCGAGGCCGCGCTCGAGCGCGGGGTGCGCCGGATCGTGCACACCTCGAGCACGAGCGCCCTGGAGGCGCTGCCCGGACGGCGGCTGACGCCCGACGCCCCGGTCGCCGGGTCGTCCCTCGCCTACGCGCGCTCGAAGGCGAGCTGCGAAGCGATCGCCCGGCGGTACCAGGGCGAGGGGGCGCCGCTCGTCGTGTCGTACCCCAGTGGCATCCTCGGTCCTCCGGTCGCGGGCGCGTTCGGCGAGACGGCCCGGCAGATGTCGGGCTTCGTGGCGGGCGGGGTGATGCCGACCCGCCGCGCGGCGCTGTCGTTCGCGGACGTGCGGGACCTCGCGGTCGCGCACGTCGCGCTGCTCGAGTTGGACGACGTGCCCCCGAGGGCGATGCTCGGCGGCCACCTCGTCACGATGGACGACCTCGCGCGGCTGCTGCGCGAGGTCACGGGTCGGCGCTTCCCCGTTCCGCCGGTGCCGCCGGGCGCGCTCGTCCGGGCGGGACGCGCCCTCGACACCGCTCGGCGCGTCGTGCCCCTCGACTCGCCGATGACCGAGGAGGCGATGGCGCTGGTCACCGGCTGGCGCGGCACCGAGGACTGCTTCGACCGGCTCGGCGTGCAGCTGCGCGACCCCCGCGAGACCCTCGAGGTGTCGCTGCGGGCGTGGCGAGCAGCTGGGCTGGTCACCGCTCGGCAGGCGGGCCGGGCAGCGGGGGAGCACAGAGAGGGGCGGGCCCGGCGCGCGGGCCTCGTCGAACGCGTGAAGGTCGTCAAGGTGCCGGGGGCCGTGCTCGCCTCACG
>CBFGTJ010000224.1:0-4808 GCA_965651815.1 uncultured Microthrixaceae bacterium | reverse complement strand
GAGCCAGGTGGTGAAGCAGGCCGACCTGGTGTTCGCGCTGTACGTGTGCGGGGACTGCTTCTCCCCCGAGCAGAAGCGCCGCGACTTCGACTACTACGAGGCGATCACGGTGCGCGACTCGTCGCTGTCCGCGAGCATCCAGGGCATCGTCGCCGCCGAGGTCGGCTACCTCGACCTCGCCTACCGGTACTTGCGCGAGACGGCGCTGATCGACCTGCGCGACACCGCGGAGAACACCTCCGACGGGCTGCACCTGGCGTCGCTCGCCGGGACGTGGCTGCTCGTCGCGGCGGGGTTCGGCGGGATGCGCGACCACGGCGACGAGCTCACCTTCGCCCCCCGAATGCCGGAGCAGCTCCGGCGGATCCGCTTCCGCCTGCTGCACCGCGGGCGACGGCTCGTGGTCGAGATCGACCGGGCGACCACCCGCTACGAGCTGCGCGACGGCCCCGCGATGGAGCTGCAGCACCACGGGCGCCACGTGCGACTGGAGCCGGGCGAGCCCCTGGTCCTCCCCCACAACGGGGAGCCGCCGCGGCCGACGCCCAGCGAGCTGGCCGTCCCGCCGGGCGACACCCACCCCCTGCGCGACGACGCCCCCATGCCGGGCGGCACCGTGCGGCCCGGCCCCTGACCCCCCTCCCCGATCAGTGTCCCGGACGTGTGGGGGCACCCTCACTTCCGGGACACAGATCCGGGGGGGCGGCGGCACGGAAGGGCTGGTCCACGCGTCGCCGGCACCCCCCGAACTAGCGTCGAGGACGTGCGCAACTTCCTGCTCGTCCTCCACATCATCGGCGTCGCGATCTGGCTGGGAGCGAACGGCGTCCAGGCGTTCACCGGGCCGCGGGTCGCCTCGGCCAGCGACGAGGTCCGGGCCTGGTGGTCCGACAACGTCGGGGCGATGGCGCGGGTGCTGTACAACGTCGCCGGCATCCTCGTGCTCGTCTCCGGCGTGCTGCTCGTGATCGAGACCGGCTACGAGTTCTCCGACGCGTTCGTGTCGATCGGCTTCCTCGCCGTGATCATCGGCGCGGTGCTCGGCATGGCGGTGTTCGGCCCCGGCAGCCGCAAGCTCACCGAGGCCATCCACCGCAACGACGCCATGGCCGAGCGGTCGCTGACGAGCCGCATCCAGGCGTTCGGCATCCTCGACACGCTCGTGCTCCTCGTGACCATCGTCGCGATGGTCTCGAAGTGGGGGTACTGACCGCGGCTCAGCGCGGCGGCCCGCCCTGCAGGCGTCGCGGCAGCAGGACCACCACCGCGACGGCCCCGGCGTAGGCGACGAGCCCACCGACGGTCAGCGCACGCGACATGCCGTCGACGAACGCCTGGCGCGCCGCGTCGGCCACGCGGACACCGTCCGCGCCGAGCGAACCCGCGGTGCGCAGGGCATCCGCGAGCGAGTTGCCGAGGTGCTCCGAGACCTGCGCCGGCACGCCGCCCGCCGCGTCGCGCAGCGACGACGTGTAGGTCGACGCGGCCAGGCTGCCGAGCACCGCGATGCCGAGCGCACCGCCGAGCTCGCGGGTCGTGTCGTTCAGCGCGGACCCGACGCCCGCCTTCTCGTGCGGCAGTGACGCCATGATCGCGGCGGTCGACGGCGCCATCGTGAGCCCCATGCCGGCGGCGAGCACGACCAGGCTGACCGCCAGCTGCGCGTAGCTGGTGTCGAGGCCCGAGCGGCCGACCAGCACCAACCCGGTGCCGGCCATCGTGAGCCCCGTGCCGACGACGGCCCTGGTCCCGAAGCGCGCGGCCAGGTGGGCCGACGACGGCGCGGCGACCATGATCGTCAGCGCGAACGGGAGGGTGCGCACGGCGGCGCCGAGGGCGCTGTGCCCGCGGACGAGCTGCAGGTACTGCGTCAGCAGGAAGAACATGCCGAACATGCCGAAGAACACGGCGCTGATCGCGAGGCTGCCGCTGGTGACGCCGCGCCGGCGGAAGTAGCGGACGTCCAGCATGGGGTCCGTCGCGCGCAGCTCCCAGCCGATGAACGCGGCGAGCAGGACCGCGGCCGCGCCGAAGGCGCCGAGGATCGACGGGTCGGTCCACCCGTACGACGGCGCCTCGATCACGCCGTAGACGAGCGACCCGATCGCGCCGATCGACAGGAGGGCGCCCAGCGGGTCGAGCGGCACCCGGTCGGGGTGGCGGGACCGTGGGACGAGGAAGCGGCCCGCGACGAGCGCGACCACCACGACCGGCACGTTCAGCCAGAACACCGACCCCCAGTAGAAGTGGCGCAGCAGCCAGCCGCTCGCGAGCGGGCCGACCGCGCCGGCGGCGCCCGCCACGCCCGCCCAGATCCCGATCGCGCGGGCACGCTCCTGCGGCGGGAACACGTGGGTGAGGATCGACAGGGTCGAGGGCATGACGAACGCAGCGCCCACGCCCATCACCGCCCGGCCGGCGATCACCCCGGTCGCGCCCTCCGCGAAGGTCGCGCCGAGCGAGCCGGCGCCGAACACCACGAGGCCGAGGGTGAGCGCGCCCTTGCGGCCGAAGCGGTCGCCGAGGGAGCCGGCGGTGAACAGCAGCCCGGCGAACACCAGCGCGTAGGCGTCGACCATCCACTGGAGCTCGGCACCGGTGGCACGCAGCGACTCGGAGATCTCGGGCAGCGCGATGTTGAGCACCGTGTTGCCCATCACGACCATGAAGAGGCTCAGGCACAGAACCGGGAGGATCCACCACCGGCGGGGGTCGACCTCGTTCGGACGGGCTTCGGTCTCCACGGCGCGCACGCCGCGACGGTAGCCCGGGGTGGGGACAACCCCACCTCGTCGACACCGGTGCGCTCCATCGCCGGGGCCGCGGCGTGCTGCGTACGGTTGGCGGCGTGCTGAGAACGCTGCTGCGACCCTGGAAGGAGTCCGCCACCTGGTGGTCGCTGGTCCACCTGTCGCTCGACATGGCCATGGGCCACGTCACGACGATGTTCGTCATCATGACGGGCGTCGTCGCGGTCAGCCTGGTGGTGCTGCTGCCGCTGTCGGTCGTCGTGGTGTGGATCGGGTTCCTCGTCGCCCGGGGCCTCGCGCAGTTCGAGCGCAGCCGCTACGCGGCCTTCCTCGACCTCGACCTGACCGACACCACCCCGCCGCTGCAGGGGAGGAACGTGTGGCGGCGCTTCGTCGAGCGCCTCCGCTCCCAGCAGCGCTGGCGGGAGTGGCTGTACCTCACCTTCCACCTCCCGGTCGGCGCCCTGTGCACCGTCGTCACGGTCAGCACGTGGGCCGGTTCACTCGCGCTCGCCGCCCTGCCGCTCTACGTGGGAGCCCTCCCCGGCGACCGTGCCGGGTTCGGCCTCTTCGAGGTCGAGCAGGGCGACGGGGCCGCGCTCGCCGTGCTGAGCATCACCGGCCTGGTCCTGTTCGTCCTCGCCGCGCCGCGGGTGACCCTGGCGATGGCCCGGCTCTCCGCGGCCTACGCCGGGGTGACGCTCGGGTGGAGCCGCCGCCGGGACATGGCCGAGCAGGTCGAGCAGCTCGAGGCGAGCCGCGTCGCCGCCGTGGACAGCGCCGAGGCGGAACGGCGTCGCATCGAGCGCGACCTGCACGACGGCGCCCAGCAGCGCCTCATCGCGGCCGCCATGGACCTCGGCTCCGCGCGCGAACGCCTCCCCGAGGATCCCGAGGCCGCGGCGCCGCTCGTCGCCAACGCGCACGAGGAGGTCAAGGCGGCGATGAAGGAGATCCGCGACCTGGTCCGCGGCGTGCACCCGGTGGTGCTCGAGGACCGCGGCCTCGACGCGGCGCTCTCCGCCGTCGTCGCACGCTCGCCCATCCCGGTCGCACTCTCCGTCGACGTGCCGGGTCGCCCGCCGCCGGCGGTCGAGAGCGCCGCCTACTTCATCGTCTCCGAGGCGCTCACCAACGTCGCCCGCCACTCCGGTGCGTCCCGCGCGAGCGTGCAGGTCGTCAGGCAGGGCGACCGCCTCGTCGTGGTCGTCGACGACGACGGCGTCGGCGGCGCCGATCCGTCCCGCGGCACCGGGCTGCGAGGGCTCGAGGAACGGGTGCGCGCCCTCGGCGGGCGCTTCCAGATCCTGAGCCAGCCCGGCGGCCCCACCACCCTCATCGCGGAGGTCCCGTGCGCATCGTGATCGCAGAGGACAGCGTGCTGCTGCGCGCCGGCCTCGTCAGGTTCCTGACCGAGGGCGGCGAGGAGATCGTCGCGGCCGTCGGCGACGCCCCGTCGCTGGTCGAGGCGGTGGAGCGCCACCGGCCGCAGCTCGCGGTGGTCGACGTGCGCATGCCGCCGACGCTCACCGACGACGGGCTGCGCGCCGCGCTCGAGGTGCGGGAGCGCTGGCCCGAGACCGCCATCCTCGTGCTCTCCCAGTACGTCGAGGAGCGCTACGCCTCGGAGCTCATCGCCGGTGACGTCAGCGGCGTCGGCTACCTGCTGAAGGACCGCGTGGCCGACGTGTCCGACTTCCTCGACGCGGTCCGCACCGTCGGCGCCGGCGGCACCGTGCTCGACCCGGAGGTGGTCGCGCAGCTGCTCGCCAGGTCGCGCCGGCAGGACCCCCTCGCCGCGCTGTCCCCACGGGAGCGCGAGGTGCTCGCGCTCATGGCCGAGGGCCGCACCAACAGCGCGATCGCCCGCCAGCTCGTCGTCAGCGAGGGCGCCGTGGAGAAGCACGTCAGCAACATCTTCCTGAAGCTCGACCTGCCCCCGACCGGCGACGACCATCGCCGCGTCCTGGCCGTCCTGAGGTGGTTGGAGTCATGAGCACGTCCGGACCCGGCGGCGGGATCGCGCCGCCGCCAGACTCTCGTAACCGTCCGCCACCG
>CBFGTJ010000223.1:0-4852 GCA_965651815.1 uncultured Microthrixaceae bacterium | reverse complement strand
CACCGCGCGGATCGAGGCGCCCGCGGTCGACGCCGCGCTCGATGCGGTCGAGGTGTTCTTCTTCGACGCCGGCCCCACGAGGCGCGACCAGGGCTGAGGCGAACCCTGGGTGGTTGTCGTCGCTGGGCGACGGCAACCACCCGAACCTCGGTCGCCACACCTCGAAACTCCCCGTTGACCGAAGTGTCAAGAGCCGAACAGAATCGGTGTGACGCTTGTCATGCGGAGGAGGGAAGTCCCATGGATCAGTTCAACCGCAGATTCGGTGTACGGAGACTGGTGGCGCTGGGTGTCGCCGCGAGCGCACTCGCACTCGGAGCCTGCACGCCACCGCCAGCGGAACCGGACCCGGTGACGCCGTGGCTCGCTCCGGGCTGCTACGACAGCTCGCTCGACGACGGCCCGGTCATCCCCGGGGACTTCGTGTTCAGCGGCATCGCCAACGTGGCCGGCAACGGCATCGGCTATGCGAGCACCGACGGCACCTGCTCGGGTGATCCGCTCGACGAGACCTTTGCCGTCGTGCGTGCCGCGGACGGCACGGAAGCCGTGCAGATCTGCGACGACCTCGGGCTGCCGGTCGCGAACGCAGCCCGTCTCGTGGACTTCGGCTTCCCGGTTCCGATCGACGCGTGGACCTGCCTCGATCCCAGCGCCGCACAGCCGGAGTGAGGTCGGCGGATCCCAGCTGAGTGTGGGCGGCCTTCCCCCCGGAGGGCCGCCCACACGAACGCGTACCCCCGGTCGACCGCCGTGTTCGTTGGGTGGTTGTCGTCGCTGGGCGACGGCAACCACCCACGGTTCGGACGGAGCCCCGAGGTGCCCGCAGCTACCGGGTCACGCGGCATCACCCAGGCCCTGACGACGCAGCGACGCGGAGCCCCTCGAACCCGTACTTCTCTGCGGTGGCCCGCACCTCCGCGGACAACGCCGACGCACGCTGCGGATCGTGCGTGGCGACGAGCCGAGCGAGCTCCAGCTCGGTCAGCGCCGTGAGGAACGGCGACCGCATCGCCTGGTGCCGCGCGAGCGCGTCGTCGAGCAGCGCCTCTGCCTCGTCGGGCCGCCCGAGCGTCGCGGTGAGCAGCCCCAGGTAGTGCGTGACGGCGGGCAGGCACGCGCCGCTGGTGGCGAGGATCAGGTGCCGGTACGGCGCCAGGATGTCGATCAGGAGGCGGGCCGACTCGGCGTCGTGCAGCTCGTGCGCGGTCTGGGCAGCGAGCCCGCACGTGATGCCCCAGTTCCAGTCCTCGCGGAACCTGAACCCGCCCGCCCTGAGCTGCGCGAGCAGTGCCGCCCCCGCCGCCCGATCCCCCGCGACGGACTGGACGTAGGCGAGCGCGGTGGCGAGCGCCGACATGTCCGGATGCTCCTCGACGCTGTCCACGAGGAGATCGACCAGTTCTCCGGTACGGCCCTGGTGCCAACGGACCTGCATCAGCTGCGCGCCGAACGTCAGCAGCGAGTCGGGCTGACCCGACTCGACCGCGACCCTCAGCGCGGACTCGGCGAGCTCCTCGGCCCCGACCAGGTCACCTCGGACGAGCGTCAAGGTCGAACGCAGGTACCTGATGTGCCACAGCATCATCGGACGCCCGATCTCCGTCGCGATCGACTGCGCCTCGGCGGCGGCGCGCTCCGCCGCGTCGACGTGGCCCAGGGTCATCTCGTCGCGGATCGCCCCGGTGAGCGTGAGGAACCGGCCCATGGGATCTCCCTGCCCGGAGGTGAGCCCCATCGCCTCCTCCACCCAGCGGTGCCGCTGTCCGTACCACCGGGGCACATCCGCGACGGCGGCGGCGCGGTGGAGGGCGAGCACCAGCGTCTGCGGGTCGCCGGTGCGCCGGGCGACCTCGACGGCCTCCTCCGCGAGGTCGAAGCGGCGCTGCTCGCCGCTGAAGATCAGCTCGCCCGCGAGGCCGCCGAGGACCAGCGCCCGCTGGAGGCGGTCCTCGGGCCCGACCGCGTCCAGCGCGGACTCGAGGACGGCGACACGTTCGTGGTCGACCGCGCTGACGCTGCTCGCCGCGATGTCGCGGTGGTTGGCGATCGCCGCGTCGACGAGCAGCTCGTCGTCGTCGAGCTCACGCGCGATGGCCGCGGCCTCCAACAGGTGCTCCCGGAACGCGGGGGTGCCGGCGTCCCGCTCTGCCTCGCCGAGGCGCACCAGCAGCCGTCCCCGCCGCGCCTCGTCGGGCGGCTCCCCCGCCTCCACCACGTCGAGGGCGCGGCGGAACCACCGCGCGGCCTGGTCGGGGGCGGACGACGCGAGCGCGCACTCCGCCGCACGCTCGGCGGCCGGGACGGCCCGGTCGAGCTCGGCGCGCCGCAGTCCGGCGAAGAGGTGGTGCGCCACCTCCTCGACGCACCGACGCTGGTCCGCGCCGGCGGAGTGCTCCAGGACCTCGGCCGCGCGCCGGTGCAGCCTCGCCCGCCGACCCGCGGTCATCCCCCGGTAGAGGCTGTGCTGCACGATGGCGTGCACGAAGCTCAGCCGGTCACCGGTGGCGTCGAGCTCGACGACGAGCTGGGCGGCGACCGCCGGCTCGATCCAGCCGTACACCTCGTCCACGTCCTCGTCGAGCACCGACGCGAGCGTGGCGAGGTCGAAGTCGCGGCCGAGCACCGACGCCGCGGCGAGCGTCTCGTCGGCGCGGTCGCCGAGCCGTCGGACCCGAGCGGCGACCACCTCGCGCACCCCGTTGGGCAGGTCCGACTCCGCGAGGTCCTCACGCAGCACCCACCCCTGGTCGGGGTCGTCGCCGAGCGTGCCCGACTCGAGCAGGTGGCGGAGGAGCTCGCCGACGAAGAAGGGGTTGCCGCCGGTCTCGTCCGCGAGCGCCCGGGCGAGGGCTACCGCGCTCGCGCGGGTGGTCGGGTCGGACCACGGGCTGTCGGCGCCCCCTCGGCCCTCCGCTTCGGCGAGCGCGTGGTCGACGTAGGCGAGCACGGCGTCGTCGGAGAGCCCGGCCAGCTCGACGCGCAGCAGCTCCGCGTCGCGGTGCAGCGAGGTGACCAGGTCCGTGACGGCATGGCGGCGGTCGACGTCGGTGTCGCGGTAGGTGCCGACGATCAGCAGGTGTGCCCGCGGTGAGGTGATCGCGACGTGGCGGAGGAGCTGGAGGGTGCCACGGTCGGCCCAGTGGAGGTCGTCGAGGACCAACACCACCGGCCGTGCCTCGGACACCGCGGCCAGCGCACCGGCGACCGCCCCGAACAGGACGTACTGGTCCCCGGCGGCGGTTTCGCCGGTCGGTGTCGGGTCGGAGGGGGCCCAGCCATCGAGGGAGGCGCCGACCGGGCGCTTCCCGCGCAGCGCGGGGACGAGCCGGGTGAGCTCCGCGAGGTGGCGGGGGTCGAGGGCGTCGAGGTCGTCGTCGGTGGCGTGCACCGCCCAGTGCTCCAACATCTCGACCCAGGGCCGGTACGGCACGGCGACCTCCGGGTCGCAGCGGCCGTAGAGCGCCATCGCCCCACTCTGGGCGGCCTCGCGCGCCGCCTCGATCGACAGGCGGGTCTTGCCCTGGCCCGCCTCGCCGGAGACGAGCACGACACGGCAGCCCTGCGCCGCCGCAGCGCGGTACGCGGCGCGCAGGGTCTCGCGCTCGGCGGCGCGGCCGACGAACGCGACGGGGTCCGGCAGCACCAGGCGGTCCTGCAGGGGTGCCACGACCGGTCCGTCGTCGGGGATCCACGTGACCTCCGACGCGTCGACCGCTTCGGGCAGGCCCTTCAGCGACACCGGCCCGATGTGCACCAGCTCGTGTCGCCCGCGGGGTGCGAGCCCCCGAACGGTCTCGCTCACGAGGATCTGGCCTCCCAGTGCCGCGGCGCACAGCCGTGCGGCGAGGACGACGGGCTCGCCGAAGTAGTCGCCGTCCTCCTCGACGCAGTCGCCGACCGCGAGCCCGACGCGCATCGCGAGCGGCGCCGCCGTGCCATCGGGCAGCTCGACGGAACCGTGCCGGGCGATCGCCTTCTGCATCGCGACGGCCGCGTCGAGGGACTCGCCGACGGAGCCGAACACGGCCATGATCCCGTCGCCGACGTTCTTCACCTCGTGCCCGCCGTGGTGGTCGAGCGCGCGCCGGAGCGCCGTGAAGTGGTCGATGCGCACGCGGTCGCTGCGGTCCGCTCCCAAGCGGGACGACAGGTCGGTGGATCCGACGAGGTCGGTGAACAGCACCGACACGACCACGGTCGCCATCGCTCTCCTCGGCGTCGGTACCCGACCCTCCACGGGCGCCCGCGCCTTTGGACACTACTCCCTGGCCGGCCGCAGGTCTCCGGGAGCGAACCGAGTCGCATGGCCACCGGTCGAGCGTTTTCGGGGCCGTGTCCGGAGCCAGAGCGGTACGTTGGGCCCGGGCTGTGGCTGGTGACGTCGCAGAGGGAGGGGTCGGATGAGGAGCTGGCTGGTCCTCGGGGTCGCAGGGGCTGCGCTCGCAGCGCTCACGCTGGGGTGCGTCCCGCCCGACCCTCCGCCGAGGAAGGTCCTGATCACCCGGGTGTCGGTCGGCTCCGACGGCACCGAAGGCGACTGGGAATCGGCGAGCCCTTCCCTCAGCGCCGACGGACGCTACGTCGCCTTCTCGTCACACGCGACGAACTTCGTGCCCGACGACTCGAACCGGAGATCCGACGTGTTCGTCCACGATCGCGACACGGGCACCACCACGCGGGTGTCCGTCGCGTCGGACGGCACCGAAGGCGACGACGATTCGCGGACGCCCGCGATCAGCGCCGACGGCCGGTACGTCGCGTTCACCTCGAGTGCCGCCAACCTGGTCCCCGACGACACCAACGGCGCGACGGACGTGTTCGTCCACGATCGCGACACGGGCACCACCAC
>CBFGTJ010000222.1:0-4860 GCA_965651815.1 uncultured Microthrixaceae bacterium | reverse complement strand
ACGGGCCGGAGGTGCGGACCCGAGCGCCGGTCAGGTCAGCGCCGGTCAGGTCAGCGCCGGTCAGGTCAGGTCAGGCAGGTCAGGTGTAGAAGGGGTTCTCGCCGGCGGCGTGGTCGGTCGTGTCGATCACCTCGGCGACCTCGGGGATCGCCTCCTTGATCGCCCGCCGGATCCCGTCCCGCAGCGTCATCGCGCTCGCCGCGCACCCCTGGCAGCCGCCGCCCATCGTGACGTACACGTTCGAGTCGTCGTCGACGCCGACGAGGCTCGCGTAGCCGCCGTGGGAGGCGAGTGCGGGGTTGATCGAGCCGTCGAGCAGCTGGGTCACCTTCTCGGCGACGTCGCCGGACAGCTCGAGCTCCACGCCGGCGAGCGGGTCGGGCCGGTTCGGGTTGCGGATCACGAGGCCGCCCTGGCCGGCCGCACGCGGCAGGTCCAGCTCGGCGCCGCGGAGCCGGTCGACCGAGCCGTTGGGGATCACCACGGTGAGCTCGCCGACCGTGTAGCGCAGGTGGTCGTCGCCCACCGCGTCGAGCTCCTCGAAGGAGAGGTCGTAGGTGAACTCGGTGCCGCGCGCGCCGGTGACCTCGACGCGCAGCGCCAGGGCGGAGGGGTCCGGCTCCTGGGCACGGATCGAGAGCACGGAGTCCAGCGCGGCGTCGGTGACGGCCAGCACGACCTCGGACGAGTCGGGCTCCTGGGTGGTGGTGGGGGTGTCGACGCTCATGATTTACAACATGGTAGTAGGAGAAATTCACGGGCAACAGGGCCCGCCGCGGGCACGGAAGGCGGCGCTCAGCCGACGGGGGAGCGATCCGGCCGACTTCCCGGCACACTTGGGGAATGGACCGACTCCGTCGATCGTGGGCGCTGGCAGGCTCGTCGTGGCGGGTGCTGCGCGAGGACAAGGAACTGCTGCTGCTCCCGGTGGTGTCGGGCGTCGCCGCGGTGCTGTGCGTCGCGCCGTTCCTCGCCGGCTCGCTGGTGCTCGGCGTCGCGGGCGCCTCGGCGTCCGAGCCCACGTTCGCGCCAGGGGTCGCCGGGTGGGTGCTCGCCGCCGTCGGGTACCTCGTCGGCGCATACGTCACGATCTTCTTCCAGGCGGCGCTGATCCACGCCGCCAACGAGCGGCTCGCCGGGGGTGATCCGACGCTCGGCTCCGCGATCGCCGGCGCGGCGTCGCGCGCGGGGCAGATCCTGCCGTGGGCGCTGGTCAGCGCGACGGTCTCGATCGTGCTGCGCTCGATCCAGGAGCGCAGCGGGCTCGTCGGACGGCTCGTGACCGGTCTCGCCGGCACCGCCTGGACGCTGGTGACCTTCCTCGTGCTGCCGCTCGTCGTGATCGAGGGCATCGGGGTGCGCGAGGCGATGCGACGCGGTGGCGCGGCGTTCCGCGCCACCTGGGGGGAGCACGTCGCGGGGCACGCCGGGATCGGTCTCGTCACCGGCCTGGCGGGCCTCGTCGGCGCACTCGCCTGCCTGCCGCTGATCCTCCTCGGCGCGGCGTCCGGAGCGGCGGTGGCGGTGGTGTCGGGCGTGGTGCTGCTCGTCGGGTGGATGCTCGTCGTCGGTGTCGTCGGCGCCGCGCTCAGCGGCGTCTACCAGACCGCCCTGTACCGCTACGCCGTGCTCGGCGAGGAGCCCCGCGGCTTCTCCTCGGCGGAGATCGACGCCGCATTCGGGCCGCGGCAGCACCCGCTGGGTCGCTGAGCCGGGCCGCCCTCGACCGTCGGGCAGGACCCCGGCGAGCTCAGCGAGCCTGGTCGGCGACGCTGCCGGCCCAGGCGAGCACCTCGTCGACGATGCCGTCCGCGTCCAGGCCGAGCCGGGCGAGGATCGCGTCCGGCTTCCCGTGCGACAGGAACGCGGAGGGCACCCCGAGCACCCGGACCTGGGGGCCGCCCGTCGGGGCGAGCTTGGACAGCGCGTCGCTGATCGCCGAGCCGGCACCGCCGTCGCGCAGGCCGTCCTCGATCGTGACCACGAGCCGGTGCCCCGCGGCGTCCGCGAGCATCTCCGGGTCGAGCGGCTTGACCAGCCGCGGGTCCCACACCGTCGCGTCGACGCCCTGCTCGGCGAGGCGCTCGGCGGCGTCGACGGCGGCGGCGAGCATCTTGCCCACCCCGATGAGGCAGACCTCGGACCCGGCGCGCACACGGCGGGCGGACAGCCCGGAGCCCGTCTCGGCCGGCCCGTCCGGCGGCATCGTCTTGGGGAAGCGGATCGCCGCGGGCCCGTCGGTGCACAGCTCCAGGGCGTCGTGCAGCATCTGGCCGACCTCGGCGTAGTTCGAGGGGGCGAACAGCGTCATGTTCGGCACCTTCGACAGCAGCACCATGTCGAGCACGCCGTGGTGCGACGCGCCGTCGTCGCCGGTGATGCCCGCCCGGTCGAGCACGAAGACCACCGGTTGCTGGTGGAGCCCCACGTCGAGGTTGACCTGGTCGATCGCGCGGGTGAGGAACGTGGAGTAGAGCGCGACCACCGGTCGCAGGCCACCCATGGCCATCCCGCAGGCAGCGGTGACCGCGTGCTGCTCGGCGATGCCGACGTCGAAGAGGCGGTCCGGGAACCGCTGGCCGAACGGCAGCAGGCCGGTCGAGTCCGGCATCGCCGCGGTGATCGCGACGATCTCGGGGCGGCGCTCGCCCTCGGCCGCGATCGCCTCGGAGAACGCCGCCGTGTACGAACCCTCCTTCAGCTCGGAGGTGTCGTGCATGTTCTTGATCGGGTCGTTCTCCGCCGGCGCGTAGCCGCGGCCCTTCTGGGTCAGGCAGTGCACCACGACCGGGCCGTCGACCTCGCTCGCGGCGCGGAAGGCCTCCTCGAGCGTGCGGATGTCGTGCCCGTCGTAGGGGCCGAGGTACTTCACGCCCAGCTGCTCGAAGAACGCGGGCGGCTCGAACATCTCGCGGATCGCCGCCTTGGCGCCGTCGACGCCCTTCTCGAGGTACGCCCCGAGCGGGAGCTCGGCGATGAGCCGCTCGAGCCGGGCGCTCTGGCGCCGGTAGGTGCTCGAGCTGCGCAGCCGGGAGAGGCTCTCGCTCAGCGAGGACACCGTCGGTGCGTACGACCGGCCGTTGTCGTTGAGGATGATGATCGCCTTGCGCCCGGAGTGCCCGAGGTTGTTCAGCCCCTCGTAGGCCATGCCGCCGGTGAGCGCACCGTCGCCGAGGACGCCCACCACGTGCCGGTCGTCCTCGCCGCGGAGGTGCAGCGCGGTGGCGAGGCCGTGCGCGTACGACACGACCGTCGACGCGTGGCTGTTCTCGATCCAGTCGTGGTCGGACTCGGCGCGGCACGGGTAGCCCGAGAGCCCACCCTCCTTGCGGAGCTTCGCGAAGCCGGCCCGCCGCCCGGTGAGCAGCTTGTGGACGTACGCCTGGTGGCCCGTGTCCCACAGCAGGATGTCGTGCGGCGAGCGGAACACGCGGTGCAGCGCCAGGGTGATCTCGACCACGCCCAGGTTCGAGCCCAGATGGCCGCCGTGCGTGTTCACCGCGTCGACGATGAACGCGCGGATCTCCGCGGCGAGCTGGTTCAGCTGGACCTCGTCCAGATCTCGCAGGTCCGCGGGACCCTGGATCGTGTCGAGCAGCGGGGTGGGTGGCTCCTCCATCGGCGGCCCCACGCTACCCGTGACCGGCGACGGCGTCAGGTCTCCGCCCGCGGCCGAACGCGAAGCTGGGGGCGCCGGCCAGGCTGGCGACGACGAACACGAGGTAGACGAGCAGTCCGAGGGCGATCGCGCTGCCATCCGCGACGCCGAGCGCACCGAAGAACAGCACGAAGGCCGCCTCCCTCACCCCGAGCCCGCCCAGGGCGAGCGGCAGGTTCTGCGCGATCGCCGCGGGCGGGAAGAAGGCCATCGCAGCGAGCAGCGTCACCTCCGGCAGCTCCAGCGCCCGCGCCGCGGCGTACACCGAGGCGCACTGCATGACCTGGAACCCCAGCCCGCGGACCAGCAGCTGCACGACGCGCCCCGGATGCGAGCGGAACGCGACGACCCCGAGGTGCACCGCACCGAGGTAGCGCCGCCACCCGCCCACGCCGATCAGCCGTCCGGCGCCCCGCTCGTGGCCCGCGACCCACAGGATCGTCAGCAGCGCCGCGACGGTGATCCCGTTGATGGTCAGCGCCACCGCCGTCGCGCTGCCGAGCCCGAGGTGGTCCGGTTCGGCCAGGAGCGCGACGGTCGAGATCAGCGGCAGGACGATCCACCCGCTGAGGCGCTCGATGGCGGTCGAGGCGAACGCGTCCGCGAAGTCGCCGGTGTCGCGCCCCTGCCGCACGACGCGCACGACGTCACCGCCGAACGAGGTCGGGAGGGCGTTCGAGACGAACTCGCCGGCCAGCAGGTGGGAGAACAGGCGGCGGAACGGGAGCGGGTTGCCGAGCGTCTCCGACACCGTCGCCCAGCGCAGGGTCTGCAGCGCGTACGCGGCGACGTGCACCAGCACCGCGACGGCCACCCACCCGAACGTCGAGGCGCGCAGGTCGGGGACGACCTCCGACAGCGACACGTCGGGCAGGCGCCAGAACAGCAGGGCGAGGAACACGAGGCTGATCACCAGCCGGACCAGGACGCTGCGCCAGTCGTTGCGCGGCAGCAGGGGCTCGGCGTCGTGCGCTGCACCGGGGACCGCCGGCGTGGTCATCGCGCCCTGCGCGTCCTCCTCGTGGTCCATGGCAGGCCTGAACCCTACCGGCGGGGTGGTGCCGCGGCCGCGGCAACGGAGGTGGTGCGCCGTTGCGTGGGCGCACTGCGTGGGCGCGCCGACGCGCGCTGCGCACGGCCGTCGCGCGCAGTGCACCCCGTTCCCGTTCAGCGCACCTTGTCGAGGAAGCGCTCGACGTCGA
>CBFGTJ010000221.1:0-4882 GCA_965651815.1 uncultured Microthrixaceae bacterium | reverse complement strand
ACGGTGGTCCGCAGCCTCTTCGACCGCAGCGGGGACGGCTTCGTCGGCCTGGACAACTACGCGGACGCGCTCGGGTCGCAGCGCACGCGGCACGCGCTGCGCAACAACGTGATCTGGGTCGTCGTCGCCCCGATCGTCGTGACGACGATCGGGCTCGTCTTCGCGGTGCTCACCGAACGGGTCAGGTGGGCGACGGCGTTCAAGCTGATCGTGTTCATGCCCATGGCGATCTCCTTCCTCGCCGCGGGGGTCATCTTCCGGCTGGTCTACGAGGAGGCGCCCGAGCGGGGGGTCGCGAACGCCGTGCTCACCTCCGTCACCGACGTCGTCCGCGGGGGCGGCGAGTACTCGGGGATCCGGGCGCGGGACGACGCGGAGCTGCAACCCATCCGCCACGGGTTCCGCTCGGCGGGTGAGTACGCGCCGGGCGACGTGGCCCGGCTGGCGCTGATCGGCATCCCCCCGGACCAGCTGCCCGACGACGCGACGGAGGCGGCGACGCCGGGTCCGGTCGACGGCGCGCTCACCGGCACCGTGTGGCTGGACTTCGCCCGCGGCGGTGGCGGCGAGGCCGGGGTCGTCGACGAGGGGGAGCGAGGGCTGCCCGGGATCGAGGTCGAGGCGCTGCGCGACGGGGAGGTCGTCGCGACCGCCGAGACCGGCGACGACGGTGCCTTCGAGCTCGAGGTCGACGGTCCGGTCGAGCTGCGGTTGGCGGGCAACGCGTTCCGCGAGCCGTTCCGCGGCCTGAGCTGGCTCGGGCCGAGCCTCGTGACCCCGTCGATCATCGGCGCCTACGTGTGGATCTGGGCGGGGTTCGCGATGGTCGTGATCGGGGCGGGGCTCGCCGCCATCCCCCGCGACGCCCTCGAGGCGGCCCGGGTCGACGGCGCGACCGAGTGGCAGGTCTTCCGCCGGGTGACGGTGCCGCTGCTCGCGCCGGTGCTCCTCGTCGTCGTGGTCACGCTGATGATCAACGTGCTGAAGGTGTTCGACCTCGTGCTCGTGATCCCGCCGGGGTCGACCCAGTACGACGCGAACGTGCTCGCGCTCGAGATGTGGCGGGTCTCGTTCGGCGGGGGCCGCGACCAGGGACTTGGCAGCGCCCTCGGCGTGATCCTGTTCCTGCTCGTCATCCCGGCGATGGCGTTCAACATCCGTCGATTCAGGAGCGAGAACCGGTGAGCACCACCGCGCGGTCGGAACCGGTGGCGTCGGGCGAAGGGCGCGCGGCGCCGCGCCCCGCCCCTGCGGAGGGCACCCGCCGCGGGGGCGTGCTCGCGTCGATCGGCGACCGCGTGTCGCGCGGGTTGGTCGGGGCGGTGCTCACCGTGGTCGGGCTCCTCTGGCTCGTGCCCGCCCTCGGCCTCGCCGTGTCGTCGCTGCGCGAGCCGTCCGACATCAACACGACGGGGTGGTGGACGGTGCTCACCGAGCCCACCCAGCTGACCATCGACAACTACCGGGAGCTGCTCCAGAACGACCGCATCGTGCAGTCCTTCTGGAACACGGTCCTCATCACGGTCCCCTCCACCGTGCTCGTCGTGCTCATCGCGGCGTTCGCCGCGTACGCGTTCGCCTGGGTCGACTTCCCGGGGCGGGACGCCGCGTTCCTCGTCGTGGTGGCGTTGCTCGTGGTGCCGATCCAGGTGGCCCTCATCCCCGTGGCCCGGATGTACGGCAACATCGGGATCTACGGCGACATCCTCGGCGTCGTCCTGTTCCACGTGGCGTTCGGCCTGCCGTTCGCCATCTTCCTGTTGCGGAACTTCTTCGTCGGGATCCCCCGCGACCTGCTCGAGGCGGCACGGATGGACGGGGCCAGCGAGGCGACGATCTTCCTGAGGGTGATCCTCCCGCTCGGGCTGCCGGCGATCGCCTCCCTCGCGATCTTCCAGTTCCTGTGGGTGTGGAACGACATGCTCGTGGCGTTGGTGTTCGCCCGCCCCGAGTCCGCGCCGCTCACCATCGCGATCCGGGAGCAGACGCGTCAGTTCGGCTCCAACCTGGACGTCATCGCGCCGGGCGCGTTCCTGTCGATGCTCGTGCCGCTGGTCGTGTTCTTCGCGTTCCAGCGCTACTTCGTGCAGGGCGTGCTGGCCGGCTCGGTGAAGTAGCCCCCGGCGCAGGGGCGGTCAGGCGCCCGGCCAGCGCTCGGTGAGGTAGGGGGTCCAGCGGTCGTCGACCTCGTCGGAGTCGACGTCGTACAGGTAGAGCCACACGCTGCACCCCACCTGCTCGCCGTCGCCCTCCGCGGCGATGAACGCGGTGCCCTCCGCCGGCGCGTCCATCAGGAGGATGTACGCCGACACCTTGTTCGGGATGAAGATCGTGTCCTCGACCGTGCCGCTCAGCATCGGCACGCCCTCGCCCGTGGTGGCGAGGTGGGCGGCGGGGCTGAGGTCGACGGGGATGCCGAGCGAGTCGCACAGGTTCGCCCACGCCTCGTCGTGGCCCCCGGGGAGGAACACGGTCGGGGTGATCGAGCGGGCCTCGGCGCCGCGGAAGTGCGCGAGGTGGAGCCGCAGGTTGCCGAGGAAGATCGGCCAGCCGCCGGAGAGGCCCTCGAAGTCCTCGTCCTGGTCCTCGGTGAACCCGCTGACCCGGAGCCGCACGGTGCTGAGGTCCGTCTCGGTCGGCTCCACGGTCCACTCGTTGGTGAGGCCGCCGCCCGACTCGTCGACGGTGCGGTAGGCCAGCCGGTTCGGCGGGTCCCACTCGATGACCCGGGCCGTGGCGTCGCCGAACGCCTCGAAGTGCATCCTGACGTCACCGCCGACGCGCCCGTCGATCTCGGTCGGCACGAACCACGAGCTGATGCCGGGACCCGTCGCGATCGCGTCCCAGACCTCGTGGGGCGTGGTCGGCGCATGGATCGACAGATCGATCACTCGCTCCTGGTTCATGTGCGGGTCCTTCACTCGGGTTCGGCGGTCCCACGTTAGGCGGAGATCCCGGCCGGGGACCCCGGCGGTGCCCCGCTGCTGGGGACCTACCCCGACGGTGTGACGAGCCCCGCGTCCGCGAGGCCGTCGAGCAGCAGGTGGAAGTAGATGAGCCCCGCGAACGGGTGCCACTGCTCGAGGAGCTCCCGGGTCGTCGCGTGGTCGAGCGGACCCTCGATGCCGAGCAGGTGACGCAGCTTGTTCTGCGCGCCGACGTCGTCGCCGGGGAACACGTGCACGCGGCCCATGCCGCGCAGCATCACGTACTCGGCGGACCAGCGGCCGATGCCGCGCAGCCGGCACAGCTCGGCGAGCACCTCGTGGTCGTCGGCCGACCCGAGCGGGTCCAGGTCGAGCTCGCCGTCCGCGAGCTGCCGGGCGAGCTCGGTGATCACCTCGGCCTTGCGGTGGCTGTAGCCCATCGCCCGCAGGTCGTCCGGCGACGCCGCGGCGAGCGCCTCGGCGGTCGGGAACGACACGTGGCCCGCGGGCGACCGCTCGCCGTAGCGCTCCGCCAGCCGGTTCAGCAGGGTGATGCCGACCGCGAGGCTGAGCTGCTGGCACGACACCGCCGCCGTGAGCGCCTCGGTCCACGTGTGGAACCTCGGAGGGCGCACGCCGCGGAAGCGCTCGACGAGGCGGCCCAGCCTCGGGTCGTGCCCGGCGAGCTCCACGAACCCGGTCAGGTCGGCCTCCATGCCGAGCGACCGCGCCAGGGTGGTCCCGACCTGGTGCCTCGTGCGGAGCAGGGAGGCTCCGGGGCCGCGCAGGCGTGCTCGCAGCACCGGCTCCTCGGGTGGCCCCACCTGCACCACCGACACGTCGAGGGGGCCCGAGTCGGTCACGACCACGCGCTCGTACCGCTGCCCCTCCGGTTCCCACCGGTCGACCACGTTGCCGTCGCGCCGGCGCAGCACCCACGCGGTGAGGTCCAGGCGGTACGGGGCGGTGGGGACCAGCTCCACGACGGAGGAGCGCTCGTCGAGCGTTCCGGACTCGTCGTCGACGAGGTGCAGCGCGCACGCCGGCTCGCCGCCGGCAGGTCCGTCGAGAGGCACGGCCGCAGGCTACGCCCGCGGTTCGACGCCTGAACGACCCTTCAGATCGGCGGGGGACCGGCGCTGCGAGGCCTTCCGCTGTCGATAGGCGCCGACTATCCTATTGATCAAACCAATCGATTGGCCCTATCGATCTACCGTCCCTATGGTGGGCGGCGTTCCCTCAACCATCTACCTCCAGAGGTGCAGACATGAGCCTGATCAACACCGAGGTCAAGCCGTTCAGCGCGACGGCGTACCACAACGGTGAGTTCATCACCGTGACCGACGGCGACCTCAAGGGGAAGTGGTCGGTGCTGTTCTTCTACCCGGCCGACTTCACCTTCGTGTGCCCCACCGAGCTCGGCGACATGGCCGACCACTACGAGGAGTTCAAGAAGCTCGGTGTCGAGGTGTACTCGGTGTCGACCGACACCCACTTCACCCACAAGGCCTGGCACGACACGTCCGAGACCATCGGCAAGATCCAGTACCCGATGATCGGTGACCCGACCCTCGAGATCAGCACCAACTTCGAGGTGCTGCGCGAGGGCCAGGGCCTCGCGGACCGTGGCACCTTCCTCATCGACCCCGACGGCGTGATCCAGTTCATGGAGATCACCGCCGAGGGCATCGGCCGGAACGCCACCGAGCTGCTCCGCAAGGTCCGTGCAGCCCAGTACGTGCGTGAGCACCCTGGCGAGGTCTGCCCGGCCAACTGGGAGGAGGGCGCGGAGACCCTGTCCCCGTCGCTGGACCTCGTCGGCAAGATCTGACCGACCCCGAACCGATCCCGTGGCGGGGGCCCGCGCCGGCCCCCCCCCCCCCCCCCCCCCACCGGGCCACCCCCACACCCCCCCCCCGGCCCCCCCCCCGGCCCCCGGGGCCCCCCCCAGCGCG
>CBFGTJ010000220.1:0-4885 GCA_965651815.1 uncultured Microthrixaceae bacterium | reverse complement strand
AGGCCGGGCAGCGGCTGGTGGAGCTGGACCCCGAAGCGGAAGCGTCGTGCGTGTGCCATCGGGGCAGTCTCGCGGACCGCCACGACCCGCTGTACCCCTGACGGGTCAGGCGGTGGGGATCGGGCCCGCCTCGCCCTCGGCGTCGGCCGCCGCCGGCTCGTCGAGGAACCAGCCGGACGGGCCGAGCTCACCGCCCATGCGCGAGGCGTACTGGTCGAAGAACACCTTCGCGGTGAGCTCGCGGCGGCTGCGGACCCCCGCCTTCGCGAAGATCGACTTCAGGTGGTCCTGCACGGTGTAGGCCGACAGGTGCAACGCCCTGGCGATCTGCGCGGTGTCGACCCCTTGGAGGACCAGGCGGACGACGTCCTGCTCGCGCGAGGTGAGCCCGAACGCGGCCACGACGAGCGGCACGATCTCGGGCGGGCGAGCCTCCTCGATCGTGACGACCACGCTGCCGCCGACGCCGTCGCGCGACGCCAGGGGAGAGGCGTGGGCCACGAGCCACTCGCCCGAGGGGGAGCGCACGCGCAGCCGCGGCGGCGACGGCAGGCGGCCGGCGGCGAACGCCCTGGCAGCGCTGACGAGGGTGAGCAGGTGCATGGGGAGCCGCTCCCACGAGAGCGAGTCGTCGCCGGTCATGGAAGCGAGGCGTGACTCGGCGCCCGGTGTGACCTGCTGCAGCTCGTCATCGGCTCCGACGATCAGCACCGACGGGCCGTGGTGTGCCACCGCACCCCGCGTCGCCGTCCCGGCGACGAGCGCAGTGCGCACGCCGATGGCGAACGACTCGGCGATGCTCCCGACGAAGTCGAGCTCGGCCGCGCTGAAGGGCGAGCCGCCGTCCTCACGGAACAGGCACAGCGCACCCCAGGTCGCGCCGTCGCTACGTGCCATGGCGCGCAGCTCCTGGCCGAAGCAGTAGCCCGGGTTGAGGAACTCGGTCAGGCGCGAGCTGCGGCGGGTGTCACCGCCGGTCTCGAGCTCCACGGTGGTCACCGAGTGCTCCCGTCGCGCCAGCTCGATGAAGGTCGCCACGTCCTCGACCTCGTACTCGTGGTGCGCCCACTCGTGGTCACGGGTGTCGTCGATCTCGAGCTTCACGGTGTCGGTGACCAGCACCGTGGCGGGGTCCAGCGCGGCGGTGCAGGCGGCGTCGAAGGGGACGGCCTGCTGGAGCACGGTGATCGCCGAGCTCGCGAAGGTGTCGAGGTCGAGCCCCGCCGTCGCGAGCGCGCGGAGCTGTCGCCGTGACCGCTCTGCGTGTGACGCGGCGCCGGTCATCGCCTCAGGCTCCGGGCCGTCCGTCCGCGGCCGGATCCGTCGCCGTGAACCACCCCGCGGGCCCCACCGGTGTGCCGATCCGCGACGCGTACTGATCGAGGAAGACGCGACCCACCAGCTCCTTGCGGTTGCGGACCCCGGCCTTCGCGAAGATCGACTTCAGGTGGTCCTGCACCGTGTACGCCGACATGGCGAGGCGATGGGCGATGGTCGCGGTGTCGACGCCCCGAAGGACGAGCCGGGTCACCTCACCCTCGCGAGGCGTCAGCCCGAGCGCGGCGACGACGAGCGGCACGATCTCCGGAGGGCGGGCCTCCTCGATCGTGACGACCACCTCGCCCGCGCTGGCGCCGTCGCGCGACGCGAGGGGCGCCGCGTGGGCGACGAGCCAACGACCGTCGGACGAGCGGAGCCGTACGCGAGGAGGGCGGGGGTAGCTGCCGGCGCCGAAGGAGCGAGCGGCGCTCACGAGCGTCAGCAGGCTGAGCGGCAGCGCGCCCTTCCCGAAGCCCCCGGTCGGGTCGAGCTGAGCGAGGTGCTGCTCGGCGTCGGGTGAGAGCTGCTCGACCTCGTCACGGGCTCCGACGATGAGCACGGCCGGGCCGTGCGACGCGCCGATCCCGGCGGCGGCGCCGGCAACGAGCGACGCCCGGACCCCGAGCGCGATCGTCGGCGCCGCCGTGGCGATGTACTCCACCTCCGCCGCGCCGAACCCGCGCAGACCCTGCTCGCGGAAGAGGCACAGCCCACCCCACGCCGCGCCGTCGAGCTTCGCCACCGCCCGCATCTCGTGGCCGAGGCCGCAGTTGGGAAGGTGCAGCTCGGCCATGCGCTCGCTGCGGAGGGCGTCGCCGCCCGTCTCGCGGTCGACCGTCGTGACGGGATCCGCCCGCAGCGCCAGGTCGACGAACTGCGCGACGTCCTCGCGCTCGTACTCGTGCATCGCCCAGTCGGCGTCGCGGTCGGGAGGCAGCTCGACCTTGACGGTGTCGGTGACCAGCAGCGTCGAGGGGTCGAGGCTCAGCGTGCACGCGGCGTCGAAGGGAACCGCCTCGCGCAGGATCGACGTCGCCGCGGACGCGAACTCGTCGAGCGCGAGGCCGGCGGTCGACAGCGCCCGCAGGCGGGCGCGCGAACGTTCGGCTGTGGAGGCGGTGGCCACGTGTGGAGTGTGCCCCATCGCGCGGCGGCAACACATCCCAACTTGTTGGGGGGTGCACCACCCCAGCCCGCTGGGACGACGGAAACCCAGGTCCGCGGGATGGTGGACGACTCGCGATCCCTCCATGGTCATCGACATGACGCGGCGCACCGCCACCACCTCGAACCGACCCGGATCACGTCGCACCGAGGTGCTGCCCGAGGGTTGGGCGTGCGACGGGCCGGCCGTCCCGGCGACGCGGGTCGACCAGCCCCGGCGATGGCTCTTCACCGGTGCCGTCGGACCGCTCGACGAGCACGGCCAGGTGCTCCACGAGCTCGACGTCACCGCCCAGGTGGCGCTCACCGTCGAGAACCTCCAGTGCGTGCTGGGGGCCGCGGACATGGGACTCGCCGACGTGCTGCGCGTCGCGATCTCGACGGTCGACCTCCCGGCGATGTCGGCCGAGGTCGACCTGCTCGGCGAGCGGTTCGCCGAGGAGGGAGCGCGCCCGGCGCTGACCCTCGTCGGCGTCGCCGCCCTGCCCTTCCCCGGAGCGCTGCTCGTGCTCGACGCCGTCGCGGCTGCGTGACCGCCAGTTCACCCGGCCAGATCACCAACCACCCAGAGCGAAGGAGCTCGACGATGCAGACCTCACCCCGCACCGACGGATCCGACCCGGGAGCCACACCGACGCGGCTGCCACCGGTCGAGATCGCCCCGGACACCTTCGTGCTCCACGCGGCGCACGGGGAGGGCCAGGCGCCCCAGGTCGTCCACATGAACGCGATGCTCATCCGCGGCGCGGAGCCCGTCGTGGTCGACACCGGTGCGCCGGTCCACCGCGAGACCTACCTCGAGGACCTGTTCTCCCTCGTCGAGCCGGACGACGTGCGCTGGGTGTTCATCTCCCACGAGGACCTCGACCACGTCGGCAACCTCGACGCCGTCATGGACGCGTGCCCCAACGCGACCCTGGTCGCCTCGTGGTTCCTCTGCGAGCGCATGGCCGTCGCCGGGCTCCGCGTGCCGTCCACGCGCTGGCGGTGGATCGGCGACGGCGAGTCGCTCGATGCCGGTGACCGCACGCTGCTCGCGCTGCGCCCTCCGCTCTACGACGAGCCCACGACCCGGGGACTGCTCGATCCCACGACCGGCGTCTACTGGGCGTCGGACTGCTTCGCCGCTCCGGTGGCGCGGCCGACCGTGTTCGCCGCGGAGCTGGACGCGGACGAGTGGGCCGGCGGCTTCCTCACCTTCCAGCAGTGGAACAGCCCGTGGGCGACGCTGCTCGACCGGTCCCGCTTCGCTGACGAGGTCGAGCGCTTCGCTTCGCACGGGGTCCGCACGATCGTCTCCTGCCACGGCCCCACGATCGACGGGCCGCTGATCCCCGCAGCGCTGGAGCTGCTTCGTCAGGTCCCCGACGCGGTCACCGGACCGCAACCCGGTCAGCTCGTGCTGGACGAGATCGTCCGCTCGCTGGCCCCGAGCTCGCGGTGAACACCCGACATCCCGACGGGCCTGCCGATCGCGGGCGCAGGTCCCGTGCAACCGCAAGACTCCCCACCACAACAAGAGAGAGGGAACACATGAACAGCACCACCATGCGACGCCGCGCCGTCGCGCTCCTGCTCGCCGGCGCGGCCCTCGCCGTTCCGGCGGCGTGCAGCGACGACGGCGATGACGCCGACGCATCCGGCACCGACACCACCGAGACCACCGCGCCCGACACCTCCGACGACGCAGCGGAGCCGTCGGTCGTCGAGGTGAGGATGGTGGACTACGGGTACGAGGGGCTGCCCGACGAGGTGCCCGCCGGGACCCGGCTCACGGTCGTCAACGAGTCCGAGGTCGAGCTGCACGAGGTCGTCGCCGTGCGCCTGCCCGACGACGAGGAGCGGCCGGTCGACGAGCTGATGCAACTCCCCGAAGCGGAGCTGATGGCGCTGATGGACGGCGAGCCCGACACCGTGCTGCTCGCCGCGCCTCACGGCGACATGATCCCGGCCGTGGGTGACGGCACGCTCTCGGAGCCCGGGCGCTACCTCATCGCCTGCTTCATCCCGACGGGCGCCGACCCGGACGAGTACCTGGCTGCTGCGGCCGAGTCGGAGGGCGGCCCACCGCAGGTCGAGGGCGGCCCGCCGCACTTCGTGCAGGGCATGTTCGCCGAGCTGCGGGTCACCTGAGTGACGGCACGTTCCACGGTGGCGGTGGCCGGTCGGCCACCGCCACCGGCGCGATCGGGCGCATCCCATCATGTGAATATGCCAACATCAACGTGTCAGGTCGCGGGGTGGCGCCCGCGATGACACAAGGGGGAAATCCATGCGAAGAAGTCCTGTACTGACGCGCGTCCGGGCCGGGGTCCTGATCCCGCTCTCGGTCGCCGCGCTCATGGCGGCAGCGGCATGTGTGCCGCCTCCGGCGCCCGAGCCCGATCCGGTCACCCCGTGG
>CBFGTJ010000219.1:0-4922 GCA_965651815.1 uncultured Microthrixaceae bacterium | reverse complement strand
GCGCCGTCGTCAACGCCAGCTCGTCCGCCTGCATGCTGCTCTTCGTCGTCGCCTGGTTCCAGGTCGGTCCGCCCGGGCTCGCGGCGCTGGGCCTCGTCCCGGTGAGCGCGCTGCTGGTCGTCTGGGCGCTCGCGCTGACGCTGCTGAGCTCCACGGCCACCGTGTTCCGCCGCGATCTGAACTACGCGGTGCCGCTGCTGCTGCGCGTGCTGTTCATCATGTCGCCGGTCGTCTACTCGGCCGACCTGATCCAGGACCGCGCCTACTGGCTCTGGGTGGCCAACCCGCTGGCGGTCGTGATCGAGGCGACGAGGGACACGGTGCTGCTCGGCCGGTGGCCGGACTGGCCGCTGCTCGGCGCGCACCTGCTCGTGGGGTCCGCGCTGCTCGTGGCGGCGTACGCGGTGTTCCGCCGGGTCGAGCCCCACATGGGGGACTACGTGTGATCCACCGCGGACGGCGCGGCGGTGCGGGCACCCTCGAGCTGCGTGGCGTGTCGAAGTCGTTCGAGCGCACCACGGCCGGCGGGGAACGCCTGGTGGTGCTCGACTCGATCGACCTCGACGTCGGCCCCGAAGAGAGCGTCGGCCTGATCGGGCCCAACGGGGCGGGCAAGTCCACCCTGCTGAAGCTCGCGTCCGGGGTGACGCCGCCGACGGCGGGCACCATCCGGCGGCACGGGCGGACCTGCTCGGTCATCGAGCTCGGGGCCGCGGTCCACCCGGACCTCAGCGGCCGCGAGAACGTGGAGCTGCTCGCGTCGCTGTACGGGATCCCCCGGCGCCGCCTGCCGCGGCTGCTCGACACGATCGTGGGGTTCGCGGAGCTGGAGCACGCGATCGACTGGCCCACCCGGCGGTACTCCACCGGCATGGTGGCCCGCCTCGCGTTCGCCACGGCGGCGTACTCGGACCCGGACCTGCTCCTCATCGACGAGGTGCTGTCGGTCGGTGACCTCCCGTTCCAGTACCGGTGCCGCGAGCGGGTCGAGGAGCTGCGCCGCGAGGGCGTGACGGTGCTGCTGGTGTCCCACGACCTCGACCTGGTCACCGCCGTGTGCGACCGGACCGTGCTGCTGCGGGGCGCCCGCGTCGAGGCCGACGGCCCGTCGGCCCGGATCGTCAACCGCTACCTCGGCCTGCCGGACCCGGGGGACCCGGCGGACGCGCCGCTCGAGCTGGTCGACGTGGCGACCCGCGTCGCCACCGGCGACCCCGTGCAGTTCACGGTGCGGCTGCGCGACGGGCTCGGCGAGGCCGAGGTCGGCGTGGACCTGGTGATCTCGGAGCACCCGACGCTCTCGCTGCACGGCATCGAGCAGTCGGTGATCTTCGGGTCCCACCGGCTCCGGGTCACCCCCGACCGGCGGACCTTCCGCCTGTCCACCGACCACCTGCCGCCGGGCCGCTACGAGCTGCACGCCCGCCTCGACCCCGACGGGGAGGTTCGGTACGCGGCCCCCGTGGGCGTCGTCATCACGGGGCGCCGACCCGACCTGTTCGCGACGCAGCTGCGCGCCACCTGCTCGGTCCGGCCGGTCGGCCACGGTGCGGCCGCCCGCCCGGACGCGACCCACGACGCCGGGAGCCGGCGGTGAGCACCCCGACCGTCGTCGCCGGGGTGTCCAAGACGTACGGCTCGGGGCCGGAGCGGGTGGTCGCGCTCGAGCACGTCGACCTGGAGGCCGCGCCCGGCGAGAGCATCGCGATCATCGGGCCCACCGGCGCCGGCAAGTCGACGCTGCTGCAGATCGTCGCCGGCGTGCTCTCGCCCACCACCGGCAGCGTCCACCGGCCCGCGAAGGCCGCGACCATGCTGGAGCTCGGTTCGATCTTCCACCCCGACCTGACCGGGGCCGAGAACCTGGAGCTGGGCCTCGCGCTGGCCGGCCTGACCACCGACATCGGGCACCACCGCGCGGACGAGATCGTCGAGTTCTCCGGGCTCGAGGACGCCATCGACCAGCCGGTGAAGCACTACTCCGACGGCATGAAGGCACGGCTGGCCTGCTCCATCGCCGTGCACACCGAGCCGGAGCTCCTGATCGTCGACGAGGTGCTCGCGGTCGGTGACGCCTCGTTCCAGCGGGCGGTGCTCACGCGCATCGACGAGCTGGTCGACGCCGGCGCGACCCTGCTGCTGGTGACCCACAGCGTGGACCTCGCCCGGCTGACCCGTCGGGCGATCTGGCTCGAGGAGGGTCGGGTGGTTCGCGACGGCCCGAGCGAGGAGGTCCTCGACGAGTACGAGGTGACCTCCTCGGCCGGTCGCCGCTACGCCTCGACGCCCGCCGCGCACCTGGAGTCGATCGACGTGGTGCCCGACCACGTCCCACCGGGCTCGGGGTTCACGGTCCGCTCGACGCTGCGGTGGGTGCGCACGGACCTGGAGCTGGCGGCGCGGGTCGACGTGCGCCCGGTCGTCGGCGACGAACCGTGGATGCGCTCGGTCGACGAGCTGCCCGAGCACCGCGACCTCAACCTCGTCGCCACCTCGCCGCCCGTCGCGATCGGCACGGCCCCGGCCGACGGGGGACGGGTCGAGGTCGAGCTGGTGGTCGACGCGCTGCCGGTCACGCCGACCGAGCTCGAGGTGACCCTGGTGCTCACCGGTCCGCGTGGCGAGATCCACGACGAGCTCGCCGCCCCGTTGACCGTCGAGGGGCCACCTGCCCGGCCGAAGTACCGCATGCGGGTCACCCCCGTGTGACGGCCCGCCGGGGCCGCCACCCCGGTGGACACACCACGGCCGCGGACCTACGTTCAGCGCCCGTGGCGCTGGGGCCACGGCGGCGCTGGCTCGACCAGGGAGGGAGCGGGGTGATCCGACGGCGACTCGGAGCGCTGAAGGCGAGGATCTCGGGGGACCGCTCGCCGGCCGGCGACCCCCCGACCCCGGCGCCGACGGCGGCGCGCCCCGCCCGGGCGGCGGAGGCGGCGGACCCCGGCCCGGCCGAGAGCTGGCTGCTCACCGACGAGCCGCACCGGGTCCGTCTGCGCGTCGAGGGCGGGCGGCGGCTGCTGCCGGCCGAGGACCTCGCGGCCTTCACCCCGTGGCACGTCGAGCCCCGGGGCCTGTGCAGCGGTGACGAGTGCGTGCCGTGGCCCGGTGGATCCCAGGACCGCGACCTGTCCGAGGTGGACCTGGACGAGTTCAGCGAGCTCACCGGCACCCCGCTGGCCAGCGAGCCGATCGGTGACGGCGGCTTCGCCATCGCGATGGGTCGCGCCGCCCGGCGCTGGCCGCTCGCGGACCGGCTCGACGCACCGGAGGTCACGCTGCCGGACCTCGACGGCCGGCCCCGCCGCCTGTCGGAGTGGTCGGGGCGGAAGCGGGTGCTGCTCGTGTTCGCGAGCTGGTGCGGCTGCCGCGACGACCTCCCGGCGTGGCAGCAGGTCATCGACGGGCTCGGCGGCACCGGCGACTGGGCGTTCGTCGCGATCGCCGCGGACGAGTCGCCCGAACAGGTCCGTCCCCTCGTCGGCCCGTTCCGTGAGCCCGTGCTGCACGACCCCGACCGCCACTTCTGCGAGGCCTACGGCGTGATCCACGTGCCGACGGTCATCTGGGTCGACGAGCACGACCGGGTGGTCCGGCCGAACGACCTCGTGTTCGCCGACGACCGCCTCCGCGAGCACACGGGGCTCGACTCCTCGGTGCACCACGAGGCGCTGCGACGCTGGCTCTCGGGTGAGGAGGCCGTGGACGAGGACGAGGTCCGCGCCCGGCAGATGGCGCCGACCCAGGAGGAGCAGCTCGCGCGGGCGGAGTTCCGGCTCGCGGTGTGGCTGCTGCGGCGGGGCGAGGAGGAGGCGGCGCGCCGGCACCTCGATGCGGCGGGGCGGCTCTCCCCCGAGGACTTCACCATCCGGCGTGCGGGCATCCAGCTCACGGGCGGGGACCCGTTCGGCGAGGAGTTCGCCGCGCTCGCCGAGGACTGGATGGCCCACAGCGGCGGCCGGTACTACCGGCCGAGGCCCCCGGTGGCGGGCTGACCCGGGATGGTCAGGGGCGCACGCCGGGCGTATCGTTTGCAGCGGCCGGGGAGGAACGTCGGCCGCACACGGGACGGGTGAGGAGCGGGATGACCGGCTCGAGGACTCAGGGGGCGCTGCGCCGTTCCGTCCGCCGCGCCTCGCAGGCGCTCGCACGCCGCGCGGCCCGGGCGACGACGACGGCCCCCGCCACTGCGGCCCACCTGGTGCCACGCCCGGAGCCGGAGCGGGTCACCCTCTCGGACCCGGCGAAGCAGGCGGACCTGGAGCGCTACGGCTTCGCCGTCGTCGACGCGTTCGACGAGGCGCAGCTGGAGCTGGCGCGGGAGCTCTACGCCGAGATCGGGCCGGCCCCCGACGACCCGCAGCTGGCGCTCAACTGGAGCTTCCACTCGCGCTCGGCGGAGTACAAGCGCGAGGTCAAGGCCAAGATGCTCGCCGCGTTCGGTGACGTGGTCGACCGGATGCTCGTCGACCACGAGGTGTACCTCACCACGTTCATCACCAAGTGGCCCGGACCGAACAGCGGCTTCGCCCCGCACCAGGACCCCTCCCTGGTGGACGAGCGCCGCTTCCGTGGCGTCACCGTGTGGATCCCGCTGCACGACACCGGGCCCGTCGACGGCGTCGACAACGGCATGCTGCGCTTCGTCCCCGGCAGCCACCGGTTCTCCTCCGCGCTGCGGGTCACCGACGTGGACCGCTCCCAGGTCGCGGGCCACGAGGACGCGGTGCTGCGGCACGGCGTGGGCATGCCGACCACCGCCGGCCAGGCGCTCGTGTTCGACAACCGGGTCATCCACTACTCGATGCCCAACGAGCGCGAGGAGCCCCGGGTGGTGCTGTCCTTCGGCGTCCGCCCCCGCGAGGCGGCCTGCACGCTGATGCGTGCGGCATCGATCCGCCACCGCCGCGCTGTGACTGAAA
>CBFGTJ010000218.1:0-4950 GCA_965651815.1 uncultured Microthrixaceae bacterium | reverse complement strand
CGGTGACGGTCGCGGACCCTGCCCGGGTCTCGAGGCGCCGGAGCGCGGCGACCGTCTCGGGGCCGCACACCTCGTCGCCGACGAGGCCCGCGTTCCGCTGGAAGTCGCCGACCGCGGCCTGGGTGGCGGGGCCGAAGATGCCGTCCACACGCCCGGCGTCGAAGCCGAGCTTGCTCAGGCGCAGCTGGAGCTCGGCGACGTCGTCGCCCCGCATCATCGGGGAGCGGAGGCAGAGCAGGCGGGTCCCGAACCGGTAGCCCGACTCCACGAGGGCCGACCAGGTCGTCGCGTCGCACTCACCGCTCGGGCGCAGGCCGGCGTCGCGCTGGAACCGCTCGAGGGCCTCGCGCGTCGACTCCCCGAACTCGCCGGGGGTGTCGGAGGGCTCGTACCCGGCCGCCGCCAGCCGCCGCTGCAGGTCGGCGACGACCGGTCCCGTGGATCCGGTGCGCAGGGGAAGGGTCGCGAGGGTGATGGGAGGCTCCGGTCAGCGGTGGGGCACCGGCGGTGCCGAACGACGTGTCGAGATCGTACCGCCGGGCCCTCCCGCGGGTCCCACGGGGCGCCCCATGCCACACCCGGCGTCGAGATCGAACGTGTGTTCGATCAGGTGCCGGAGGGGGCCCGGCGTCTCAGGTGAGGTGCGGCTCGATGTCGGCGAGCAGCTGCGCCTTCGGGCGCGCCCCGACGATGCGGTGGACCTCCTGGCCGTCCTTGAACAGGACCATCGTCGGGATGCTCTGCACCCCGTACTCGAGGGCCAGCGACTGGTTCTCGTCGACGTCCACCTTCGCGATCCGCAGCTTGCCGGCCTGCTCCGCCGCGATCTCCTCCAGCACGGGGGCGATCGTCTTGCACGGCCCGCACCACTCCGCCCAGAAGTCCACGAGCACGGGCTCGGTGCTCGAGTTGACCTCCTCCGCGAAGGTCGCGGCGCTCAAGTGGCTGATCGAACCTGACATGTGGATCGTCCTTTCACAAGGTGGTGTCGGCCTCGGGTGGCGCGCTGCGTCGGAGGGCCAACCCGGGCCGGACGGGCGGAATTCCGCAGCGTGCGTCGGGTGCGGGTCGCGCTCGGTCGGAGGGTCAGTGCCCTTCGGACTCGAGCCACCGCTCCGCGTCGATCGCGGCCATGCAACCGCTGCCGGCCGCGGTGATGGCCTGGCGGTACCAGTCGTCCTGGACGTCGCCCGCGGCGAACACCCCCGGGACGCTGGTCCGGGAGGTGCCGTCCTTGGTCACGATGTACCCGTTGTCCTTCAGCTCGAGCTGGCCCTTGAACAGGTCCGTGTTGGGCCGGTGGCCGATCGCGATGAACAGGCCGGACACCGGCATCGTCGACACCGAGCCGTCCACCGTGTCGCGCAGCACGAGCGCCTCGACCGAGTGGTCGCCGAGGATGTCCTCGACCACGGTGTTCCACTTGAACTTGATCTTGTCGTTCGCGAACGCGCGGTCCTGCATGATCTTCGAGGCGCGCAGGGTGTCGCGGCGGTGGATGACGGTCACGGAGCGACCGAAGCGGCTGAGGAACAGCGCCTCCTCGAGCGCGGAGTCGCCCCCGCCGACCACGGCGATGTCCTGGTCGCGGAAGAAGAAGCCGTCGCAGGTCGCGCAGGTCGAGAGGCCGTGCCCGAGGAGCCGCGACTCCGCCTCGAGGCCGAGCATCAGCGACTGCGCACCGGTGGCGATGATCACCGCCTGGGCGGTGTAGGTCGGCTCTCCCTCGGTGTCGCCGACCCAGATCTTGAACGGGCGCTCCGACAGGTCGACCCGGGACGCCTTCGCGGTGATGATCTCCGCACCGAACCGCTCCGCCTGGGCCCGGAAGTTCGCCATGAGCTCGGGGCCCATGATCCCGTCCGGGAAGCCGGGGTAGTTCTCCACCTCGGTCGTCAGCATCAGCTGCCCGCCCGGCTGGTCGCTGGTGGAGGACGGCTCGCCCTCGAGCAGCAGCGGCGAGAGGTTCGCCCGCCCGGTGTAGATCGCAGCGGTCAGGCCCGCGGGGCCGGAACCGATGATGACGACGTTGCGTGGATCGGACATGTGCTCCTCAACTGCTCGGCTCGCGTCGTGACCACAGGGCAACACCGAGGATCACGAAGATCGTCCCGAGCCCCGCGTAGACGAACCAGACGTCACCGGGGATCGCCCAGTCGAGCAGGCGCACGAGCCCCACCAGCGCGAGGGCGGCGACCGGGACCAGCAGGAGGAGGGCGACGACCGCGTGCACCGACGCGTGGGAGATGTCGAGCACCGGCCCGGTGGTGCGCGCCCTCACCTTGTCGACGGAGTCGACGATGAGGTCGGTCACCTGGGCGGTCCAGTCGGGCTCCGACCCGTTGGTGGCGCCGCCCGGCGCCGTCGCGCCCGACGGGGCCGCGGTGGAGGGGCTCGCAGCGTCGCTCGGGGGTGCGTCGTCGCTCATCCGTGTGAGCCTAGGTGGTCGTCGGGCTACGGCGCGTCGTACGGGCGGCAGCTGCCGGCGTCGACCGCGAGCAGCGATCCCTCGCCGTTCACCGCGACCAGCACCGGCTCGTCGCGGATGCTGCCGGTGGCGACCGGCGTCCAGCCCTGCGCGAGCAGCTGCAGCTCGCAGGTGGACGGCTCCGCGGTCGTCGCCGTCGAGTGCTCGCGCTCCTCGGGATCGCCGAAGCGCAGCGACCGGCGGACCGCCGCGAGCAGCTGCCGCTGGCCGCCGTGGTCGCCGACGTCCACGACCGGTACGGGCACCGTCGGCGACGCCGTGCTCGGCGGCTCGTCCGGCTCACCGGTCGCGGCGTCGCCGCCGGCTCCCTCGAGCGGGGCCGGCTCCACCTCGCGCTCGTCGAGGTCCTCGGCGTGCAGCTCCGAGGCCTCCTCCGCGGCGGACCCCGCGGCGTCGTCGCCGCCGGCGGCGAACTGGTCGGTCCCCGAGCCACCCGACAGCACGACCACCACGCCGGCCACCACGACGACCAGCGCAGCTGCCGCGGCCAGGAGCGGCCGGGCGTTCCGCCGACCGGCGCTGCGCGGGGGGAGCGCGGCGGGCATCCGCGCGTCCGCGGCCTCCATCGCGGCGCGCACCGCCGCCTCGCGCCGCTGCGGGTCGACGTCGACCGGGGCACGCAGGGCGCGCTGCACGGCCGCTCGCAGTGCGTCGTCGTCGTGCTCGGGCGTCCCGCTCATCGACCCTCCACCGCTTCGACGTCGTCGTCCGGCGCCTGGTTCCGCTGTGTGGGAGCGAGGTGCGGCAGCAGCGCCGCCAGCCTCGCGCGGCCCCGCGAGATCCGCGACCGCACCGTGCCCGGAGGGAGCTCGAGCACCTCCGCGATCTCCGCGTAGTCGAGGTCGAGCAGGTCGCGCAGCACCACCGGGACGCGGAACTCGGCGGGGAGCGCCGCGAGCGCGAGGTCGAGGTCGCCGCGCACCTCCGCCGCGAGCGCGGCGAGCTCCGCGTCGTCCGGCGCGGCGGGCCCGTCGCCGACGGGGTCGACGGGCAGCGCGGCACGGGACCGGCGCCGCAGCTGGTCGAGGCTGGCGTTCACCGCGACCCGGTGCGCCCACGTCGTGAACGCGGCCCGCCCGTCGTAGCGGGGGAGCCCCCGCACGATGGAGATCAGCGCCTCCTGGGTGGCGTCCTCGGCGTCACCCCGGTCCGCGCACATGCGGCGGCAGACGAGGTGCACCCGGTCGTGGTGCCGGCGCAGGAGGGCCTCCAGGGCGCGGCGGTCGCCCCGTCGGGCGGCGGCGACCAGGTCCCCGTCGGTCGGCTCACCATCGGAGGCGGGCCCCTCGCGCCCGGGTGCCGGCGTCACTCCCCGACGACCCCCGCGCCGTCGACGCGCACCTCGGCGATCTCGACGCGGTAGCCGCCGCCGGCGACCGGGTCGCCGAGGTGCGTGATCCACACGAGCACGATCCTCCCGGTGCGCGCCGCGTCGCGGGCGGCGTCGCGGAGGTCCACGTCGAGGGGCCCGCGCACCTCGGTGAACGTCGCGACCGGCGTGAGGTCGTCCGGCTGGTCCATGCCGTCCAGCGACTCACGGTCGATCACGTAGACCGCGCCGCGCCACCCGTTCGTGGACCCGTCGATCCGCAGCCGGTCGACGCGGGCCCTGCCCTCGAGCACCACGCCGAGACCGACGCCGGTCTTGGAGCCGAAGAAGTCGGGGACCTCGTAGGTCTCGGTCCTCCACGACGTCGCGTCGTCGAGGTCCGTGGCCAGCGGTGCCAGCTCGTCGTTCTCGCCGGGCTCGCCGCGCCCACGGGGGTCGTGGGAGGTCGCGCCCGCGAGTCGCAGCTCCCCGGTGCTGCCCGCCTCCACCGGCGCGGTCGTCGTCGTCGACGGGTCGGTGTCGTCGAGCGTCGTGCCGTAGAGGAGCAGGCCGGCCACGGTCAGCGCCGAGGCGACGAGCAGGATGAACAGCGCCGGGTAGAGCCACCTCCGCTCCGAGCGGGCGAACGACTCCTCGACCTCGACCTCGGGGCGTGCGACCTGCCGCGTGGGCTCCGGCGGGGGAGGGCTGGGGTCGACGCCCGTGTCGAGCAGCGCGGCCCGCAGCGCCGCGGCGGACGCGGGCCGCTGGTCGGGGTCGCGGCGCAGCACCCGCATGACCGCCTCCGCGACGCGGGGTGGCACGTCGGCCCGGTACCGGCGCGGGTCCAGCGGGTCCGAGTGCAGGCGCGCCAGCGCCACCGCCGCCCCGTTGTCGCCCTGGAACGGCACCCTGCCGGTGAGGCACTCGTAGAGCACGATCCCGAGCGAGTACAGGTCGGTGCGGCCGTCGACCGGGTCGCCCAGCAGCTGCTCCGGCGCGAGGTAGGTCGCGGTGCCGACCAGCGTGCCGTCCTGGGTCAGCTCGGTCTGGTCGTCGGCCTTCGCGATGCCGAAGTCCGCGATCTTCACCCGCCCGTCCCGGCACAGCAGGATGTTCGACGGCTTCACGTCGCGGTGCACCAGCCCCGCGC
>CBFGTJ010000217.1:0-5007 GCA_965651815.1 uncultured Microthrixaceae bacterium | reverse complement strand
GGCTCGGTCGTGCACCTCAACCGCTACGGCGAGCGGCCCTGGCGCTGACCCGACGGCGGCGCTGACCCGACGACGGCGCTGACCCGACGACCGGGGTCGGTCAGTCGATCTCGACGGTCGCGGTGACCCGCGTGGAGTGCTCCATCGCGCCCGGGGTGGGGGGCTGCCCGGGGCCGGCCTCGTCGCCGGTGCCGTGGCACCCGTCGCCGACGCCCGAGGCGACCTGCACCTCGACGGTGTAGGTGCCCGCGGCGAGGTCGGGTGGTTCGAGCTCGAAGGTGGTCGCACGCAGCTCGGTGGGGACCTCGGCGCCGGCGCCCTCCTCGGGCCGCTCGAGCGTGGCGCTGCACCCGATGAGCACGCCGCCGGTCGAGGGCAGCTCGACCGGCACGACGCCGTCGACCTCGGGGAGGTCGTCGCACCCCGTGGCCTCGGCGGTGTCGGCCGTGTCGCCGGCCATCGACACCGTCACGCACTGCCGGGCGCCGTCCACGACGGGCGCGTGCGGGTCCACCACCTCGACGGTGATCCGCTCCGCGGTGGCGTCGACGCGCACGCTCAGCTCGTCGGGCGGCGGGAGGCTCGTGGTCGAGGTGGTCGTGGTGGTGGTCGTCCCGCGCTCGTCGTCGCCGTCCGCGACGATCTCCGCACGGTCCTGCCCGCCGCCCCCGGTGAGCAGCGCGACGGCGACGGCCACCGCGGCGACGCTGCTGCCCGCGCCGGCGCCCAGGCCGAGCTGGCGGCGGCGGCGGAGCTGGCGCCCCCGCTCGACGATGCGGTCGTAGCGGCTGGGGTCGTCCACCGCGGGGAACCTGCGCTGCTCAGCCACGGCCGGCCTCGGTGTCCTCGGCGGGGCCCAGCGCGGCGCGCAGCTTGGCGGTCGCCCGGTGCAGGTGCGTCTTCACCGACCCGGTCGACATGCCGAGGCTCGACGCGACGTCCTCCTCGGTGAGGTCGATGATGTAGCGCATCACCACCACCTCCTGTTGACGACCGGACAGGTGCCGGAGCGCGTCGGTGAGATCGATCCGGAACGCGGCGTCGTCCGCCGAGGGGTCCGCCCGACCGGCGTCACCGCGCACCTCGGGCCGGCGGGTCTCCTTGCGGACGTGGTCGACGGCCAGGTTGCCGACCACGCGGAGCAGCCAGGCATCGGGGTTCGGGTGCTGCTGGACCTTCGGCCAGCGCGAGTAGGCGCGTGCGAACGCCTCGGCGGCGAGGTCCTCGGCCACCGCAGGGGAGCCGACCATCCGGCGAGCCACGGCGATGGCCCGCGGCTGGAGCCGCTCGTAGAACGCCCTGAAGCCATGTTCTCCCCTCGGTCGCCGCACCACACCTCCCTTCAACGATCGAACGTACCGCCGCGTTGACACCCGGCTGTGGACCTGATGGGGGCGCTCCCTCCCCGGGACGTTCGCCTCGCAACGGTCGTTGGATCGTCGCACGGCGCGCTCGGTGGTGCGAACCGGGCAGAACTCCCTCCCCGATCGGGCCCGCCGGCCGTCGGCGGCGACCCGGGTGGCGGACCACCTGCCCCGCAGCGCTACCGTTCCCCACGAACTGGCACAGGGGGACAGATGACCGACACGCAGGTGGAGGCGCAGGACGGCGTCGCCGAGGACGCCGAGACGACGGCGCTGCGGCAGGAGATCCGCAGCTGGCTCGCGTCGAACTGGGATCCGGACCTGACCGTGGCCGAGTGGTGGGAGCGGCTCGCGGACGACCACTGGGCGGTGCCCACCTGGCCCGAGTCGGACTTCGGCCGGGGGCTGTCGCGGGGTGACGCCGCAGTGGTCGCCAAGGAGATCGCCGCGGCCGGCGCCATCGGCCCGCCCGGTGGCCTCGGCGTCATGCTCGCGGGGCCGACGATCGTCGCCCACGGCGACGAGGAGCAGAAGCGGCGCTACCTGCGGCCGATCGTCACCGGGCAGGAGGCGTGGTGCCAGCTCTTCAGCGAGCCGGGCGCCGGCTCCGACCTCGCCGGCCTCGCCGCCCGGGCGGTCCGCGACGGCGACGAGTGGATCGTGAACGGCCAGAAGGTGTGGACCTCCGGCGGCCAGATCGCTGACCGGGGCATGCTGCTCGCCCGAACCGACCCGGACGTGCCGAAGCACCGCGGCATCTCGTGGTTCGCCGCCGACATGCACCAGCCGGGCATGGACGTGCGGCCGCTGCGCGAGATGACCGGGCGCGCACTGTTCAACGAGGTCTTCATGACCGACATCCGGGTCCGCGACGACGACATCATCGGCGGGCTCAACAACGGCTGGGCGGTCGCGAACACGACGCTGATGGTCGAGCGGATGAGCCTCGGCGCCGGCGGGCACGGCGCGGCCTCCGCCGCGATGCCCGGCACGGTGGCGGGTGACCTCGAGAAGCGCGCGGGTGACTTCGTGCGGGCGCCGCGGTCGGGCTCGGGTGACGTGATGAGCGGCGGCGCGGGCGCCGTCGTGCTGGCGCTCGCACGGAAGAACGCGCCGATCACCGACGCCGTGCTCCGCCAGCAGCTGGTGCAGCTGTACGAGATGCAGGAGATCGCCCGCTTCGCGAACCTGCGCGCCAAGGCGGCGCGTGCGGCCGGCGTGAAGCTGACCGGCGCCGAGCCGAACATCGCGAAGCTGTCGATGACCCGCATCACCCGCCTGGCTGCCCACCTCGGGCTCGCCCTGCAGGGACCGGCGGGCCAGCTGTGGAAGGACCCGCACGCGGATCCGGTCATGGCGGAGCTCGCGCTGTTCGCGCCGGCGGTGTCGATCTACGGCGGCACCGACGAGGTGCAGAAGAACATCATCGGCGAGCGGGTGCTCGGCCTCCCCGCGGAGCCCCGCACCGACAAGGACGTGCCCTTCCGCGACATCCCGCGCTGACCGTGCCGGAGCGGGTCGAGCGCGTGCTGGTGGTGTCGAAGACCCACCTGGACGTCGGGTTCACCGACCTCGCCTCGCTCGTCCGCCGGCGCTACCTCGACGAGTTCTTCCCGCGGGCGCTCGCCGTGGCCGAGCAGCTGCGCCGGCGTGGTGGCCCGGAGCGGCTGCGCTGGACGACCGGCTCGTGGATACTCACCGAGGCGCTCGAGGCCGCCGACCCCGCGGGGCGGCGGCGCCTCGACGAGGCGATCGAGGCGGGCGACCTGTGCTGGCACGCGCTGCCGTTCACGATGCACACCGAGCTGTGCGAACGGTCCCTGCTCGAGCACGGGCTGACGCTCGCGCGGGAGCTCGACCGGCGCTACGGGCGGCGGACGCGGGCCGCGAAGGTGACCGACGTGCCCGGCCACACGCGGGGCCTGGTGTCGGTGCTCGCCGCCGCAGGAGTGGACCTGCTGCACGTGGGGGTCAACCCGGCGGCCGCGACGCCGCAGGTCCCGGAGCGGTTCCGCTGGCGTGACGAGGCGGCGCCGGGCGGGTCGGCTCCCGAGGTGCGCGTCATGTACCAGCCGGGTGGGTACGGGGCGGTGCAGGTGGTCCCGGGCACCGGCACGGCCGTCGCGGTCGACCTCACCGGCGACAACCTGGGCCCGCCCACCCTCGAGCAGGTGCTCGACGGGTTCGAGGCGCTGCGGCAGCGGTTCCCGGACGCCGAGGTGGAGGCGGCGACCTTCGACGACGTCGCCGCGGTGATGGCGGCCGCGCCGGGGCTGCCGGTGGTCACCGGCGAGATCGGCGACACGTGGATCCACGGGGTCGCGTCCGACCCGGCGAAGACGGCGGGGTTCCTCGCGCTGTGCAGGGAGCGCCGACGGTGGCTCGACGAGGGTGTCGTCGCCGCGGACGACCCGGCGCTGGCCGCGGCCTCGACCCAGCTGCTGCTCGTGGCCGAGCACACCTGGGGGCTCGACCAGAAGGCGCACTGGCCGGAGGAGGGCGCCTGGAGCGCGGCGGAGCTCGCCGGCACGCGCACGAACGCGAGCACCCGGCGGTTCGAGCAGAGCTGGGCGGAGCAGCGGGCCTACCTCGACCGCGCGGTCGAGGCCCTCGCCGCGGGTGGGCGCACCGACCTCGCCGGCGCGGCTCGCCGTGTGCTGGCTGGCGCCGCCCAGGCGGGACCAGTGGAGCTCGCGGACACGCATCCGGTCGGCCCGGGCGAGGCCGTGCGCCTCGGGGACCTCGAGGTCGTGCTCGACGACACGGGGGCCGTGGCGGGGTTGCGGCCTGCCGGTGGTGGCGCGGGGCCCGCGGAGCCCGGTCGGCCGCTCGGCCGCGTCTGGTTGCAGACCTTCGACGCCGACGACTTCGAGCGGTGGTTCGGCACCTACAACGCGACCTGCTCGCCCGAGGACGAGTGGTGGGCGCGCTGGGACAACACCAAGCCCGGGCTCGAGCGCACCGCGGCGGTGTCGCGGCGCTGGCCGGCACGCCTCGCCGGCGCCCGCACCGGCCGGCTCGACGGTCGGCCGGCGCTGGTCGCGGAGCTCGCCTTCGACGTCGCGGACGGCGACCCCGTCGAGGTGCCGGGACGGACGCAGCTCGTCGTCACCCCGGGTGCCCCACCCGGCGAGGTGCGCGTCGAGCTCCGCTGGGGCGGGCTCGCCGCCGCCCGCTGGCCGGTCGCGTGGTGGTGGAGCTTCGACCCCGCGGTCCCCTCACCGGAGGGGTGGTCGATGACGAAGCTGGGGGAGGAGGTCGCCCCCGGCGACGTGGTGGACGGCGGCGGCCGCACCCTGCACGTCGTCGAGCGGGTCCGCCACCCCTCCGGGGTCGCGCTCACCCCGCTCGATGCGCCCCTGGTCGCACCCGGCGAACCGGCGCTGCTGCGCTGGTCGCCCGAGGAGCCGGTGGACCTGTCCGGGGGTTGGCACTTCCTGGTGCACGCCAACCTGTGGGGCACCAACTTCCCGATGTGGATGGAGGGCGCCGGTCGGGCTGCGGTCCTGGTGCGGTCGGAGGCGTTGGCGGCCGGCGCTCCGGGCTGAGGCGCCCGAACGCGGTCGGGGGGGGGGGGGGGCGCCGCCGGCGCGGGGCCCCCCCCCCCGCCCCGCCCCGGGGCCGGCGCCCGCCCGGCCGGGCC
>CBFGTJ010000216.1:0-5022 GCA_965651815.1 uncultured Microthrixaceae bacterium | reverse complement strand
TTCATGGGCTGGGGCGTGTGGGCCCACCACATGTTCGCCTCGGGCATGGGGCAGATGTCCGTGCTGGCGTTCTCGCTGTCGACGATGTTCATCGCCGTGCCGACCGGCGTGAAGATCCTGAACTGGCTGGCGACCCTCTACGGTGGCCGGCTCAGGTTCACCACCGCGATGCTGTTCGCGTGCGGCCTGGTGGGCATGTTCACCATCGGCGGCCTCTCCGGCGTGAGCCACGCGTTCGCCCCCGGCGACCAGCAGCAGACCGACACCTACTACATCATCGCCCACTTCCACTACGTGCTCTTCGGTGGCGCGATGCTCGGCCTGTTCGCCGGCATGTACTTCTGGTGGCCCAAGATCTTCGGCCACCGCCTCGGTGAGCGCGCCGGCAAGTGGCACTTCTGGCTGATGCTGGTCGGGTTCAACATGACCTTCGGCCCGATGCACATCCTCGGTGTGCAGGGCATGATGCGCCGCACCTGGACCTACACCGAGAACCAGGGGTTCGAGGTGTGGAACCTGGTCTCCACGATCGGGGCGTTCATCCTCGCGGTGTCGATCCTGGTCTTCATCGCCAACGTGGCGCTGAGCTGGCGGAAGCACCGTCGCAACCCGGTCGACGTCGGCCCGGACCCGTGGGACGCACGCGGGATCGAGTGGATGATCCCGTCGCCCACCCCGGAGCACAACTTCGACGAGACCCCGGTCATCGAGGAGTTCGACGAGTTCTGGCACCGCAAGTACGGCCACGACGAGCGCGGCCGGGCCGTGCGGATCGCGAAGACCGAGGACATCGTCCAGAAGGGCGATGCGACGAACGTGCACCTGCCGTCCCCGTCGTACTTCCCGCTCCTCATGGCGCTGGGCCTCCCGCTCATCGGCTACGGGCTGATCTTCAACCTGTGGTGGGCGGTGCCGGGTGGCGTGCTGTTCGTGGCGGGCGTGTTCGGCTGGGTGATGGAGCCGTCGACCGCGCCCGAGGACGACCTCGGCCTCGGGCCGGCCACGCCGTCGACCGACGGGTCCGAGGGCGCGGCCGCGGAGCTCCCGGAGGGCGAGGGCGGCGACGCTGCCGACGCCTCCGAGGGCGAGGCCGAGCAGACCGAGGCGGAGCAGACCGAGGAGGCCCCCGTTGGCTGACGTCACCTTCGACGAGCTCTCCGCCGGGGAGCTCCCCGCGGAGGCTCACCCCACCGCGACCGGCATCTCCAACGAGAAGCTGTCGATGTGGGTGTTCCTCGCGTCGGACTGCCTCCTGTTCGGCGGCATGATCTCGACGTACCTCGTCTACAAGAACCGTCCCGGCGAGATCGAGGGGCTGGCGGGGTCCGACCTCAAGGTGTCGGAGCTGTTCGACATCCCCTTCACCTCGATGACGTCGTTCATCCTCCTGATGAGCTCGCTCACGATGGTGCTGTCGGTGAACGCCATCGTCCGCAAGGACGTCGCCCGCATGCGGCTGTGGCTGGTGGCCACGTCGATCCTCGGCGGCCTGTTCCTGGGCGGCCAGGTCTACGAGTTCACGGAGTTCGTGAACCACGGCCTGGGCTTCACCACCAACGTCGCCTCGTCCGCGTTCTTCGGGCTCACCGGCCTGCACGGGGTGCACGTCGCCGCGGGCGTGATCATGCTGCTCGTGACGACGGGGTTGTCGTTCCGCAGGCGGATCCACCCCGAGGCCGTCGAGGTGGTCGGCCTCTACTGGCACTTCGTCGACATCGTGTGGGTCCTGATCTTCACCGTCGTCTACCTGATCCCCTGAGGAGCCGGGCATGAGCACTCCCACGGCCGACCTGGCCGGCCACACCACCGAGGCCGAGCACGAGGCGCACCACGGCCCGACCGACGGCCAGTTCTTCACGATCTTCTGGGTGCTCGTCGTGCTGACCGCGCTCGAGGTCAGCACCGAGTGGTGGGACGAGTGGTTCGGCGAGTCGTCCCGGAAGATCGCCGTGCCGCTGCTGATCTTCCTGATGGTCGTGAAGTTCTTCCTGGTGGCCCTGTACTTCATGCACCTCAAGTTCGACCAGCCGATGCTGCGCCGGATCTTCTGGTTCGGTGCGATCGTCGCCATGGCCGTCTACGGCGGGACGCTCACCTCCATGAACTTCTGGGAGGACTCGGGCACCACCCGCTTCAACGACCCGCCACCGGCGCTCGACCGTCCCGCCGAGGGAGGGTCCGACGCCGCCGTCGAACCGGGTGCGGGCTCCGGGCAGACCACCGCCGACGGAGGAAGCTGACGACCGATGACCGCCGCCATCCCGGCCTGGACGCCCCACCCCGAGGTGTGGCTCCTGGCCGGGGCCATGGTGGCGCTCGGTCTCTACGCCACGCGGGTCATCCAGCCGAAGGCCGTCGCAGCCGGTGAGCCACCGATCACCCGGCGGCAGAAGGCGTGGTTCGTGCTCGCGGTCGCCGTCTTCTGGATCTCCGCGGACTACCCCGTCCACGAGATCGCCGAGCAGCGCCTCTACTCGGTGCACATGGTGCAGCACTCGCTGCTCATGCTGGTCTTCCCGCCGATGCTGCTGCTGGCCACACCCACGTGGCTGGCGCGGCTGCTGATCGGGCAGGGAGGACTGCGGCGCTTCGTGCGCCACTGGGGACGACCGGCGCCGGCGCTGCTGGTCAACCTCGGCCTCACCGCGGCGATGCACTGGTCGTGGCTGGTCGACACGTCGGTGACCAACGGTGCGCTGCACTACGGCGTGCACGTCGTGATGGTGCTGTCCTCGCTGCTCGTGTGGATGTCGGTGTGCGGGCCGCTGCCCGAGCTGCGGGTCACCCCGCCCGCGCAGATGCTCGTGGTGTTCCTGCTCTCGATCATCCCGACGATCCCGGCCGCCTTCCTCACGACCGCCGAGACCATCCTCTACCGCGCCTACGACCACGGACCCCGCATGTGGGGCCTCAGCGTCCAGCAGGACCAGCAGGTCGCCGGCGTGATCATGAAGGTCGTGACCGGGTCCTACCTCTGGGTGATCATCGCCACGATCTTCTTCCGCTGGGCGCTCGGCGAGCGGGGCGAACAGCAGCGCTACCGGGGCAAGCTCGTGACGGGCACGGAGGTCGTCGCTCCCGGCGACGGCGGCGAGCCGCGCTGAGGGCGGTCGGTCCCGCTCCGTCCTCCGACCTGGGTCACTCCCACCTGAAGGTGGCGGCCGCCACCGCGGGGGCGAGGACCGCCCACGCAGCGAGCGCCACCCAGGCACCCGCACCGACGGTGCGGCCCTCGATGAGCGAACCCGTGAGCACCTCGGCGAGCGGGGCTGCGGGCAGCACCCGGGCGACCGCAGCGACCGCTCCGGGGAGCTCGTCGAGCGGCACCACCATGCCGCCGGTGAGCAGCAGCACGAGGTAGAGGGCGTTCGCCAGGGCGAGGGTGCCGAGCCCCGGGAGCGTCCCGGCCATCAGCAGGCCCAACCCCCCGAACGCGGCGGTGCCGAGCAGCCCGCCCACCAGGGCGGCGGGCCACCCGCCCGCGGCTGGCGACCACCCCAGCGCCAGGGCCACGGCGATCAGCAGGACCCACTGGACGACCTCCACGACCAGGACCGAGGAGATCTTGGCGGCGACCCACCGTGGACGCCCGAGTGGCGAGGCGCCGAGCCGCTTCAGCACCCCGTAGGCCCGCTCGAAGCCGGTGCCGATCCCGAGCGACACCATCGCGGTGGACATCACGGCGAGGGCCAGCACCCCCGGTGCGAGGAAGTCGACCGGCTCGTCGGTGCCGGTCGGCAACACGTCGACGGTCGAGAAGAACACCAGCACCAGCAGCGGGATGCCGAGCGACACGAGCAGCTGCTCACCCTGCCGGGAGGTCAGCGCCAGCTCGGTCCGCAGCTGCGACCAGTAGGCCCTCACGACGCCCCACCGCCCCCGGTCAGCCGGCGCACCACGTCGTCGAGCCGATGGCGGTCGGCCCGCAGGTCGCCGAGGCGGACGTCGTGGCGGGCCATCCACGCCGTCAGCTCGGACAGCAGCGCCGGCGAGGGCGGCGCGAGCACCGCGTACTCACCGGGACGCTCTTCCACGACCCGGTGCCCGAGGTGCGCGGCCAGCGCGTCGAGGTCGAGGCCGGCGGGCGCCGCGAACCGGACCTCCTCCACGGTGCCGTCCAGCAGCGTCGCGGGGCTGCCGGCGGCGACGACCTTGCCCCGGTCCATCACGACGAGGTGGTCGGCGGTCCGTTCGGCCTCGTCGAGGTCGTGGGTGGTCATCAGCACGCACACCCCGTCGTCGCGCAGGCGGCCGAGCACGCGGCGGACGAGGTCGCGGCCCTCCAGGTCCACCCCGGCGGTGGGCTCGTCGAGGAACACCACCCGCGGACGCCCGACGAGGGCGAGGGCGAGCGAGAGGCGGCGCTGCTCGCCACCCGACAACCGCCGGAACGAGGTCCGCGTGCGGTGCGCGAGGCCGACCTCCTCGAGCAGCTCCCGGGGATCGAGCGGGTCGTCGAAGAACCCCGCGTACTGGCGCAGCAGCTCGAGGGGCCGGATCCCGGTGGGGATGCCACCGGCCTGCAGCATGATCCCGACGACCCGTGTGAGCGACCGGTGGTCCCGGATGGGGTCGAGGCCGAGCACCGAGGTGCGTCCCGAGCTCGCGCGCCGGTAGCCCTCGAGGTGCTCGACGGTGGAGGTCTTGCCCGCTCCGTTGGGACCGAGCAACACGGTGACCTCACCGGAGGCGGCCGAGAAGGCAGCACCGTCCACGGCGGTCACCGATCCGTACCGGACCACCAGGTCCTCGACGACGACGGCCGGTCCGCTCACGGCGGCGACCCTACCCAGCCCGCCCGCCGCCCCGGCAGTCCGGCACCCGGCGGCACGGGCGCCCGCCCCCGGCTGCTCACGGGGCCAGGAGCTCGGCGCGCAGCTGGTCGACGTCGTGGGCGACCGAGCGGGCGCCGGCGTCGACCAGCTCGGTGCCCGAGCTGTAGCCCCACGCCACCCCGATGCAGTCGATGCCGTGGGCCGCCGCGCCGAGCACGTCGTAGTGGCGGTCGCCGACCATCACGCA
>CBFGTJ010000215.1:0-5052 GCA_965651815.1 uncultured Microthrixaceae bacterium | reverse complement strand
TGACCTTCTTCCACAGGACCGGCGAGACCTCGTAGCCGTAGAGGCGGTCGAGGATCCGGCGGGCCTCCTGGGCGTCGACCAGGCGTCGGTCGAGCTCGCGGGGGTTCTCGATCGCGTGGCGGATCGCCTCGGGCGTGATCTCGTGGAAGACCATCCGGCGGACCGGCACGCGCGGGTTGAGCACCTCGAGGAGGTGCCATGCGATCGCCTCGCCCTCGCGGTCCTCATCCGTCGCGAGGTACAGCTCGTCCGCGTCCTTCAGCAGGGACTTGAGGTGCCGGACCTGGTCCTTCTTGTCGGGGCTGACGACGTAGAGGGGCTTGAAGTGGTTCTCGGTGTCGACCCCGAGGCGCGCCCACGACTCCCCCTTGTGCTCCTTGGGGACGTCCGCCGCGTTGCGGGGCAGGTCGCGGATGTGGCCGATCGACGACTCGACCACGTACTCGTCGCCGAGGTACCGGGCGATCGTGCGCGCCTTGGCCGGCGACTCGACGATGACAAGGGGGTTGCCCACGGGTGACAGACAACTGAGGGTTGGGGGCCGTGTCAAACACCCCGGACGGGTCGGGACCCCCGGCGCGTCCCGCCGGGCAGTGGCTAGGTTCGCCCACGATGAGCTTCGAACCCAGTGAACGAGGTGCCGCCCTCCGCGCCGAGCTGCTCGACTTCATGGAGAGCCGGGTGTACCCGGCCGAGCCGGTCTACGAGGAGCAGATGGCCGCGCTCGGCGACCCGCACGGGCACCCGCAGGTCATCGAGGACCTGAAGGCGGAGGCGCGCCGGCGTGGGCTGTGGAACCTGTTCATGCCGCACCGGACGGAGTGGACGCCCGATCCGGTCAGCAACCTCGACTACGCGCACCTCGCCGAGATCTCGGGTCGCGCGATGCACCTGGCGCCCGAGGCGATGAACTGCTCGGCGCCCGACACCGGCAACATGGAGGTCCTCACCCTCTTCGGCACCCCCGAGCAGCAGGAGCGCTGGCTCGTGCCGCTGCTGCAGGGCGAGATCCGGTCGGCGTTCGCGATGACCGAGCCGGACGTGGCGTCCTCGGACGCGACCAACATCCAGCTCCGCATCGAGCGCGACGGCGACGAGTACGTGCTGAACGGCCGCAAGTGGTGGATCTCGGGGGCCGCCTCGGCGCGCTGCAAGGTGCTCATCGTCATGGGGAAGACCAACCCCGACGCGCCGCGCCACCTGCAGCAGTCGATGATCCTCGTGCCGATGGACACGCCGGGCCTGACCGTCGTGCGCGACCTCCCGGTGTTCGGCTACCAGGACCGCGAGGGCCACTGCGAGCTGCGCTTCGAGGACGTCCGCGTCCCGGTGTCGAACCTCATCGGCGAGGAGGGCTCGGGGTTCGCGATCGCGCAGGCGCGCCTGGGCCCCGGCCGGATCCACCACTGCATGCGCTGCATCGGCGTGGCGGAGCGGGCGCTCGAGCTGATGTGCCGCCGGGTCACGAAGCGGGTGGCGTTCGGCAGGCCGCTCGCCCAGCAGGGCGTGATCCGCGAGTGGATCGCCGACTCCCGCATCGAGATCGAGCAGGCACGACTGCTCACGTTGAAGGCGGCGTGGCTGATGGACACCGTCGGCGCGAAGGGCGCGGCGATCGAGATCTCGGCGATCAAGGTCGTGGCGCCGAACACGGCGCTGCGGGTCGTCGACCGTGCCATCCAGGCCCACGGCGGCGGTGGGGTGTCCGACGACTTCCCCCTCGCCCGCATGTACGCGGGGCTGCGCACCCTGCGCTTCGCGGACGGCCCCGACGAGGTGCACCGCCGGCAGGTGGCGCGCACCGAGCTGGCCCGCTACGAGGACTGAGCCAGCGCCTCGATCGTCTCGACGACGTCGACGACCCGGTCGACCCCGGTCTCGCGCAGCAGCTCGCGGGGCCGGCCCGGGGGGCAGATCACCACGAACGGTGCCCCCCGGCGGCGGGCGCGCAGGTGCAGGGCGTGCACGACGCCGAGCGTCGACGGGTCGAGGTGGTCCACCCCCGCCAGGTCGAGCGCGATCCGCTCGCCGGTGACCGCGTCGGCGTGCTGCTTGAACGCCGGCAGGTTGGCGAGGTCCACGTCACCGACGACGGTGACCACCGTCCAGCCGTCCCGCTGCAGGGTGCGAACGTCGAAGAGCACGGCCCGAACGATAGGGGTGGACCGGTGGTGCCGTGGCCCCGAGGCCGGAACGTCCCCGGCGGGGCGTAGCGTCGCGTTCCGTGACGGACCTGGCCGACCACGTCGAGGTGCGCGACCCGGCGCCCGGCGCGCCGATCCGCACGGTGGTGGAGTCGCTGGCGGGGGACCCGCGGCTCGTGCACGTGCGGACGCTGCCGGCCACGCCCGCCCGCCACGGGGCGACCACCGAGCCGTTGCCGGCGGAGCTGGCGGCGATGCTGCCCTCCGGCGGGCTGTGGTGCCACCAGGCCCGGGCGATCGACCTCGCCCGAGCCGGTCGGTCGGTGGCCGTCGCGACGGGCACCGCGTCCGGCAAGTCCCTCTGCTACCAGGTGCCGGTGACCGAAGCCGCGCTCGAGGGCGGCACCTCGCTCCTCGTGTACCCCACCAAGGCGCTCGCCCAGGACCAGCTGCTGTCGCTCGCGTCGTGGGACCTGCCCGGGCTCGTGCCGGCCACCTACGACGGCGACTGCTCCCCGGAGGAGCGGACCTGGGTGCGCTCGCACGCCAACGTGGTGCTCACGAACCCCGAGATGCTCCACCAGGCGGTGCTGGCCAACCACCGCCGCTGGGCGCAGTTCCTGCACCGGCTCCGCTACGTCGTCGTCGACGAGCTGCACACCCTGCGGGGCGTGTTCGGCACGCACGTCGCGCAGGTGCTGCGGCGGTTGCGGCGCCTCGTCGAGCACCACGGCGGCCGGGAGCCGACGTTCGTGTTCACCTCGGCGACCATCGGCGAGCCGGGCGCGCTGGCGGGCGAGCTCGCCGGGGTGCCGGTCGAGGTGGTCGACGTCGACGGGGCCCCCAGCGGGGAGCGCACGGTCGTGCTGTGGAACCCCGCGGCGGCGACCGACGACCGCGACGCCCGCTTCTCGGTGCACGGCGAGGCGGCCGCGCTCGCCGCACGCCTCGTCGACGCCGGCCTGCGGACGCTGGTGTTCTGCCGGTCCCGGCGTGCCACGGAGCTGGTGGCGGGCGAGATCCGCGCCGCGCTCGACCCGGGCACCGCCGAGCTCGTGCGCTCGTACCGGGCGGGCTACCTTCCCGAGGAGCGCCGGGAGATCGAGGCGGAGCTGTTCTCGGGCCGGCTGCGGGCCGTCGTCGCGACCAACGCGCTCGAGCTGGGGGTCGACATCGGCGGGCTCGACGCGGTGGTGCTGTGCGGCTACCCGGGCACGATCTCGTCGTTCCGCCAGCAGGTGGGGCGCAGCGGCCGGGCCGCGGGCGCGTCGCTGGCCGTGCTGGTCGCCGGTGAGGACCAGCTCGACCAGTGGATGATGCGCCACCCCGACGACCTGTTCGGGCGCCCGCCGGAGCCGGCGGTGGTCAACCCGTCGAACCCCCACGTGTACGTGCCCCACCTGGGCTGCGCCGCCCACGAGGTGCCGCTGCGGCACTGCGACGCGCGCTACTGGCCCGACACGCTCGACGACGGCGTGCGCCGCCTGGTGCTGGACGACCGGGCCACGGTGCGCCGCCGCAAGGGCGAGCCGATCACCGTGTGGTCCGGTCGGGGCACCCCGGCCCCCACCATCGGCCTGCGGTCCACGTCCCGTGGCGAGTACCGCATCGAGGACCACGACGGCGCGGTGATCGGCACGGTCGACGAGGCGCGCGCCTTCGAGGTCGTGCACCCCGGGGCGGTGTACCTGCACCAGGGTCGTGCGTGGCACGTCGTCGAGCTGGACCGGGACCGGGGCGTCGCGGTCGTGGAGCCGGACGACGGCGACACCTACACCCAGGCGCGCACCGACGTGGAGATCGCGCTCGGCGACGTCGACGCGGAACGGCACGTCGGCGGCGCACGGCTGCGCCTCGGTTCGGTGGAGGTCACGAACCGGGTGGTCGGCTACCAGGTCCGCAGCGTCGGCGACCACGAGGTGCTCGCCCGCGAGCAGCTCGACCTGCCGCCGACCCACCTGCGGACCCGGGCGGTCTGGTACGCGTTCGACGACGACGTGGTGGGGCGGGCCGGGGTGGACCCCGCCGACCTCGCCGGGGCGCTGCACGCGGCCGAGCACGCCGCGATCGGGATCCTCCCGCTGTTCACGATCTGCGACCGCTGGGACGTGGGCGGGGTGTCGACCGAGTGGGTGCCCGAGACGGGTGCCGCGACGATCGTGATCCACGACGCCTACCCGGGCGGTGCCGGCATCGCCGAGCTCGCGTTCGACGCCGCGGACCGGCACCTCGACGCGACGCTCGAGGTGCTCCGGTCCTGCCGGTGCCCGGACGGGTGCCCCAGCTGCGTGCAGTCGCCGAAGTGCGGCAACGGCAACGAGCCCCTCGACCGCCACGCCGCGGCGCGGCTGCTGGCCGCGACCCTCAACCCCGGCCCTCGACCACCACGACCAGGCGTTCGCTGAGCGCGCGCGGCGCGACGAGCCGCCCGACGATCGGCACCGCCGTGGGGCGGGCAGTCAGCGTGACGGTCAGGACCCCGCCCCTCGTCCGGTCCCCGCGGAGCTCGACGTGGGCGCGCGACGCGGGCGGGCCCAGCCGGCGGACCGCCTCGAGGGCCGTGGACTCGTCCGGGTCCACGATCACGGCCCTGGCCGCGGCGCGGGTCGCGTGCACGAGCAGCACCCGGTCGCGGGCCAGCACGGCCACCTGGACCACGAGGAGCAGGAGGACGGCGACGACGGGCAGGAGGAGGGCCAGCTCGACGCTCGCCTGGCCGCGCTCGGCCCTCACCCGGCCTGGGTGAGGATGCGGCCGACGACCGTGTCGAACAGCCGGCCGATCAGGTCGGTGCGGCCGACCCACGCGACGACGAGCAGCGCGATCGCGGCCGCACCGAGGAGGATCAGCGCGTACTCCACGGTCCCCTGGCCCCGCTCCCCCTTCGTCGGTCGGCGGGTGGGCAGGA
>CBFGTJ010000214.1:0-5193 GCA_965651815.1 uncultured Microthrixaceae bacterium | reverse complement strand
CTGCGTCCGGGCGTGGCGCTTCGGCGGCGACGGCGTCGCGGCCGGCATCGGCACCACCAGGGAGCTGCTCGACGCCTACGAGGCCGCCGGCGGTGAGCGCGTCGACCCGGCCCGGCTCCACTGGTGGATCGTGGCCGGCACCCTCACCTGGGGGTTGATCTGCTCGGTGCAGGCGCGCCGCCACCTCGACGGCCACGTGCGTTCCGTGGAGCTCGCCACCATCGGCCGGCGCGTCGTCGAGACCGAGTACGACCTGCTGCAGCTCCTCGGTGTGCCACCGACCTTCCCGGCACCCGGCGAGACCGCGGCGCCGCGGCGGCTGCTGGAGGAGCGGCCGACCGCCACCGAGCTCCTCGACGCGGTCCGCGCGCACCTGGACGAGGAGGTCGCGCCGGAGCTGGAGGGCGCCGCCGCGTTCCACCTCCGCGTCGCCTCGAACGCGCTGGCGATCGTGGCGCGCGAGGTGCGGTACGGGCCGGAGGCCGACCGGCAGGCGCGAGCGCGCCTGCGGGCGCTGGGCATCCACGGCGGAGAGGGCGAGCTCGCGGCGCGGCTGCGCGACGACGACCTCACGCCCTCACCGGAGGTGCTGGCCGCGGTGCGCGCGTCGGTCGTCGACCGGCTCCGCATCGCGAACCCGCGGTGGCTCGAGCCACCCGACACCCCGGAGGGCTAGGACCGATCGCGGCGCAGCGGCTCAGGCGAAGGGCCAGGACGTGCCGCCGAGGTACGCCTTCAGGATCCGGCGGGCGACGGCCTGCACGTGCACCTCGTCCGGGCCGTCGTAGATCCGCGCGAACCTCGCCGCCCGGTACATGTGACTCAGCGGGGTGTCGTCGGTCAGCCCGGCCGCGCCGTAGGCCTGCACCGCACGGTCGATCACGTCGTGCAGCATCCGTGCGCCGACGACCTTCACCGCGCCGATCTCCACGCGGGCGTCGCCGCCGCGGTCCACGGCGTCGGCGGCGTGCAGGGTCAGCAGCCGGCACGCCTGGATCTGCGCGTAGCTCTCGAAGACGTGCTCCTGCATCAGCTGCTTGTCCGCGAGCGGGCCCCCGAACGCCTGCCGGTGCACGAGCCGGTCGCACAGCAGGTCGAACGCCCGCTGGGCCTGTCCCAGCCAGCGCATGCAGTGGAAGATCCGGCCCGGGCCGAGCCGCTCCTGCGCGATGTGGAAGCCCCGACCGCGCTCGCCGAGGAGGTGGTCGGCCGGCACCCGCACGTCCTCGTAGGCGACCTCGTAGTGGCCGCCGTGGATGCCGAGCACCGGGGTCTCGCGCACCAGCCGGTAGCCGGGCGTGTCGGTCGGCACGATGATCATCGAGAACGCCGAGTGGTCCGGCGCGTCGGGCTCGGTCCGGCACATGACGGTCGTGTACGCGGCGCGGCCCGCCCCGGTCGTGAACCACTTGCGCCCGTTGATCACCCACTCGTCGCCGTCGAGCACCGCGGTGGTGCGGAGCTGGGTGGGGTCCGACGACGCGACGTCCGGCTCGGTCATCGCGAAGCTCGGCCAGATCTCCGCGGCGACCAGCGGCTCCAGCCAGTGCTCGCGCTGGGCGGGGCTCGCGTGCGCGTGCAGCATCAGCGAGTCCTGGAGGGTGAACGTGCCGAGCGCGAGCTGCCCGTACTCGCTGCGTCCCTGGACCTCGTTGACGTACACGTAGTCCCGGAAGGGCATGCCGCCCCCACCGAGCTCCTTCGGGTGCCCGAGCGCCCACAGCCCGGCCTCCTTCGCCTCGCGCTGCAGCTGCGCGAGCAGCGCGGCGGCCTCCTCCCCGCCACGGTGCAGGGTCGGCTCGGCGGGCTCGACGAGGTCGACCATGAACGCCAGCACCGCGTCGCGGACGGGGCGGACGTGCTCGGGGATCTCGAAGCCGCTCACGGCACCTCCAGCAGTTCCGGCGACGACTCGCGGCCGCGACCCTACGTGCATCGCCGAAATCGGTGTCGCCCGGGAGGCCGCTGTGGTTGGATGTGCGCACCGAGGAAAGGAGGTGGTCCAGCTGAACAGTTCTCATGGGACCTCGGAGGTGGCTGGTCGCTGACCGGCTCGCTGGACCGCTCGGCGAATCCCCGCCAGACACCCGCGGACCCGACGATCGGAACCCGGTCCCGTCCGATGCAGTACGTCGATCCGTGTCCACCAGTACGTGAGCGAGGGAGGCGTTCCCAGGAGCGCCTCCCTCGTCGCGTCCGGCCACGTGCCCCGAGGGGCAGGGTAGGGCTCCCGGCGTGAAGTTCGCCGACGTGGTCACGACCTCCGCGGCGGTCGCCGCGACGAGCTCCCGGAGCGCCAAGCGGGACGCGCTCGCCGGCCTGCTGCGCCGGCTCGGCCCCGACGAGGTCGAGCCCGTCGTGGGGTTCCTCGTGGGCGAGCCCCGCCAGGGTCGCATCGGGGTGGGCTGGCGCACGATCTCCGCGGCTACCCGTCCCCCTGCCCCGACACCCACGCTGTCGGTGGCGACCGTGGACCGCACCCTCAGCGAGATCGCCGCCCTCACCGGGCCGGGATCCGCCCAGCGTCGCCTCGAGGCCCTCGGCGCGCTGCTGGGCGCCGCCACCGAGCCGGAGGCCTCCTTCCTCGCGCGCCTCCTCGTCGGCGAGCTCCGCCAGGGCGCCCTCGAGGGCGTGATGGTCGACGCGGTGGCCGCCGCGGCGGAGGTGCCGGTCGCGACGGTGCGGCGCGCGGTCATGCTCGGCGGCCGCCTCGACACCACCGCGCGCCTGGCGCTCTCCGGTGGCGTCGAGGCGCTGGGGCGTGTGGGCCTCGAGGTGGGCCGGCCCGTGCAGCCGATGCTCGCCTCCACGGCGCCCTCGGTGCGTGAGGCGGTCGACGCGCTCGGGTCGGTCTCGGTGGAGTGGAAGCTCGACGGGATCCGCGTGCAGGTCCACCTCGACGACGGGCAGGTCCGCGTCTGGACCCGCAACCTGAACGAGGTCACCGACCGGCTGCCCGGAGTGGTGGCGACCGCACGGTCGCTCGGTGCACGACGGGCCGTGCTCGACGGCGAGGTCATCGGCATCGACGCGGACGGCAGGCTCCACCTGTTCCAGGACACGGTCAGCTGGCGCGGCGACGGGACGGCCGAGCACGTCCTGCGACCCTTCTTCTTCGACGTGCTGCACCTCGACGGCGAGGACCTCGTCGACGCCCCGCTGCGGGACCGGCTCGCCGCGCTCGCGACGGTGGCGCCCGGGTGCCGCATCCCGGGTGAGCTCACCGAGGACCCGGACCTCGCCGAGGCGGTGCTCGAGGACGCGCTCGCCGCGGGGCACGAGGGGGTCGTGGTCAAGGACGCGGGGTCGGCCTACGAGGCGGGGCGCCGCGGCAAGGCGTGGCGCAAGGTGAAGCCGGTCCACACGCTCGACCTGGTGGTGCTCGCGGCGGAGTGGGGCCACGGGCGCCGCCGGGGGTGGCTGTCCAACCTGCACCTCGGCGCGAGGGCCACCGGCAGCGACGGCTTCGTCATGGTGGGCAAGACGTTCAAGGGCCTCACCGACGAGCTGCTCCGGTGGCAGACCGCCCGCTTCCTCGAACTCGCGGAGCGGGAGGAACACTGGGACGGGCCCGGCACCGGCGTCGTGTGGGTCCGCCCCGAGCAGGTCGTCGAGGTGGCGGTGGACGGGGTGCAGCGTTCGCCCCGCTACCCCGGTGGCGTCGCGCTCCGGTTCGCGAGGGTCGTGCGCTACCGGGACGACAAGGTGCCCGCGGACGCCGACACGATCGAGACGGTCCGCGCGCTCCTCCCGGGCGGTTCCGGCTGATCCGGTGGCCGGTCAGGGAATCGGCGATCCCCGGGTGATCCAGGGCTCGTGCAGGTCCAGGTACCGCTCGACCGGCAGCACCCGCTGGAACTCCTGTAGCCCCTCGACCATCTCCGGTGGCACCTCCCGCTGCTCGGCCTCGCGCGCCTCCTGCTCGTCGGTGAAGAACGCGACGTCCGCGAACTCCCCGTCGTCGAAGTAGGCGGTGTACGAGCCCAGGAGGTCGGGCCGTGCCTCGGCGAGCATCCGGTCCGACTCCTGCTCGATGCGGTCGGCGCCAGCGCGGTCGGCGACGTGGCCCTCCATCACCTGCACGAAGCGCGCGGAATCGAGGTCGCCGTGCTGCATCACGTGCACGTCCTCGGTGTCGTGGAACGTCACCGGTCCCTCGAAGCACTGCTCGGTCTCCGCCCACCACGCGGACTGCTCGGGCCGGTTGCTGTTGCGCATCGCCGAGGCGCGGTCCGCGAAGCGGGCGACGAGGATGCAGTGCCCGTCGTCGGTGCAACCACCCGCCGAGCCGAGGAACCCCTCCGCCCCCGGGCGCAGCTCCTCCTCCCACACCTGGATCCGGCGGTGCACCGCCTCGGGGTCCGAGGACCTCCCCTCGATCACCTGGATGAACATGGCACTCCTCCGTTCGTCACGGGAGGTCGGTCCCTCCCCTGCCGTCACCGATCGCTTCGACGGGCGCTTGCCAGGGGCGCCCGACGACCACGCACACGGGCTGCTCGTGCCCCTTCAGCTCCACGGCCATCCGCTGGGCACCGGGCAGCAGCTCGTCGAGCCCGTCGTCCACGTCCGCGCCGACCACCAGCTCGCCGCCCCGGGCCACCGACTGGAGCCGCGCCGCGACGTTGACCGGGTCGCCGAGGGCGGTGAAGTCCGACACGCCGCGCTCCTCCCCCACCTTGCCGACGAACGCCCCACCGATGCGGGTGGACTCCCTGACGTCCGCGAAGAGCACTGTGGTGTCGACCTCCGCCCCCCCCGGGGGCGTGTGCTCCAAGCACGCGACGCACAGGTTCGGGTTCTTGCGCGAGGGCGCGTGCCCCACCAGGCGGAAGCCGGCGCCGATGCCGTCGACGAGGAGCGCACGCCACTGCTCGTCGGGAGCTTCCTGCCAGTCCCGTCGCTTCATGGCACCCCTCCGGGTGGCGGCGCGTGACACCATCTTCCCTCCCCAGGGGGTCGTCGGGAAGGGGGCAACCCGGCGCGGTCGGAGCTGACCACGGACGGGTTACGTTCGACCCGATGGACCCCGAGGAGGACCGGGCTCGCCGCCTGCTGGGCATCCCACCGGGCGCTCGGGGCGACGCCGCGCGGGCCGCGTACCGCCGACTCGTGAAGCGCCACCACCCCGACGTCAGCGACGAGGAGGGCGCCGAACGGCGCACGGCGGAGCTGACCGCCGCGTCCCGCCTG
>CBFGTJ010000213.1:0-5224 GCA_965651815.1 uncultured Microthrixaceae bacterium | reverse complement strand
CGCCGCGGCTGACCCACGACCCCCGCCCGTTCTGTGATGCGAGGTCGGGGTCCGGACCCCGACCTCGCATCACAGAACCAGTCCGCGTGGGTGTCACAGCCGCTCCCTAGTGTGCGCAGCCATGGCGAGGACGAAGACCGTGTTCCGGTGCATGAGCTGCGGGGTCGAGGCCCCCAAGTGGGCGGGGCAGTGCGGCTCCTGCGGCGAGTGGAACACCCTCGCCGAGGAGCTCGACGAGCCCTCCTCCCTGTCCGGGCTCGCCACCCCGCCCGTGCCGCCCGTCCCGATCACCGCGGTGCGCTCCTCGGACGGCCGCCCGGTGCCCACCGGCATCGGTGAGCTCGACCGGGTCCTCGGTGGCGGCCTCGTCCCCGGCAGCGTCACGCTGCTCGGCGGCGAGCCCGGCATCGGCAAGTCCACCCTCGTGCTCCAGCTGCTCGGCGCCCGCACGGCCGCGGGCGACACCGCGCTCTACGTGAGCGGGGAGGAGTCCGCCGACCAGGTGCGCCTGCGGGCCGACCGGCTCGGCGCGCTGCACGAGCGGTTGCTGCTCGCCGCCGAGACGTCCCTCCCCGCGGTGCTGCACCACCTCGAGGAGGTCCGCCCCGCCCTGTGCGTGGTGGACTCGGTGCAGACCCTGCACGACCCCGCGTTCTCGTCGGCCCCCGGTTCGGTGACCCAGGTGCGGGAGTGCTCGCACCGGCTGGTGCAGGCCGCGAAGCGGACCGGCACCACCGTCGTGATCGTCGGACACGTCACCAAGGAGGGGCAGCTCGCCGGGCCACGGGTGCTCGAGCACGTGGTCGACACCGTGCTGTCGTTCGAGGGCGACCGCCACCACTCGCTGCGGCTGCTGCGCGCCGCGAAGCACCGCTTCGGCTCCACCGAGGAGCTCGGCCTGTTCGCGATGGCGAACGAGGGGCTCGAGGCGGTGCCCGACCCCTCCGGGCTGTTCCTCGGCGACCGGCGGCCGGGGGTGCCGGGCACGGTGGTGACCCCGGCGCTCGACGGGCGCCGCCCGCTGCTGGTCGAGGTGCAGGCGCTGGTGGCCGACTCGTCGCTCGCCCAGCCGCGCCGCTCCTCACAGGGCCTCGACCCCGGTCGGCTGTCACTCCTGCTCGCGGTGCTCGAACGTCGCGCGCACCTGCCCGTGCAGGGCCTCGACGTGTACGCGATGGCCGTCGGCGGGGTGAAGGTGGTCGAGCCGGGCGCCGACCTGGCCATCTGCTGCGCGGTCGCGTCCAGCCTGCGGGGCCACCCGGTCGGGGCCACCACGGTCGCGGTCGGCGAGGTCGGCCTGGCCGGCGAGCTCCGGCAGGTGGGGCGCCTCGAGCGGCGCCTGGCCGAGGCGGCGCGCCTCGGCTTCACCACCGCGCTGGTGCCCCGTTCCGCGCCGGAGGTCGACGCGCCGATCGAGCTGCTCCGCGTGCCCACGCTGGCCGCGGCCCTCGACCTGCTCGGGTTGCTGCGCGACTGACCCCGGGCAGCGATGCGGCGCCGCACCGGCAACTACACTGGGCCGATGACGCGACCATCGCGACAGTGGGGCCCCTGTTGTGCCGGCGCGCGCCTCCTCCGCCCACCGGAGGTCGTCCTGTGAACGATTCCCGCACCGAACGCCACAGCAAGGAATTGCTGAGCGCGCTGGCCGCGGTGGCGCCGGGGCGGCCGCTGCGCGAGGGGATCGACCGGATCCTGAAGGCCGGGATGGGCGCCCTCATCGTGATCGGCGACGGGCCGGAGGTGCTCAACATCTCCTCCGGTGGCTTCCTCGTGAACGCGTCGTTCACCCCGCAGCGCCTCTCGGAGCTCGCGAAGACCGACGGCGCGATCGTGCTCACCCCGGACGCGGGCTACATCGCCCGTGCCAACGTGCACCTGGTCCCGAACCCGAACGTCCCCACCGAGGAGACCGGGACACGGCACCGCACCGCGGAGCGGGTTGCCCGCTCGATCGGCGTGCCGGTCATCTCCGTGTCGGAGGACATGGCGGTGGTGACCGTCTACACGAAGAACGAGCGGTACCAGCTGGAGCCGATCCCGTCGATCCTCGGTCGCTGCAACCAGGCGCTGCAGACCCTCGAGCGGTACCGCACCCGCCTCGACGAGGTCTCCGCGAACCTCACCTCGCTCGAGATCGAGGACATCGTGACCCTGCGCGACGTGGTCACCCTGCTGCAGCGGGCGGAGCTCGTGGCGCGCATCTCGGGTGAGATCGAGCAGTACCTGACAGAGCTCGGCACCGACGGGCGGTTGGTGCGGCTCCAGCTGCGGGAGCTGATGGGCGGCGTCGAGGACGAGCGGCGCCTGGTCGTGCGCGACTACTTCCAGTCGGACTCCTCGTGGAACCTCGAGCAGGCGATCGAGACGCTGTCGGACCTGCCGATCGACGACCTGCTCGACGCCGAGGAGGTCGTGCACGCGCTGCACCTGTCGGGCCACGACGACGACCTGGACGCCTCGATCGAGCCGCGCGGGTACCGGCTGCTCGCGCGCATCCCCCGGCTGCCCGAGCACGTCGCGGAGCGGCTGGTGCAGCAGTTCGGCTCGCTGGACAAGCTCACCCGGGCCTCGGTGGAGGAGCTGGCCGCGGTCGAGGGCGTCGGGCCGCACTGGGCCGAGACGATCAAGGACGCGATGTCGCGCATCGCCGAGTCCTCGATCCTCGACCGCTACGCCTGATCGGACCCCCGTCACGGGCGCTGCGGCGCAGCCCCTACCGTGGTCCCCATGCGAATCGAGCTACCCACCGGCACGCCCGCAGAGCTCGTCGCGGCCGACGCCCCCGCCCGGGGCCTCGTCGTGATGCCCGACATCTGGGGACTCCGCCCGCTGTTCGACGACATGTGCGCCGACCTGTCGGCCCGCACCGGTTGGACGGTCATCGCGGTGGAGCCGTTCCCCGGCCAGGACCTGCCCGGCAGCGACGACCCCGACGGCCTCGCCCGCCGCGGGGAGGCGCTGAGCCGCCGCGACGACGGGGACGTGATGGCGGACCTGCTCGCCGCCGCCGATGCGACCGGCACCGCGCCGGTCGGCCTGATCGGGTTCTGCATGGGCGGCATGTACGCGCTCAAGGCGTCGTCGCTCGGGCGGTTCGACCGCGTCGTGTCGTTCTACGGGATGATCCACGTGCCCGAGCAGTTCGCCGGGCCCGGCCAGGGCTCGCCGCTCGAGGCGGTGCGGGACAAGGACCGCTGCGAGGTGATGTCGATCATCGGCACTGCGGACGGGTTCACCCCGCCCGAGCACGTCGAGGAGCTCGAGGCGGCGGGCGCGACCGTGGTGCGCTACGAGGGCGCGGACCACGGGTTCGTGCACGACCCGGCCCGCCCGGCGCACCGGCCCGACGACGCGGCGGACGCCTGGCGCAGGGTGATCGAGTTCCTCGGCGGCTGAGCGGGCCGCCGGTCGGCTACTGGGAGCGGATCTCCAGCTCCCGCCGCTTGAGGATGCGGTAGGAGCGGTCGTTCTGCTCGATCCAGCCGAGCCGCAGGAAGCTGGCGATCGCCTTGTTGACCCGCTCCCGGGACGCACCGACCAGCCCGGCCAGCTCCTCCTGGGTGATCGGGATCTCGAACTCGTCCTGCTCCCCCGCCAGCTCGAGCAGGTGCTTCGCGGTGCGGCCGGTCACGTCCAGGAAGAACGCGTCCGCCAGTGCCTCGTCGGTGTTGCGGATGCGCAGGCTCAGCAGCCGGACGACCGACCACAGCAGCTCGGGCTTCGACTCCCAGATCGAGCGCAGCACGTCGTAGGGGATGCGGATGAGGGTCGACGGCTCGAGCGCCCGCGCCTCGGCGGACCGTCCCAGCCCGTCGAACAGCCCCATCTCACCGAACAGGTCGCCGCGCTCCATGATCGCGACCATCGATTCGCGCCCGTCGAAGGACTTGTTCGAGATCGCGATGCGGCCGCTGGTGACGACGTAGCAGGCGTCCGCCTCGGCGTTCTCCTCGAACACCACGTCGCTGCGGATGAGGTCGATCGTCTCGGCGGCGTCGGCGAGCTGACGCCGGTCGTCCTCGTCGAAGTTGTCGAAGAGCTCGGCGTCCAGCACCAGGTCCATGTCGCTCACGGCGTGCATCGTACCGACAACGCGGGGTGGCACCCCGGCGGCCGGCGCCCGCGCCGCTCCGACGGCGGTAGCGTCCCCGGCGATGAGCCCTGCCGGTGACGCCTCCAACGACCGATCGGGCGCGGCGCGCGCCCGGCGCGTGTGGTGCATCGTCGTCGCGGGCGGTGCGGGGCGCCGCTTCGGCAGCGCGAAGCAGTTCGCACGCCTGGGCGGCGGCACCGTGCTCGAACGCTCGCTCGCCGCGGCGCGCGGCGCGGTCGACGCGGTGGTGGTCGTCGTACCGGCGGAGCACGTGGCTGAACCCGAGGTGGCCGGTCTCGGCGCGGACGCCGTCGTGGCCGGCGGGGCCACCCGGGCGGACTCGGTGCGGGCCGGGCTCGCCGCGGTGCCCGGGGACGCCGAGGTGGTGCTGGTGCACGACGCGGCCCGCCCGCTCGCCTCGACCGAGCTGTTCGAGCGGGTGCGCGACGCCGTGCTCGGCGGGGCGGGAGCGGTCGTGCCGGTGGTGCCGGTGGTCGACACGATCCGCCACGTCGACGGGGGCGTGGTGGACCGGGACCAGCTGCGGGCGGTGCAGACCCCGCAGGGGTTCGACGCGGCGCTGCTGCGGCGCGCGCACGCGGGTGGTGGCGACGCGACCGACGACGCGGGGCTGGTCGAGGCGATCGGCGCGCCGGTCACGATGGTCGAGGGCGAGTCGACGAACCTGAAGCTCACCGGACCGGAGGACCTCGCCGTGGCCGCCGCGCTGCTGGGAGGTGTGACGCGATGACCCTGCGCATCGGCAACGGCTTCGACGTGCACCGCTTCTCGACCGACCCGTCCCGCCCGCTGGTGCTCGGCGGGGTCCGCTTCCCCGATGGGCCGGGCCTCGAGGGGCACTCCGACGCGGACGCGATCGCCCACGCCGTCGCGGACGCGCTGCTCGGCCCCGCCGGCCTGGGCGACATCGGCCAGCTGTTCCCCGACACCGACGAGCGCTGGCGCGGCGCCGACAGCCTCGAGCTGCTGGCCGAGGTGGTGCGACGTGTGCGCGACGCGGGCTGGGAGCCGGTGAACGTGGACTGCTCGGTGATCGCCGAGCGGCCCAAGCTGGCGCCCCACAAGGACGAGATGCAGCGGCGGCTCAGCGAGGTGGTCGGCGCGCCG
>CBFGTJ010000212.1:0-5250 GCA_965651815.1 uncultured Microthrixaceae bacterium | reverse complement strand
CCCAGGTGGGCTCGTCGAGCACCCCCACGCTGTTCAACATCGCGGCGATGTGGTCCGCGCTGGAGGGCTCGATCCTGCTGTGGGGCCTCGTGCTCGCCGGCTACCTCGCCGTCGTCGCCACGAAGTTCCGCCGCCGGCTCGACGACCCGCTCGTCGCGTGGGCGCTGCTCACGATGTTCGTGGTCTGCGTCTTCTTCTTCGGGATGATGCTGACCGTCTCGAACCCGTTCCAGGCCCACGCCCCGCCGGCCGGGTTCGACGGCCCGGGCCCGAACCCGCTGCTGCAGAACCACGTGCTCATGGCGTTCCACCCGCCGATGCTCTACCTGGGCTACGTCGGGTTCACCGTGCCGTTCGCGTTCGCGATCGCCGCGCTGGTCACCGGCAGGGTCGGCGAGGGCTGGCTCGTCGAGACCCGTCGCTGGACGCTGTTCGCCTGGGGGTTCCTCACCGCCGGCATCCTCCTGGGCGCGTGGTGGAGCTACGAGGTGCTCGGCTGGGGCGGCTACTGGGGGTGGGACCCGGTCGAGAACGCGTCGCTGCTGCCGTGGCTGACCGGCACCGCGTACCTGCACTCGGTGATGGTGCAGGAGCGGCGGGGGATGCTGCGGGTGTGGAACCTGTCGCTGCTGTGCGCCACGTTCTCGCTCACGATCCTCGGCACGTTCCTCACCCGCTCCGGCGTCGTCGAGTCGGTCCACGCGTTCTCCTCCGGCTCGATCGGCCCGGTGCTGCTGGGCTTCTTCGTGCTCGTCGCCGCGGTCTCGATCGGGCTCATCGGCTGGCGCGGCGACCGGCTGCGCTCCCTCGGCCGCATCGACTCCCCGGTGTCGCGGGAGGGCGCGTTCCTCGCCAACAACGTGGTGTTCGCCGCGTTCGCGTTCGTGGTGCTGCTCGGCACCGTGTTCCCGCTGGTGGTCGAGGCCACCCGCGGCGACACGCTCTCGGTCGGGCCGCCGTACTTCAACCGGATGACGATGCCGATCGGGCTCGTGATCCTCCTGCTCATGGCCGTCGCCCCCGTGCTGCCCTGGCGCAAGGCCTCGGGCGAGCTGCTGCGCGACCGGCTCTGGTGGCCGAGCTGGATCGCCCTCGGCTCCCTCGCCCTGGCGGTGGTGCTCGGCGCCCGTGGCGTCGCACCCCTCGTCGCGTTCGGGCTCGGCGGGTTCGCGGCGGGGTCCGCGGGCCGCCAGCTCGCGCTCGCCGCCCGCCGGCAGGGCTGGCGCGGGTTCGTGGGACGGGCCAACGGCGGCATGGTCGTGCACCTCGGCACGATCGTCATCGGCGTCGCGCTCGCCGCCTCGATGAGCTACGTCCGCCAGGCCGAGCTGTCGCTCGCGGAGGGCGACACCGCGACGGTCGCCGGCCACACCGTCGAGCACCTCGGCATGCGCACCCGGGAGCTCGACAACCGCATCGAGCTCATCGCTGAGGTGCGCGTCGACGGCGGCCAGGTGTACGAGCCGAGGCTCAACCGCTACCGGCAGTCGGGCCAGACCATCGGCACCCCCTCGGTGCGCACCGGGCTGGGCGAGGACGTGATGCTCGCCGTCGTGCGCGCCCCCACCGAGTCCGACCCGACCGTCGGGCTCCGCGTCGTGGTCCAGCCGCTCGTCACCTGGCTCTGGATCGGCGGCGGCGTGATGGCGTTCGGGACGGTGCTGTCGCTGTTCCCCGGCCGCCGCCGCAACCCGCTCGACCCGGTGTCCGCACCCGTGCCGGCCGGAGCCGTCCCCGAGCAGGGGGACGCCGTCGACCTGCCCGAACCCCCCGCCGGTGCGGAACCCGCCCCACCCGTCGAACCCGTCGAACCCGCCCCCTCGGAGGCGCACCGATGAACCGTCGAGCACCCGCGATCGCCGCCGTGGTGGGCGTGGCCGTGCTCGCCCTCGTGGTGGTGCTGGTCATCAGCCCCTCGGAGCGGCAGCAGAGCGACCCGGGCAGGGAGCTGATCGGCAACGTGGCGCCCGCGCTCACCGGCACGACCCTCACCGGCGACCGCTTCGACATCGACGAGCACCGCGGGCAGTGGGTGCTGGTCAACTTCTTCGCGACGTGGTGCCCGCCGTGCGTCGAGGAGCACCCCGAGCTGGTCGCGTTCTCCGAGCGCAACCGCGGCGAGGTCCAGGTCGTCAGCGTCGCCTACGACAGCCACGAGCTCGACCGCGTGCGGAAGTTCTTCGCCGAGAAGGGCGGCGACTGGCCCGTGATCACCGGCGGCGCCGACGGCGCGACGATCGAGTACCGGGTGAAGGGCGTGCCGGAGTCGTTCCTCGTCGATCCCTCCGGCACGGTCGTCACCAAGTACAACGGCGGCGTGACCGCCGAGGAGCTCGAGGCGGCCATGGCGGCGGCCTCGGGCGAGGGCGTCCCGGGCGGAGGTGGGACGTGAGCGCCGGCGAGCGCGTGCAGCGCCAGCGCTGGTGGTGGTGGGCGCTGATGGGCGTCGCCGCGGTGGCCCTCCTCATGGGCGCGGCGCGCACGACCCCCACGTCAGGGGTCAGCGACGAGCGCCTGTTCCAGATCGCCGGGCAGCTCAAGTGCCAGCAGTGCGTCGGCGAGTCCGTCGCGGGCTCCCAGTCGCCCTCCGCGGTGAAGTTCCGTGAGGAGATCTCCTCGCTGATGGCCCAGGGCCGCACCGACGACGAGATCCTCAACCACTTCGTGCGGAACTTCGGGCCCGAGGTGCTGCTCACCCCGCCCTCCTCGGGCATCGGCGGCCTCGTCTGGGTCCTCCCCGTCGTCGTCGCCGCCGGCGCCGGGCTGCTGCTGGCCGGCACGTTCCGCCGCTGGCGCGCGGACGCGCCCGCCCGCCACGTGACCGCCGAGGACCTCGAGCGCGTCGCCGCGGCGCGCAGGTCCCGCAACGACCGCCCGACGTGAGCACCCGCGAGCGCGACCGGCTCGACCCTGACGAGCTCGCCCTCCTCGAGGAGGAGCGCGACCACCTGCTCGCGTCGCTCGAGGACCTCGAGCGCGAGTACGCGGCAGGCGACCTGGACGAGGTCGACTTCGTCGCGCTGCGCGACGACTACACGGTGCGCGCCGCCGAGGTCCTCGACGCGATCGAGCACCGTCGCCGGGTCCTGCACGAGGCGCGGCAGCCGCCGAACCGCACCCGCCAGGTGCTCGTCGCCGTCGCGGTGCTGGCGTTCGCCGTGGTCGCCGGGGTGCTCGTCGCCCGCAGCTCCGGCCAGCGCGGCGACGGCGCGATCACCGGTGGCACCGGCGACCTGCGAACCCAGCTCGCCACCTGCCGCTCCACGTCGCTGCGGGACCCCGAGGCCGGCATCGACTGCTACGACGCCATCCTCGCCGATGCACCCGACCACCTCGAGGCGCTCACCTACCAGGGCTGGGCGATGATCCGCGCCGACCGGGTGCGCGAGGGCGCCGCCAACTTCGAGCGCGTCGTCGAGCTCGACCCGGACTACCCCGACGTGCGCGTCTTCCGCGCCGTCGTGGCCGCCCGCGCCGGCGACCACGCGACCGCCGCCGCGGAGATCGACCGCTTCTACCGCACCGGCCCACCCCCCGCCGCCGTGCAGGTGCTGCGCACCCAGGGGCTCGAGCGCGAGGTGTTCCTCGAGCTGCTCGACGGCGACGCCCGAGCCTGCTGGGTCGAGGCCGCCGGTGCCGTCGAGCCGGGCGAGGAGACCGACGAGGAGGACGGCGCTGCGACGGCCGCAGGGTTCCTCGGCGCGCTCGGCACCTGCCTCGACGGGGTCCTCGAGGGCCGCCCTGACGCCGTCGACGCGCTCGTCTCGCGCGCGTACGCCCTCCTGGCGGCGGGCTCGGGCGAGCTCGACGAGGGGGCCGCGTTCGTCGAGCGCGCGCTGGCCGCCGACCCGGACGACCCCGATGCGCTGCTGCTGCGGGCGTCGATCGCGGTCGCGGACGAACGCCCGGACGACGCGCGCGCGGACCTCGAGCGGCTCGAGGGCCTGCCCCGGCCGAGGATCTCGTTCCTGGTCGGCGGCCCCGAGGAGCTGCGCACCCTGCTCGAGGAGGGTGCCGAGGAGACCACCACCTCGACCGTGCCGCCGGGGCGGTCCCGCATCCCGAACCCCGACGGGGGCTGAACCCCCGGCGGTCAGCCCGGGATCGGCGTGTAGACGCCGGTCGCGAAGCGCTCGCCGTCCCAGTGCTCGAGGGTCCACACGGACCCCTTCGCCGCACCGGACTTGCCGGGTACGTGCATCCCGCGCAGCTGCGCCCGGCGGATCAGCTCGGGGATCACGTCGCCGTGGCTGCACACCACCGTGGTGGAGGCCGCGGCCTCCTCGAGCACCTTCCAGCTCTGCTCGATCGGCGCCTGCTCGCCCAGCCAGTCGCACAGCTCCGGCTGGATGCCGGTCGCCTCGGCGAGCGGCTCCACGGTCTGCACGCAGCGCGGGTACGGGCTGGTGAGGATGCGGTCGATCGCGGCGTGGCGGAGCCAGTCGGTGAGCTTCCGGGCCTGGACCCTCCCCGTGGCGTCCAGCGGCCGCTCACGATCGGCGGGGTCGAGCTCGTTCCGGGACCCTGCGGAGGCGTGCCGGACCAGGTACACCGTCATCGGGCCGCCACGGTAGCCCGGCGCGTCACACGTGCACCCCGTGGGCGCGGAGGAACTCGACGGTGCCCTCGCTGCCGGTGTGCTGGTGCGCGGTGAGCCCGACGCCGCGGGCGGCGTCGACGTTGGGTGCGAGGTCGTCGATGAACAGGGTGGCCTCGGGAGCGGCGCCGAGGCGGTCGAGCACGAGCCGGAACACGGCCGGGTCCGGCTTGGCGACGCCCAGCTCGGCGGTGTTGAAGATCGTGTCGAACTCGTCGTGGAGGTCGAGCGCGTGCAGGTCGCGCCGCAGCCGGGTCGTGCCGTTGGACAGCACCGCCGCGGGGCAGTGCCGCCGCACCGCGCGCAGCACCTCCAGCATCTCGGTGTCGACGTGCCCGACGTTCGCCTCCCACTCGTCGAGCGCGCCCGCCACGTGGGGCCCGTGCGCGCCGATGACCCGTTCCCGGATCTCGTCCATCCACTCGCGGTAGGTCAGCGCCCCGGTCACCGCGGCGTGGCCGAGGTCGCCGTCGAACGCGGTCGCGAGGATCTCGCCGGGCTCGAGCCCGAACGAGGACTCCATCAGCCCGAGGTCCTCGTCGTTCCAGTCGCGGATGACCCCGTCGAGGTCGAAGATCACCACGTGCGGCGTCATCCCGACCTCCGCAGCGCGCGCAGCGAGTCGATCACGCTCGGCAGGGCGTCGAGCAGCC
>CBFGTJ010000211.1:0-5252 GCA_965651815.1 uncultured Microthrixaceae bacterium | reverse complement strand
ACACGTCGCCCGCGGCGAAGTGCGCGGGGAGCTCGGCGTCGGGGACCTCGCCGGTGAAGGTCACGTGGTCGGCGACGCCCACCTCACGGGCGAGGCGTTGCAGCGCCCCGAGGTGGGGCCCTCCCCCGACGACCATCAGCCGCGCTCCCGGCACGAGGCGGCGCAGCGCGGGCAGCCCGCGCACCAGCTGGTCCTGGCCCTTGCGCTCGACGACCCGCGACACGCACACCACCACCGGGTCGTCGCCGAACCCGTAACCCTCGCGGACCTTCGTCCCGTCGACGCCGGGGTGGAACACCTCCGGGTCGATCGCCGGGGGCAGCAGCTCGTAGCGGGGACCGTCCCCGAAGCGGGGCGCCAGCTCGCGCTCGCACCAGTGCGACACGAACGTCACCGCGGACGCGTCGCGCCCGATCCGGCGGAGCAGGCGCCAGCCGAGCGGGAAGCGGGCCGAGGACACCTCGAGCCCGTGGGTGAACGCCACGTAGGGCACGCCGGTGCGGGCCCGGATCGTCGGGCCCATCAACCCGAGCGGGAACGCCGCGCCGAACACGACGACGTCGGGCGCCACGTGCTCGACCAGCCGGAGCACGTGGCGCAGCGTCCTGGGCGTCGGGAGCAACGTCGAGGTCGGCTCGCGCACCACCCGGAACGGCGCGGCGGCGTCCCACTCGGCGTCGCCGTCGTACGACGACCCGTAGAGGGTGACGTCGTCACCGGCGCGGTGCAGGCCGAGGGCGAGCTGCTCGACGTAGTACTGGATGCCACCGACCCGCGGTGGCAGGTCGTTGGTGACGACCAGCACTCGCATGGGGGGAGCCGGCCGGTCGTTCAGCGCACGTGCTCGCGGAAGAAGCGGACGGTGTCCTCGAAGCAGCCCTCCGCGGTCTCCCGGTGGTACACCTCGGGGCGGTCGTCGTTGAAGTAGGCGTGGTCGACACCGGGGTGCACGGTGAGCTCCACGTCCTTGCCGAGGCTGCGCAGCTTGTCCTGCAGCTCCGCGACCTTCTCGGGTCCGAAGAAGTCGTCCTGCTCGGCGTAGTGGCCCCGGACCGGGCAGTCGAGCCGCGACCAGTCGGGCTCGGCGTGCTCCCACGGGATCAGCCCGTAGAACGGGACGCACGCCGCGACGTCCTGGGGCTCCTGCGCGGCGAGCATCAGCGCCAGACCGCCGCCCATGCAGAACCCGGTCACGCCGACGCGCTCGGAGGACACGGCCTCGTGCTGCTGGAGGAACTTGATCGCGCCCCGCATGTCCTTGGCGGCCTGCTCGAGGTTGAGCGCCATCATGAGCTTGCCGGCCTCGTCGGGCTCCGTGGTCGTCTCACCCCGGTACAGGTCGGGGGCGATGGCGGAGAAGCCCTCGGCGGCGAAGCGGTCGACGACCCGCTGGATGTGCGGCACGAGCCCCCACCACTCCTGGATGACCACGATCCCCGGACCGGAGCCCCCCTCCGCTGGAGCGAAGTAGCCGGAGCCGGTCGATCCGTTCGAAGGGAATTCCACGATGCTGACCATGGCCGCCGACAGTACCTCCCGGCGCCGCGGGCAGCCGGTCCCCCGGAGGTTCCGCGGCGGTCCCCGTCGGCCCGCGCCGGCTCAGCCGGTCGGGCCGAGCAGCTCGTACGCGGTCGGGCAGTCGGTCGTGCGGAGCGCCTCCTCGACGGAGGTGACGCCGCCGGGACCGGCGACCCGGTCGACCAGGTCGAGGGGCACGAGCTCCTCCTCGGCATCCAGCTCGTCCACACCGGCGCTCCAGCGCTGCACGAGCCCGTCGAACATCGGCGCGGGCAGGAACCGGCCGACGCCGGTCACGAGCCAGACCGGCACGCCCAGCTGCCGTGCAGCGGCCGCGGCCGGCATCGAGCCGGCAGGGGCGAGCAGCTCCGACGGGCCCGCGGCGAACGCCCCGACCAGCACGGCGGCGGTGCCCCGCAGTGCGGCACCCACGTTGGCGGCCGGCACCTCGACCGCGTCGATATCCGCTGCGGCGAGCCGGTCGGCGACCGCGAGCGAGCCCGGGCCGGTGTCGACGACGAGGACCTCGAGGTCGCCGCGCCGCCGCAGCGCATCCAGCGGGTGCCCACCGCCACCGACCAGCACCACGGTCGCCGAGTCGGGCAGGGCGGCGGCGAGGTGCTGGGCCGTGGCGTCGGCCTCCACCTCCTCGAGCACCGCCACCGCCTCGGCAGCCGGCTCGAGCGCGCACAGCATGCGGGCGCACAGCCACCACAGCGGCGCGTGGAGCGGTTGGCGCTCGAGCACCCGACGGCACGCCGCGACGAGGCCGGCGTGGTCGCCCCTGAAGGACCGCAGCGCGAGCGCGGTCTCGTGGACGAGCACCTGCGCCGGCACACCGCTGGAGCGGGCGACGAACCGGAGGCGTTCGATCGGATGCACCGGCCGCAGTGTAGGGCGGGGCCGGATCTGCTCCCCCTCGTGCGCCGCGCTACCGTTCCGGCCCGTGGCTACGGTTCCCGGTGATCTGACCCTCCAGCCCTACGGTGGCGAACCGCTCACCGTGGCGGAGCAGGTGACGATGTTCCACCTCGTCGCCGTCGTCCTCGACCCCTACACCTACGAGAGCTCGTGGATCCTCGAGACCGCCGGTCGGATCCTCGAGGAGCTCGCGGAGGCGGACTGCCGCACGGCGTGGATCATCACGTGCGACGAGCGCGACGCGGACGCGTTCCTCGGCCCGTGGCGCCAGCGCCTGCTGACGATCTGCGATCCGGAGCGCAAGGTCGTCTCCGGCCTCGGGGTCACCAGGATCCCCGCGCTCGTCCACATCGGCACCGACACGACGATCATCGGCAAGGCCGAGGGCTGGAACCCCGACGAGTGGCGCGAGGTCACCGACAACCTGGCGAAGATGATGTCCTGGACCCCGCCCCAGTTCCCGAAGCCGGGCGACCCGGTCGCCTTCGAGGGCTCCCCCGCCGACGGCTGACCCCCCGGGTTCAGGACCGCACGAGGCGCCGGATGGCGTCCGTCGCCTCCGCCACCTTGTCCTCGGCGTCGGAGGAGCCCGACGCGAGCGCATCGGCGACGCAGTGGTGCACGTGGTCCTCGAGCAGGCCGAGCGCGACGCCCTGCAGGGCGCGGGTGACCGCGGAGATCTGCGTGAGGATGTCGATGCAGTACTCGTCCTCCTCGACCATGCGCTGGAGGCCCCGGACCTGTCCCTCGATCCGGCGGAGGCGCTTGAGGTAGGCGTCGGTGTCGGCGGAGTACCCGTGCATGACCCCGATGCTACCCCATACCCCTCAGGGGTATGCAGGGCCGGTCAGCCCGGTCGCGGGTGCTCCCCGGCGGCGTGGGTGCGGGCCCACTCGTGCAGCGCGATGCCGGAGGCCACCCCCGCGTTGATCGAACGGGTCGAGCCGTACATCGTGATCGAGCACACCATCGACACCGCTGCCCTCGCCGCGTCCGAGAGGCCGGGCCCCTCCTGCCCGAAGACCAGGAGCGACCGGTACGGCAGGGTCACCGACTCGATCGGGACCGATCCGTCGAGGTTGTCGATCCCCACCAGCTCGAGGCGCCGCTGCGCGGCGTGGCGGGCGAGCGACGCGAAGTCCGGGTGGTGGACCACGTGCAGGTAGCGGTCGGTCACCATCGCGCCGCGCCGGTTCCAGCGGCGTCGCCCCACCACGTGCACCGTGCGTGCGCCGAACGCGTTCGCGTTGCGCACGACGGTGCCGATGTTGAGGTCGTGCTCCCAGTTCTCGATCGCGACCTCGACCGGGAAGCCCTTCGCGTCGAGGTCGGCGACGATCGCCTCGACCCGCCAGTAGCGGTAGCGGTCCACGACGTTGCGCCGGTCCCCCTCCGCGAGCAGCACGGGGTCGAGCCGCGGATCGTCCGGCCACGGTTCGGGGTGGGGCCCCACACCGACCTCGTGGCGACCGTCGGCCCGAGCCCGGCCGGACCCGCCTCCTGCGACCGGCGCACCCCCGCCGCGGTGACCACCGCCGTTGTCCGTCACGGCGTCGGACCGTACCGTCGGGGCGTGGCCACCACCGAGCCGGACCGGTCGTCCCGACGCGGGCCGGGCACGAACGTCGTCCTCCTCGTCGCGCACGGGAGCCGCAACCCGCGCGCCGCCCCCGAGCACGAGGAGCTGTGCGCCCGCGTCGCACGGCAGGCGTCCGAGCTGGCCGGCGAACCGGTCGAGGTCCGCCCCGCCTACCTCGAGATCACCGAGCCGTCCGTGCCGGCGGCGATCGACGAGGCGGTGGCCGGCGGCGCGGCGACGGTCGTCGTCGTGCCGCACTTCCTCGGCTCGGGCAACCACGTGCTGGAGGACCTCCCGGCACTGGTCGCCGGCGCGCGCTCCCGCCACCCCGGCGTGGACGTGCAGCTCCGCGAGCACCTCGGCGCGGATCCGGGGCTCGTGGACCTGCTCGCGCGCCGGGTGCTGGCCGACGGATGACTTCCGGGGTCGCGCGCCGTCCACATGGCACGCGACGCCACCGGAGGTCCGAATGAGCGAGGTCGCCGCCCGCTACCGCCGACGAGCCGAGGGGTTCGAGCGGACGCTGCTGGGGGTCCGTGAGGACCAGTGGTCGGCGCCGTCGCCGTGTTCGGAGTGGAGCGTGCGGGACGTCGTCGCGCACGTCGTCGCCATGCACGCGGTCGTGGTGGCCGCCGCTGGCGTGGAGCTCCCGGGGACCCCGGCGGTCGAGGACGACCCGTTGGGGGCGTTCCGAACGGCGCGCGCGGCGGTCGAGCACGTGCTCGCGGTGCCCGCCCTCGCGGCCATCGAGTCGACGACGCCGGCGGGCACGATGACCGTCGAGGAGGAGATCGACCACGTCGCGAGCGAGGACCTGCCCCAGCACCGCTGGGACGTCGCGAGGGCGACCGGCCAGCACGACGCGATCGACGCGGAGGACCTCGCCCTGCTGTGGGCGAAGGCGCGCTCGACGCCGCCGGCGGTCATGGAGAAGTACCGGACCCCCGGCGCGTTCGGCCCCGGCATCGTGGTCTACGGCCCGGAGGTGCCGGTGCCCGAGGACGCTCCCCTGCAGGACCGGCTGCTCGGCCACCTCGGCCGGGACCCGGGGTGGCGGCCCCCACCGGGAGGCGGCACGGCCCGCTGAACGGGCCCGCGCCGCCTCCCGAGGGGCTCGTCGTCAGATGCCGATGCGCTGCGCGAGCAGCTCGCGGTGGTAGGTGGGGTCACCGAAGAGCAGCTCGGAGCTCTTGGCACGCTTGAAGTACAGGTGCGCCGGGTGCTCCCAGGTGAA
>CBFGTJ010000210.1:0-5264 GCA_965651815.1 uncultured Microthrixaceae bacterium | reverse complement strand
CGGCCGGCTCGACCTGGTGCACGGCCGGCTCGACCTGGTGCACGCCCGGCCCCGGCCTGCTCGGCAGGTGACCCGGGTTGGGCCGACCTGCCGAACAGGGCCGGGTGCGAGCTGCGCACCCGCGTCAGGGTGCGGTCGCGAGCTCCTGGTCGATCCAGGCGATGCGGGTGTTGAGCCAGTCGACGAGGAAGCCGGGCTCGTCGGTCTCGTGCGGCTCGTAGCCCCACCGGGCGGCGTCGTTGAGCACCGCCTCCTCGAGCTCCTCACCGAGGTCGGCGAGCAGCGGCGGGATCGCCTCGAACGCGGGCTTCAGCTCGTTCCAGCGCTCGACGATCTCCTGGCGGAGGGTCTCGTCCTGGAAGATGCGGTTGATCCACGGCCGGGGACGGGTCCGTGCGAACCAGCCCTCGGGCGGGAACTCCCCGGCACCCCGGATCGTGCCCATCGAGTTGTCGAAGTCCCACACCGGACCGAAGCGGATCTTGTCGTCGCCCCGCTCCTTGGTGAAGAACGTGCTCGAGAAGAAGTAGTCCTGGTTCCGGGTGAGCTCGTGGACCAGGTAGTGGTCGATGAAGGTGCGCTCGTCCGCGTACTTCCGCCACCCGGTGTTCGGGTCACGGAACCCCGGCGAGAAGAGCGCGTCCTCGAAGGCCTGCACGAACTGCCGGATGTAGGTCCGCTGCTGCGGTGCGGCGGGGTCGGGATCCTTGATCACCACGGGCACGTTCTTGCCGGTGCGGAACCCGGGCTCGTTGTTCTCCTCGAGCCGGGCGTCGATCTCGAGCCGGTAGCCACCGGTGAGCTCCTCGCCGGCGATGTCCTCGGGCTCCATCTCGGTGATGTCGACCCGGTCCGGTCCGACCTCGTTGTGCTGGGTCAGCACGTACACGCCGTCGTAGCGGCCGTTGAGGATCACCTCGACGTGCCGCAGCGTGGGCGTGTACGCCATGTCGGTCGCGCGGCTCGCCTCCATCGCGGCGACGGTGCGCAGCTGCGAGCGGTCGTTGTAGTTCGCGAGCAGCACCCAGTCACGCTCGGCGGCGATGCCCATGATCGGGCTCTTCGTGTCGAGCTTCACCCGGTACGGCTTCTTGGGGTACGCCCAGGTCGAGTTGCCCCGACCACGGATGCCCATCGTCCCGCTGTAGGCGGCGTACCCGCTGCCGTTCGGGTCGATCGAGATCGTGCCCGGCACGTAGTTGTCCCGGTCGAGGATGGGGGCGGCCCCGTTGGTGTCGATGCGGACGATCGGCAGGACCGGCTCCACGTAGTACGCGGTGACGGCCGGGCTCCAGGACCCGGCCGACTTGCCGGCCTGGGCCGCGGTGCGGACGCGGAACCAGTACGTGGACCGCTCCTGCACGTCCGAGAACGTGGCGGTCGTGTCGGTGGTCGTGGTGAGCGGCAGCCACCCGGCACCGACGCCGTACTGCACCTCGTAGGTCGCACCCGCCGCACCCGGCGGCGCCGACCACTCGAGCACGATCTCGCCGTCGCCGAGCACGGTGCGCAAGCCGTAGGCGTCCTTCGGCGGCTCCGGCGGACCGCACGCCGCCGCGAGGGCGATCAGGGTCGCGGCGACCAGCACCGCGACGGCCCTCGAACCCCTTCCCGTTCTCGCGCGCCGAGCGCGCGCAGGCGCGAACCTCTCCGTCGGTTCCATCGAACCTCCCTGCTCTCCCACTCTCCCGCCGACATCCCGCCGGGCGGTCCCTACCGCGTAAACCTAGGTGCTCCCGGGTGCGAACACAACGGACCGACGGCCCTTCGTGGCGCGCCCCGCCGCAGGTGCCGGATGCCCGGTGTGGCAGGCTGGCGCCGATGCAGGCCGAGATCGCCACCCCCCGGCGCGCGACGGAGCCCGAGGAACTGCTCGAGGTCGCGTCCCGGGTCGTCGAGGACGCCAGGCCCGGCGAGCAGGTCGAGGCGGTCGTGACCTGGAGCCGGGACACCGAGGTCCGTGCCCACGGGGGCGAGGTCGAGCACTTCGTGTCGTCCGAGTCCGCCGGGGTGGGGGTGCGCGTGATCGCGGACGGGCGCCAGGGCATGGCGTGGGCGGGCGTGCTCGACGACGCCGCCCTGCGGGAGTGCCTCGCGGAGGCCCGCGACAACGCCGCGTTCGGCACCGTGGATCCCCACGCCGGGCTCGCCGAGCCGGACGGGGTCGCGCCCGTGGAGCTCCGCCTGCACGACGACCGCCTCGCGTCGGTGCCCACCGAGCACAAGATCGACCTGGCGATCGAGCTCGAGCGGCTCGTCACGGCCGGCGACCGCCGCATGCTCGGCGTCGAGTCCGCCGACTACGCCGACTCGCACTCGGTCGGGGCCATCGCGTCCAGCACCGGGGTGCGCGCCTGCGGCTCCGAGACGTCGGCCTACGTGGGGGCCTATGCGCTCGCCGGCGCGGGTGACGAGGTCACCACGGGGTTCGGCTTCTCGGTCGGTCGCAGCGCCGAGGACCTCGACCTCGAGGTCGCCGCGGCCGACGCGGTGCAGCGGGCGACGCGGATGCTCGGCGCGCAGAAGGTCGACGGGCGCCGCCTCACCGTGGTGTTCGACCCGTACGTCACGTCGCAGTTCCTCGGGCTGGTCGCCGAGATGCTCTCCGGGGAGGCGGTCCTGCGTGGCCGGTCGCCCTTCGCCGACCGCGTCGGCGAGCGGGTCGCCGCCGAGGGCGTCACCCTGCTCGACGACGCGGTCGACCCGGCCGCCCTGACCGCGAGCGACGTCGACGGCGAGGGCCTCGCCTGCCGCAGGGTGCCGCTGGTCGAGGACGGCCGACTCGTCGGGTACCTCCACAACGCGTACACGGGCCGCGCGACCGGCGCGGCGTCGACCGGGTCCGCGCAGCGTGCCGGCCACCGCGGGACACCGGGTGTGGGACCGCACGTGGCGAAGCTCCTCCCGGGGACCGCCAGCCACGACGAGGTGCTCGCCCGGGTGGGCGACGGGCTGCTCGTGCACGAGCTCTCCGGCCTCCACTCCGGCGTCAACCCCGTGTCGGGCGACCTGTCCGTCGGCGTCGAGGGCGTGCTCCTGCGCGGCGGCGAGCCGGCGGAGCCCGTGAGGGAGGTGACGATCGGCTCGACCATCCAGCGGATGCTCGCCGAGGTCGTCGCCGTCGGCGCCGACCTGACCTACTTCCCGTGGGAGTCGACCGGGGTCACCCTGGCGATCGGCGACGTGCAGCTGTCGGGCCGATGAGCGCCGACGCGCGGGCCGCGGGACCGGCCGGGTCGGGCGAGGAGCTGCTCGCGCTGGCGCGGAAGCTGGTCGAGCGGGCGGCTCCCGACGAGCACGTCGAGGTGCTGCTCGCGCGCGGCGCCTCCACCACGGTGCGGGTGCACGACGGTGAGGTGGAGTCGTTGTCGTCGGCCGACTCCTCGGGGGCGGGCATCCGCGTCGTGTCGGGCGGGCGACTGGGGTTCGCGCACTGCGGCTCCCTGGACCCGGCCGTGCTCGAGGAGACGCTGTCGGAGGCCCGTGACAACTGCCGGTTCGGGGCGCCGGACGAGCACCACGGCCTCGCGGAGCCCGACGGCGTGCCCGTGGTCGAGCGCGACGCGTGGTCCGACGCCGTCGTGTCGACGCCGGTCGACCGCAAGGTGGAGATCGCGCTGGACCTCGAGCGCCGGGCGCTGTCGCTCGACCCCCGCGTCAGCACCGCCCGCACGACGATCTACGGCGACGGGTGGGGCGAGTCGGTGCTCGTGACCAGCACGGGGATCGAGGGCTACGACCGGGGCGCGTCGTGCTCCGCCTCGACCGCGCCGCTCGCCCGCGACGGCGACGAGACGCAGATCGGGTCCTCCCACGACGCCGCGCGGGACCCCGAGGAGCTCGACCTCGACCGCGTGGCCTCCGAGGCGGTGGAGCGGGCGACGCGGCTGCTCGGCGCGACGAAGCCAGGGTCGGGGCGCATGGCGATCGTGCTCGAGCCCCGCCTCGCCGTGACGCTGCTCGGCGTGGTGGCGTCGATGCTCTCGGGCGACGCGGTGGAGAAGGGTCGATCGCCGTTCCGCGACCGCGTGGGCGAGGTCATCGCCTCGCCGCTGCTGTCGCTGGTGGACGACCCGACCCGCGCGGAGTCGCTCGGGTCGGAGCAGATCGACGGCGAGGGGCTCGCCTGCCGACCCAACCCCCTGATCGTCGAGGGGGTGCTGCAGGGCTTCCTCCACGACTCCACCAGCGGGCGTCGCGCCGGGGTCGCGTCGACCGCCTCGGCGGTGCGTGGCGCACGGACGCTGCCGTCGCCCGGTGCCCAGGTGCTCGTGATGTCCCCCGGTTCGCGCGGGCTGGACGAGCTCATCGCCTCGGTCGACGAGGGGCTGTTCGTCAACGGGTTCGCAGGGCTGCACTCCGGGGTGAACCCGGTGTCGGGGGACTTCTCGGTCGGTGCCGACGGGCTGCTCATCCGCGGTGGGGAGCTCGCCGAGCCGGTCCGCGAGCTCACGGTCGCGTCGACGCTGCAGCGGCTGCTGCGCGACGTGGTCGAGGTCGGTGGCGACCTCGAGTGGCTGCCGTCCGGCCACGCCGGCTGCTCGCTGGTGATCGCGGACGTGTCGGTCTCGGGCGCCTGAGCGGGGGCGGCCCGCCCCTCACCGCGTCACCGCGATCGTGATCGCACCGTCGAGGATCGCCGCGGCGGTGCGCTCGAGCTCCTCGCGGGCCACGACGATCGTCGCGTGGTCGTCGTCGAGCGCGACCACCTGGGCGTGGGCGGCGACCACCTCGGCGCCCCCGCCGTCGGGGGTCCCGGCCCAGGGCTCCGTGACGCCGGCGGGGGCGAGCACGTCCACCCGGTCGCCCGGCTCCACGCGCGGCGCCGCCGGCCCGAGCGGCACGGACACCGCGGCGCGCCCCTCACCGACCACCGCGGCGGTGGACCCGGCGCCCGTCGGGGCGAGGCGGGACCGCACGATCGGCTCGCCCCGGACCAGCCCCGAGGCCACGCGCCGCCCGAGGGGCGGGCTCGACAGCGCGCCGTCGGGCACCCGCGTCATCGGCCACGACCGGAGCTCGACGTCGTCGACACCGAGCTCGGTGCCGGCCTCCAGCGCCCGGCGCGCCACCGCCACCGGCACCGACCGGCCCCAGCGGGCGCGCTCCGCCTCGGCGCGGGAGACCACCGTCCCCACGGCGACCGCGACGGCGAGGGCGAGCACCGCCGCGGCGGCGCGGTCCCTCGCGGCGCGCCGGGCGAGCGGGGAGCGGGCGCGCACGACCGCCACGTCGAGCGCGCGGCGGAGCCGACCCGGTGTCCG
>CBFGTJ010000209.1:0-5340 GCA_965651815.1 uncultured Microthrixaceae bacterium | reverse complement strand
GCGGTCCGGTGGGTGCTCGACCGGCCCGACCGGGCCGCGTCGATGTCGGCCGCCGCGGTGCGCCGCGCCGAGGGCTACGGATGGGACCACGTCGCGCAGCGGACCGCCCGGCTCCTGGTGGACCTGGTCCGCGACGGCCACGCGGTGGGGGCACCGACGGGAGGGGTGCAGTGACCGGAGCCGAGCACCTCCGAGACCTGCTCGCCGCGCTCGACGCGCTGGAGTGCGACCTGCCGACCCTGGAGCGCTGGGGGCACGAGCTGGCGCGGACGCTGACCCGGGGCGGGAGGCTGCTCGTGGCCGGCAACGGAGGCAGCGCGGCGCAGGCCCAGCACCTCACCGCGGAGCTCGTCGGGCGCTACCGCGAGGAGCGGCGGCCGCTCTCCGCGATCGCGCTGCACGCCGAGACCTCCTCGGTCACCGCGATCGTCAACGACTACGGACCCGACGAGGTCTTCGCACGGCAGGTCCTCGCCCACGGCCGAGCCGGGGACCAGCTGCTCGTGCTGTCGACCTCGGGTCGCTCCCCCAACGTGCTCGCGGCGGTCGACGCCGCCGCCCGGGTCGGGCTCGTGGTGCGCGCCCTCGTGGGCCCCTGCCCGAACCCGCTCGCCGCGGCCGTCGAGGACGTCGTCTCGGTCGACGCGGCGACACCGACGGTGCAGGAGGTGCACCAGGTGGCGATCCACCTCGTGTGCGAGGCGCTCGACGCCGCCGTGGCCCAGCCGGTGCCGCCCGCGGTGCGGCTCACCGGAGCGTCACGGTGACCCGGCTCGTCGTCGTCGGCGACCTGCTGCTCGACCGCGACGTCGTCGGCACCGTGACGCGCCTGTGCCCCGACGCGCCGGTGCCGGTGCTCGACGAGGAGCGCACCCTCGAGCGTCCCGGCGGTGCGGGGCTCGCCGCGGTCCTCGCGGCGCGGGCCGGCGCCCAGGTCACGCTGGTCGCCGCGCTCGCGGCGGACGAGGGCGGGCGCACGCTGCGGCGGCTGGTCGAGGCCGAGGGCGTCGAGCTCGTCGACCTCGGCGCGGGCGGGTCCACCCCCGAGAAGGTGCGGGTGCGCGCCGCGGGGCAGTCGCTGCTGCGCATCGACCGGGGCGAGCACGCCGTGCCGGGTCCGCTCCCCGACGGGGTCGGCACGCTGGTCGCCGCCGCGGACGCGGTGCTGGTCTCGGACTACGGGCGAGTGCTCACGTCCCATTCGCCGCTGCGGGCGGCCCTCGGGCCGCGCCGGCGTGGGGGGCGGCCGCTCGTGTGGGACCCCCACCCCCGCGGCGCCGCACCGGTGCCGGGCGCCACGCTCGTCACCCCGAACCGGGCCGAGTGCGGAGCGCTCGACCCGGCACCAACGGCAGACGGCGCCCGGCGGCTGCGCGCCCGCTGGGAGGTCGGCGCGGTCGCGGTGACCCTCGGCGAGGACGGGGCCCTGCTCGTCACCGGCGACGGGGCGCCCCTCGTCGTGCCGGTCACGCGGAGGGTGCGGGGCGCGGACCCCTGCGGCGCCGGCGACGCGTTCGCGGCGGCCGCCGCCCTCGCGCTCGGCGCCGGTGCCGGCCTGTCGTCCGCGGTCGAGTCAGCCGTGCGGGAGGCCGCGGCGTTCGTCGCCGCGGGTGGGGCCACGGGCCTCGCCGCGGAACCCGACGGCCCGGTGCTCGTCGCCACCGGCGGGTGCTTCGATCTGCTCCACGCGGGCCACGTCGCGACGTTGCGACGTGCCCGGGGGCTCGGTGACCGGCTCGTGGTGCTGCTCAACGGCGACGGGTCGGTCCGGCGGCTCAAGGGGCCGGGCCGGCCGGTGCAGCGGCAGGAGGACCGGGCGGCGGTGCTCCGCTCCCTGTCCTGTGTCGACGAGGTCGTGACCTTCGACGACGACACGCCCGTGGAGGCGTTGCGCCGCCTGCGGCCGCAGGTGTTCGTGAAGGGCGGCGACTACTCGTCGTCGGAGCTGCCCGAGACGGCGGTGATGGCGGAGTGGGGTGGCACGGTCGTCACGGTGCCCTACCTGGAGGGCCGCTCCACCACGGGGATCCTCGAACGAGCGGGAACGCGGAACGGAGCGACGGATGTGGGCTGACCCCTCGACCTGGTCGGTGCTGGTGACGGGCGGATCGTCCGGGCTGGGCGAGGCACTGTGCCGCCACCTGTCGAGGGTGGGTGCGTCGGTCGTCTCGATCGACCGCCGACCGTGCCGGGACCACGACACGATCGAGGCGGACCTGGCCGACAGCTCGGCGGCGTCGGAGGCGGCCCGCCGGGCGATCGGGCAGCTCGGCCGGCTCGACGCCGTCGTGTGCTGCGCCGGGACCGACGTGCCGGGCGCGCTCGACGCGGTCGAGCGCGAAACGTGGGACCGCATCGTCGGGGTGAACCTGCTGGGCACCGCCGCGGTCGTGCGCGAGGCGCTGCCGGAGCTCGAGCGAAGCCGGGGGCGGGTGGTGACGGTGGCCTCCACGCTCGGCCACCGGGCGGTGGGCGACGCGACCGCGTACTGCGCGTCGAAGTTCGGGGTCGTCGGCTTCACACGTGCCCTCACCGCGGAGTGCCAAGGGCGCGTCGGGGTGACACTGCTCACACCCGGCGGCATGCACACCGCGTTCTTCGACGATCGCGAGGAGCGCTACCGGCCCCCGGCGGACGCGGTGCTGGCGGATCCGGGGGAGGTCGCCGCCGCGGTCGTCTGGTGCCTGGGCCGGCCGGAGGGCATCGAGGTGCGCGAGCTGGCGATCATGGCGCCGGTGGAGGGCTCGTGGCCGTGACCACCGGACGGCGGCCGGTGGTGGTCGCCCTGCGGGCCCTGGGCCTCGGCGACCTGTGCACGGCGGTCCCCGCGCTCCGGGCGCTGCGGGGCGCCCACCCCGGGTGCTCCCTCGTGCTCGCCGCGCCGGCGTGGCAGGCGGCGCTCGCCGGCGGGGCGGGGGTCGACGAGGTCGTCGGCGTGGGCGAGCTCGAGCCGCTCCCCCGCCACCTGCGGCGTGCCGAGGTGGCGGTGAACCTGCACGGCCGCGGGCCGCGCTCGACCCGCCTCCTCGAGCGCCTCGACCCGGACCGCCTGCTCGCCTTCCGCCACCCCGACCTGCCCGCCACCGCGGGGTCGCCCGAATGGCGTGCCGACGAGCACGAGGTGCACCGCTGGTGCCGGATGCTCGAGGGCCACGGGGTGCCCGCCGACCCGCGGGACCTGCACCTCCCCGACCCGGGTCCACCACCGGAGGGCACCGCCGGCGCGGCCGTCGTGCACCCCGGCGCCGCGGCCGCGGGCCGGCGGTGGCCGGCGGACCGCTTCGCCGAGGTGGTCGCCGCGCTGTGCCGCGACGGCCGGCAGGTGGTGCTGACCGGCTCGCTCGCGGAGGCGCCCCTGTGCCGGGAGGTCGCAGAGCTCGCGGCAGCCGAGGTGCCGGGGCAGGTGCGGGTGCTCGCGGGCCGCACGACCGTGGTCGAGCTCGCCGCGCTGGTGGCGGCCGCGTCGGTCGTCGTGTGCAACGACACCGGCGTCGCGCACCTCGCGTCCGCGCACCGCACGCCGTCGGTCGTGCTGTTCGGTCCGACGCCCCCCTCCGCGTGGGGCCCACCCGGGGACGGCCCCCACGTCGCGCTGTGGGCCGGCGGGATCGGCGACCCGCACGCGGCGCGCACCGACCCGGGGCTGTTGCGCATCACCCCCGCCGACGTGCTCGGCGCGGTCACGGACGTCGCCGGTGCCCGGACCTGAGGGGAGCGTGGTGGGCCGGCCGGACGGACGGGGGCGGACCGACGTAGCGGGCGTCGGGCCGGATGATGCTGCGCTCCGCCGCCTGTTCCAGGACGTGCGCGCACCAACCCACGACCCTGCTGACCGCGAAGGTCGGGGTGAACATCGACGGCGGAACGCCGCAGGTGGCCATGACGACGCTCGCGTAGTACTCGACGTTCGCGTAGAGCTGCCGCCCCGGCTTGAGCTCGGCGAGCGCGGCGACGACCTCGGCCTCGACCTCGAGCGCGAGCTCGGCGAGCGGCCCGCCGAGTGAGCGTGCGACCTCGCGCAGCATCACCGAGCGCGGGTCCTCGGTCCGGTACACGGCGTGGCCGAACCCCATGATCCGCTCGCCCGCGGCGACCTTGCGCCGCACGACCTGCGCGGCCCGCTCCGGGGAGCCGATCTCGTCGAGGAGCTCGAGCGCCCGGCTGGGCGCGCCGCCGTGCAGTGGACCGCCGAGGGCGGCGAGCGCCGCCACCACGGCGGCGGCGACGTCCGCCCCGGTGGAGGCCACGACCCGGGCGGTGAAGGTCGAGGCGTTGAAGCCGTGGTCGACGGTGGCGGTGAGGTAGCGCTCGATCGCCGCAGCCGCGGCCGGCTCGGGCTCGGCCCCGGTGAGCATCCACAGGTAGTTGGCGGCATGGCCCAGGTCGTCCCGCGGCGCGACGGGCGTCGCGCCGGTCGAGCTGCGGTGCAGCGCGGCGACGAGGGTCGGGGTGACCGCGGCGACTCGCAGCGCGTCCCGGCGGCGCTCGTGCGGCGCGAGGTCGACGACGGGTCGGGTGCCGAGCTCGGCGGCGCCGAGCGAGAGGGCGGCCCTGAGTGCGTCGAGCGTCGGCGCGGCGGCGAGGGCCGGCAGGGCGGCGGTGAGGCCCGGAGGCAGGGCACGGAGGGGACGCACCTCGTCGCAGAACGCAGCGCGCTCCGCCTCGCTCGACGGGAGGTGCCCGTCGAAGAGCAGCTGCCAGGTGTCCTCGAACGGGCGTGTGGTCGCGAGCTCGACCGCCGAGTGCTGGCGGTAGTGGTAGAAGCCCTCCGCTCCCCGGACGCCGCCGAGGGCGGTGTCGGCGACCACGACGCCCTTGAGCCCTCGGGCGGCGGGTGCCGGTGCTGGTTCGGTCATGGTCATGACCGCAGCATCCACCCAGCGCAGCCATTGATCAACGTTGATTATGATCAACGGATGCAGATGTTGAGCGCCGACGAGGCGGCCGAGCGGCTCGGGGTCAAGGTCACGACGCTCTACGCGTACGTCAGCCGGGGGCACCTCACGAGCCACCGGGACCGGGACGGTCGCCGGAGCAGGTTCGACCCGAAGGAGGTGGAGGAGCTGGCCCGCCGCGGGCGCCCGCGTCGCTCCAGCCGGCCCCCCGCCCTCGACTTCCCGATCGCCACCCAGCTCACCCGCATCGCGGACCACCGGCTCACCTACCGTGGCCACGACGCCACGGAGCTGGCCCGCTCGGCCAGCTTCGAGCAGGTCGCCGAGCTGCTGTGGACCGGCTCCCTGCCGGGTGACGCCCCGCGGTGGGAGGGCACCACGCCGGAGGTGCCGGAGGGGATCGAGGCGCCCGGGGATCGCCTCCGCGCCGCGGTGGCCATCGCCG
>CBFGTJ010000208.1:0-5379 GCA_965651815.1 uncultured Microthrixaceae bacterium | reverse complement strand
AGTTGATGGCGCTCATGCGCTCCGACATCGAGCGAACCAGCGCCGACTTCATGTAGCCGGTCTCGATGGCGGGGATCACGCCGCCCATGCCGAGGATCTTGTCGATCTCCTCGCGGGCCTGCGCCTTGAGCTCGTCGACCTTGGAGCGCACGACCACCGAGCCCTCGAACAGGTCGGGGTACTCGAGCAGGTCGGTCTCGTAGGCGAGGATCTGCTGGAGCCGCAGCGACCACTGCTGGTCCCACGGGCGGGGCAGCGACAGCGCCTCGTTCCACGCCGGCAGCTGGATGGCTCGGGCACGGGCGTCACGGGAGAGGGTCACGCCGAGCGCCTCGATGAGGATGCGCCACGCGTTGTTCTCCGGCTGGCTCTCGGTGAGCCCGAGCGAGTTGACCTGCACGCCGTAGCGGAAGCGGCGGTACTTCTCGTCCTTCACCCCGAACCGGTCGCGGGTGTACTCGTCCCACAGCTCGCCGAAGGCGCGCATCTTGCACATCTCCTCGACGAACCGGATCCCCGAGTTCACGAAGAACGAGATGCGCCCGACGGCCTGCTCGAACTGCTGCTCGTCGAAGTGGCCCCGCTCCTTGAGCAGGTCCAGCAGGCTGATGGCGTTCGCGAGCGCGAAGGCGAGCTCCTGGGCGGGCGTCGCCGCCGCCTCCTGCAGGTGGTACGAGCAGATGTTCGAGGGGTTCCACTTCGGGATCCGCTCGAGGCAGTACTCGTACATCTCGGCGATGATCCGCTGGGAGTGCTCCGGCGGGAAGATGTAGGTGCCCCGCGCCAGGTACTCCTTGACGAGGTCGTTCTGGGTCGTGCCGGTCAGCTGCGACTCGTCGACGCCACGTTCGCGGGCCAGCGCCACGTACAGCGCGAGCAGCCACATCGCGGTGGCGTTGATCGTCATCGAGGTGTTCATCTTCTCGATGGGGATGCCCTCGAACAGCACGTGCATGTCGTCGAGGGAGTTGATCGGCACGCCGACCTTGCCGACCTCGGGACGTGCGATGCGGTCGTCGGAGTCGTAGCCGCACTGGGTGGGCAGGTCGAAGGCGATCGAGAGCCCCGTCTGCCCCTTGGCGAGGTTCGAGCGGTACAGCTCGTTCGACGCCTTCGGGCTGGAGTGGCCGGAGTACGTGCGGATGATCCACGGACGGTCGCGGGTGACCTGACCGTCCGCGTCGTAGAGCTGGTGGGCGAGTCGCTCGCCGGTGCTGTCAGGCATGGTCGTCCCTCGAGGCTGGGGGTTCCCGACCGAGTCTACGTGGGGCCGCTCAGGCGGCCAGATGGGGCGCCACCTCCGCACCGAAGCGCTCGACCTGGTCGGCGACCTCCGCGGCGTCGCGGCCGCGGAACCCGACCTGCAACTGGTTCATGCCCTTGGCGGGGAACCGGCGCAGGTGCTCCGCGATGCGCTCGGCGCTCCCACACACGGCGAAGTCCTCGATCTCGAAGTCGGGCTCCCCGAGGTAGACGGGGCCCGCGGTGACCCCCAGGTCGAAGGCCTCCGGCAGGCCGGCCGCGGCGCGCTCCTCGCGGATCATGGCGATCGCGTTGGACGTGCCCATGGGGGGTGGGCCCTGGGGCAGCCACCCGTCCCCGAGGAGGGCGGCGCGGCGGATCGCGGCCTTGGACGAGCCGCCGATCCAGATCGGGGGGCCGCCCGGGCGGACCGGGCGGGGGTCGAGGCCGACCTCGGCCCCGTCGGGGCCCGCGGCGACGTACTCGTGCTCGAACGCGGCGCGGATGACCGGGATCGCCTCGGCGACCTGCCGGCCGCGGGACTCGAAGTCGACGCCGAGCGCGGCGAACTCGCCCTCGACGTGGCCGGCGCCGGCGCCGAGGATCGCCCGGCCGCCGCTGAGCCGGTCGAGGGTGAGGAAGGACTTCGCGGTGGCGAGCGGGTGGCGGTAGGGCAGCACGTAGACGTGGCTGAGCAGGTGCACCCGCTCGGTGAGCGCGGCGAGCCACCCGAGGGTGGCGACCGTGTCGTACCAGCGGGTCGACATGACCTCGGCCGCGGGTCGCGGGACGGCGACGTGGTCGCAGACCGCGATGTAGAAGGCGCCGGCGCGGTCGGCCGCGGTGGCGATCCGGGCGAGCTCGTCGGGTCCGGCGGTGGCCTCCCACGGCTGGGCGAAGTTCGAGCTGCCGGACTGCACGGGCAGCTGGGTGCCCCAGGCGACCTCGCCGGGTGGGATCGCTGCGGTCACGGTGCCTCCTGGGGGCGCATGTCTCGGGGAACCTCCTCGACGATCGATCTGCGGACCTCGCCGGAACGTCCAGTTCTTCGGGACGGTGCGGCATCGACGCTGCCAGGACGTCCCGTTTTTCGGGACGGCGCGGCGTCGGGGGTGACGAACCGTCCCGTTTTTCGGGACGAGGTGGCGGGGTTCACCGGGCGGCGCCGGCAGGGGGTGCGGCGAGCCCGACGCGGTCGGCCGCCGCGGCGAGCGCGTCCAGCGCCTCGTCCAGCTCCGAACCCGCGGTGGAGCACACGATACGGTGCACGCCGAGCGACTCGGCCCGTTCGACCACCTGGGGCGTCAACGACGTGATCGGGTGGGTGACGGTCAGCTCCAGCGCGTCGGGGTCGCGCCCGACCTGCTCCGCGGTGCGCCGTGCGAGCAGCCACCGCTGCTGCAGCTCCGGCGCCTCGAGGCCCAGCGGGTGCAACCCGTCGCCGTGGCGACCGCAGCGGCGCGCCGCGGCCTCGCTGTGCCCGCCGACGTGCAGCGGCACCCCACCCGGCTGGACGGGCCGCGGTTCGCTGCGCACCCCCTCGAAGGAGAAGAACCGCCCGTGGAACGCCGCGCCGTCCTCGCCGACCTCCCACACGCGGCGCATCGCGGCCATCAGCTCGTCCAGGCGCGCGCCGCGGGTCGAGAAGTCCACCCCGGTCGCCTCGAGCTCCTCGGCCATCCACCCGACGCCCAGCCCGGCGACCATCCGACCACCGGAGAGCCGGTCGATCGTCGCGAGCCGCTTCGCGAGCACGAGCGGGTGGTGGTGGGGACCGACGAGCACCCCGGTCGCCAGGCGGATCCGCGACGTGCGCCCGGCCAGGAACGCCAGCAGGTCGAGGGGGTCGGGGATCGGGCAGTCCGCGGTGAGCGGCATGCGCCCGGACTCGCTGTAGGGGTAGCGCTCCTCGTACCGGCGCGGCACCACCACGTGCTCCACCGTGTAGATCGACTCGTAGCCGAGCTCCTCCGCCCGCCGGGCGAAGGTCCCCATCCAGTCCGGATCCGCAGCGACCCCCGCCCGGTACGGTGGCAGCACACCGAAGTGCATGCTGGGAACCTAACCGCCGCGGCCGCGGCCGGGACCGCTCCCGGGTCGAGCGAGGAGCGAGATGACGGGCCGGGTCCCCGACGCAGCCGCAGCGAAGCAGGCGTTCTTGAACCTCGCGGATGCGGAGGGGGCGCGCATCCCGTTCTACGCCCGCCTCTGCCGGGTGATCGCGGCGCACCCCGAGCTGCACGAGCTGCTGCTCGTCGCACCGAGCAACGAGCGGCTGCCGGTCCTGGTCCTCGACGCGGTGCACGACCTGGTGCTGCGCCGGCCGGAGCTGCCGCTCGCACGGTGGTACCCGTCGGTCACCGGCGCCTCGCCGCCCGAGGACGACCCGACCGGTCCGCTCCTCGACGCGGTGCGCGCCCACCGCGACGAGCTGGTGCACCTGCTGCGCACCCGGCAGGTGCAGACCAACGAGGTGAACCGGAGCTGCGCGTGGTGGTGGGGGCTCACCGCCCTCACCCGCGACGACCGCCGCCCGCTGCACCTCGTCGAGGTCGGCGCCTCGGGTGGGCTCAACCTCCTGCTCGACGCGTACGCGCACCGCTTCCGCTCGACGCTCGACGGCGACGAGGTGGTCGGTGGCGACCCCATGTCCGGCGTGCGCCTCGATTGCGAGGTGCGTGCGGAGCTCCCCGACCACCTGCGGGCCGCGCTGCCCGAGGTCGTCGGGCGGGTCGGGCTGGACCGCCGGCCGGTGGACCTCGCCGACGTGGACGACCGACGCTGGCTCCGCGCCTGCGTGTGGCCGGAGCAGCGACGGCGCGACGAGCGGCTGACCGCCGCGCTCGAGATGGCCGCCCGCCGCCCACCCCGCGTCGTGCAGGGCGACCTGGTCGCCGACCTGGCTCCCCTGCTCGCAGAGGCGGCGCCGGGAGCCCACGTCGTCGTGCTGAGCTCCTGGACGCTGTTCTTCAGCGAACCGGACCGGCGCCGCGAGTTCGCGGAGGTCCTCGACGCGTCGTCCGGGCCGATCCGGCGCGCCGGCGGGCGGCTCACGCTGCTGAGCCTCGAGGACGGCCGGGTGCTGCCGTGGCTCGAGCCGCCACCCCTGCCACCCGACGCGGACGCCGACCACGTGCACGCCTCCCTGCTCGTCGCGACGTCGTTCGACGGCGACGGCCTGCAGGCGACCGCGCTCGCGAGGTGTCAGGCGCACATGAACTGGTGCGAGCCCCTCGCCGGCCCGGCGGAGCGGTAGGGCCCCTCTCCCACGACCCCGCCGCCCACCGAGCGCCCCATCGCGATGCACCGTACTGCCACGCGGGTTCGGCGTCAGCGGCCCTCGCGGCGCTCGAGCTGGGCCTCGGCGCCGGCGAGCAGGTCCTCGGCGCGCACGCGCCGGCCGCGGCGTCCCGCGGGGTGCTCGACGGCGATGCGCACGGGCAGCGAGACGAGCTGCCGCTCCAGGGAGAGCGGCATGGCGAACGCGCTGCGCAGCCGCTCCGCGACCGCGCCGGCCGACTCGGGCGCCAGGGCATCCGCGACCAGGACGTAGCGGTCCGCGGCCAGGCGGCCGACCACGTCGGTGGACCGCACGAGGCGGTCCAGGCGACGCACGACCTCGCGCTCGAGCACCTCGCGCGCGTCCGCGGCGAGGCCCTCGTAGCCCTCGACCTGCACCACGAAGATCGCCGGCGCCCGGATGCCGGAGCGGTCCGACGGGCCGGTCGCCCGGGCGGTCCCGGCCGCGTCGAGGAGCGCTTCGAGTCGGTCGATCAGCGCCGACCGGTCGGGAAGCTGCACGGGTACCTCAGCCGGGTCGGTTGCCCCAGATGCCGACGAAGCTCACCATCTCCCCCGGGTAGCCACCGAGGTTGTGGGTGAGCGCGAGCCCGCGCTCGACGGTCTCGATCTGGCGGTCGTCGGGCGCCTCGCCGCGCAGCTGGAGCCAGCACTCGAACAGCATCCGCAGGCCGGACGCACCCACGGGGTGGCCGAAGGACTTGAGCCCCCCGTCGGTGTTGACCGGCAGGTCGCCGTGCAGGTCGAACACGCCGTCCTCGACGTCGCGCCACGCCTGCCCCCGCTCGGAGAACCCGAGGTCCTCCATCAGCACCAGCTCGGTGGGGGTGAAGCAGT
>CBFGTJ010000207.1:0-5422 GCA_965651815.1 uncultured Microthrixaceae bacterium | reverse complement strand
CCAGCAGGTACTTGCCGCGCCGACGCACGTCGGTGAACCGGCCACCCACCGCGAGCACGGCGTCGGTGAACTTCGCGGAGGGGAACGCCCACGCGTCGGTGACCGCCGCGCCACGCAGCTCGGGGGCCAGCTGGGCTCGGATCGTCTCGACCTCCGGCAGCTCGGGCACCGGGGAAGTGTTGCTGGACCGGCGCCGCGCTGTCCCGTCGCCCCCGCTGCTGCTCAGCCTGCGTCCCCCGGTGGCGCGGGGCCGTTGGGTACCGTGAACCCATGGCTGTGACGGCGATCGTCAATCAGAAGGGTGGGGTCGGCAAGACCACCGTCACCTTGGGTCTGGCGGCCGCCGGGGCAGCGCTGGGTCGTCGCGTGCTCGTCGTCGACATCGATCCCCAGGCGAACGCGACCACCGGCCTCGGCGTGTGGAGCCCGGCGACCACCCTCTCCGACGCGCTCGAGGTCGAGGCGGCGGGCTCCGCCCGCGCCGCGATCGTCCCCTCGGCCTGGGAGGTCGAGGGTCCCGCGGCGGTCCACGTCGCCGCCGGCTCGCCGTCCCTCGCGCAGCGGGAGCACCAGCTGGCCATGGACGTGATCGGCGCCCAGGACCGCCTCGCGCTCGCGCTCTCCGGGGTCGCCGACGACTACGACGAGGTGCTGGTCGACTGCCCGCCCTCGCTCGGGCTGCTCACGGTCAACGCCCTGTTCGCCGCCGACCGGGTGGTCGTCGTCGCGGAGCCGGCGGCCTGGTCCTCCGACGGGGTCGACCAGATCCTGCGGAACGTGGCGCGCATCGCGGAGCGGCGCGGCGGCCGGCCCGAGGTCGCCGGCATCGTCGTCAACCGGCTGGGCCGCACCCGGGACGGGGCGTACTGGGCGTCGCAGCTCGCCGAGGCGCACCCCGGGCTCGTGCGCTCCACGGTCGTGCGCCTGCGCGCCGCGATCGCCGAGGCAGCCGCGAGGTCGCTCCCGGTCAACGCCCTCACCCGCCCGGGTGCCGCCGAGGCGGCGGAGGAGCTCGACGCCCTCTACCGCGAGCTGTTCGGTGTGCCGGAGCCCGCGACCGCCGGCACGCCCCCCGGGTCCCACGGGGCGGACAGCTCGCTCCACGCCGCTTACGATCTCGGGTACGCCGTCCGTCCGTGACGGTTGCACGGGAGATCGATGATGGCTGCCTACGACCCCAAGCGACCGCGGCCCGCTGAGCTCCGCGACGAACCGGCACCGGTCGACGCGCTGCTCGAGCCGGCGGCACCGACGCCGCCCGCGGCACCCGCGGCGCCGGAGTCGCCACCGCCGTCCGCGTCGCCGTCCGTGACGGACCCGCCGGCGGTCGAGGTCATCGGGTCGGGGCCCAACGGCACCGAGGTGCCCGTCGCGCCGGCACCCGAGGTGGGCACCGCGAACCGGGCGGTGCTGTACGCCGCGCTCGGCGTGGGGGCCGTGGCGGCCGTGGTGCTCCTGCTGCTGCGCCGGCGCTCACGCCGCGGCGCGGGCGACCACGGCTGACCCGGATCCGTGGTCCCCAGGAAGTGGGTCGCCAAGGCGGTCGTGCAGAAGGCCATCTCGTACCTTCCGCAGCCGCAGCGGGTGAACCACCTCTTCCAGAAGTACGTCACCGGCGGGACCCGGCTCACCCCGGAGTTCACCCGCAAGCGGCTGGAGTGGGCGGGGGTCCACCTCGACGCGCTGCGCCGCCACGGCGGTCGCGCGGAGGGGTACCACGCCGTCGAGCTCGGCGCCGGGTGGTTCCCGATCGTCCCGCTCTGCCTCTACCTGCACGGCGCGTCCCGCATCACGCTGTGTGACATCGACGAGCTCGGGCGCCCGGAGCTCACCGCCCAGGCGCTCGATGCCGTGCTCGACCTGGCACGCTCCGGCGAGCTCGCCTCGACCCTGCCGGTGGTGCGCGACGAGCGCATCGGGGAGCTCGAGGCGGCCCGGCGCGAGGTGATGCAGCTCGGCCACCGGGCGACGATGGAACGGCTCGGCATCGAGCTGCGCATCGGCGACGCCCGCGACCTCCACCTGGACGAGCCGGCCGACCTCGTCACCTCGAACACCGTGCTCGAGCACATCGACCCCGAGGTCCTCGTCGGCATCCTCGTGGCCTTCCGGCTCAACTCGAGGCCCGGCACGGTCATGAGCCACCTCGTCGACCTCTGCGACCACTACGCGTACGTCGACGACACGGTGGACGTGTACCAGTTCCTCACCTTCGACGAGCGTCGGTGGCGCTGGATCGACAACTCGCTCCAGCCGATGAACCGCCTGCGCGTGCACCAGTACCGGGAGCTGTACGAGGCGGCGGGGGTGCCCATCACGGAGGAGCAGCGGGGCGAGGGTGCGCCCGAGGACCTCGCCGGCGTGGAGCTGGCCCCGCCGTTCGACTCGATGGACCCCCGCGACGTCGCCTGCAAGTCCGTCCTGCTCGTCACCCGGTTCTGAGGCACCCGACCACGTCCCGTGGCGACGGCGGGGTCCGGGCGGGCGCCGTCGCGCCGCGGTCGGGGCGGCGCGCTTCAGTCGGGCAGCGGAGGTGCCGATGGAACCTCCGAGTTTCGATCATGTCGATTTCGTGACAAACTGCCCGAATTCGTCACACTGGGTGACCAGTTCAGTCGTGCGACGCCCTGCCCGAGACCCCCGTCGACGGGCCGGCGCCGCGGTCAGGACCTGTCCGTACCGTGTTCTCCCTCTCATCCCGGCTGGATCCGTTCGCCACGGCGCGTCTCGACGCCGGACTCGACCGGATCGACGACCACCGCGCCCGGCCCCGCCGCTTCGGGCCGCCGGGGCGGTCCGGGATCCTGGCGGTGGGTGCGCTGGTGGCCGTCGCGCTGCTGCTGTGCTCGCCGGCGACCCCCGCGTCCGGCGCCGGGGACGAGCTGGCGTCGTACGAGGCCCGGCTGCGCGAGGCGACGGCGGCGCGGGAGGCCGCCGAGGCCAGGGTCGATGAGGTCAGCCGCCGCCTCGAGGAGGTGCGGGCCGAGGTCGAGCGCCTCGGTGCGGTCGAAGAGCGGCTGACCGAAGAGCTCGCGGCCGCCCGGCGCGCCCTGCGCGAGTACGCCGTGGCGGCCTACATCGACGGTGGGCAGACCGAGATCTTCCGTGCGTCGCTGAGCCCCGAGAAGGCGGTCGCGCTCGCGTGGCAGTCGAACATGGCACTCGGCCAGTCGGTGTCCGCCGACGAGGCCGCCGCCCGCTTCGCCGCCCTCCGCGAGGCCAACGAGCCCGAGCGGCTGGAGGCGGCCGCCGAGCTCGACCGCGTGAGCACCGAGCTGCAGGAGGCGCGCTACGACGCCATCCAGGCCGCCGCCCACGAGCGGGACGCGGAGGCCGCGCTCGAGCGGGCCAAGGAGGCGGCTCGTCGGGCGCGCGAGCAGCGTGCCGCGCAGGAGCGCGCCGCCAAGCGCGCCGCGGAGCAGCGGGCTGCCCAGCAGGCCGCGCAGGAGCGCGCCGCCCGCAGCGCACGCCCGGGCCGCTCGGCGCCCGCCGCGGCACCCCCAGTGATCCGCGTCAGCTCGGCACCGCCGAGCTCGGGTGACCCCTCGCCGTGGGAGTCGTCGACCCTCGCCCGCATCCGCGCGTGCGAGTCGGGTGGCAACTACCGGGCCGTGAGCTCGTCGGGCCGCTACCGCGGCGCCTACCAGTTCGACCGCGGCACCTGGGCCAGCGTCGGCGGCAGCGGCGACCCCGCCGCGGCCTCGCCCGCCGAGCAGGACTACCGCGCGCTGCTCCTGCTGCGTCAGCGCGGCACCCGCCCCTGGCCGGTCTGCGGTCGCTGACCGCCGCCGGCCCGGGCGTGCGCCGGCCCCGCCGAACTGGCTCGTGGCGGCGTGCCGGAGTTTTTCCGGCCAAAGGTGCCCACGGCTAGGGTCGGCAGTCGTCATCTCCCGGCCGATACAGAGGAACGCCGTGAACGCTCGACTCCGATTCCCCGTCCTGATGGGAGTGGTGGCACTCCTTGCGCTCGGCTGCTCCGCACCGGAGGAGGGTCCGGTCGCCTTCACGGGTGACATGTCGGCGGCGAACCCGACCTCGGGTGACGAGGAGTCCGCCCAGATCTCGGGCGACGCACCGGACCCCACGCCGCTCGACCCCGAGTCGGCCGCCCAGCTGCAGTCGCTCGCGGAGGAGACGCCCGCCGGCTGCGAGCTGCTCGACCCGCGCTCGTGCCTGCTGCCGTTCCCGAGCGACGCGTACACCACCGAGGACCCCGACACGGTGACCGGGCTCCGCGTCGACCTGCCGGGTGGCGTCCTGCCCAACGCGGAGGGCAACCCGCTCGACCCGACCGAGTGGAACCGCAACGACGGCTTCAGCCCGTCGACCCCGATCCTCGTGCACGTGCCGGGCCTCGACGCCGAGCAGACCGCGCTGCCCGGTGAGGGCGACATCGGCATGTCGACCACGTCCGAGTCGGCGACGGTGATCGTCGACCTCGACAACGGCCAGCTCATCCCGCACTGGGCGGAGGTGGACCAGCGGGCCACCGAGGACGCCGACCGGACCCTCATCCTGCGGCCGGCCCAGTCGCTGCCCGAGGGGCACCGGTTCGGGGTCGCGCTGCGCGACCTCAAGGGCTCGGGTGGCCAGGCGCTGACCGCTCCCGTCGCCTACCGGGCGCTGCGCGACAACCACCCGACCGACGTCGAGCGCGTCGAGGAGCGGCGCGACCACTTCGAGCAGATGTTCCAGGACCTCGCGTCCGCCGGCGTGAACCGTGCCGACACCTACCTCGCCTGGGACTTCACCGTCGCCTCGGCCCGCTCGCTCGCCGGGCGCCTGCTCACGATGCGCGACGACGCGATGGGCCGGCTCAACAGCAGCGAGCCGAACATCACCGTCGAGGAGGTCCGCACCGACGACCTCCGGGACGGCATCGAGAAGGTCGTCGAGGGCACCTTCGAGGTTCCGCTGTACCTCGAGGGCGACGGCTCGCCCGGTTCCCGCATGAACTACGACGACTCGGGCGAGCGCCCGGTCGCGAACGGCACCTACACCGCGAACTTCACCTGCACCGTGCCGACCGAGGCGGTCGAACGTGGTGGCGCCCGGCCGGTGGTCTACGGCCACGGCCTGCTCGGCTCGTCCCGCGAGGCGGCCTCGAGCCACGTCCAGGTGACCGCCGCCGAGCTCAACGCCCTGTACTGCGCCACCGACACCATCGGCATGTCGAACGGCGACGTCGGCTACGCGGTGCAGGCGCTGAACGACATCAGCCGCTTCCCGGCGATGGTCGACCGGATGCAGCAGGGCATGCTCAACACGCTCGCCCTCGGCCGGCTCCTGATCTCCGAGGACGGCTTCGGCGCCGTCGACGAGTTCCAGACCGACGGTGGCGACTCGATCATCGACACCGAGAGCGCCTACTACGACGGCAACAGCCAGGGCGCCATCATGGGCGGCGCGATCACCGCGGTCG
>CBFGTJ010000206.1:0-5524 GCA_965651815.1 uncultured Microthrixaceae bacterium | reverse complement strand
GCTGCGCTGACCACGCCCCACCGCGCGGGCCCCACCGGGGGTTCTGTTCGGCGTGCGTCAAGGGTTTCCTTGACGCACGCCGAACAGAACCGGGAGGACGGGTGGATCAGGTCTGGCGCTTGCTGGGCGGGATCGTCCAGCCGCTCGGGGGCTCCTCACGGGGCGCGGACCCCTCCGGCTCCGGTGGCGCCTCGCGCTCCGGTTCGGGCGGGGGTGTCCACGAGCCGTCGGACGGGGTCCACGACGGCTCCGGCAGGGTCGGCGGACCGGACGGCGCCGGCCCCCACGACCCGGGTGGCTCGTGACCGGCGGGTGGGGTCGGCGGTCCCGACGGCGGAGGTTGGGTCGGAGGCGGCCCGTAGGTCGGCGGTGGCCCGTACCCGGGCGGCGGTGGCCCGTACCCGGGCGGCGGACCGTGCCCCGGGGGCGGGCCCCAGCCGGGTGGCACCTGCTGCGGAGGGCCTCCCCACTGCGGCACCGGTGCCCGGCGCGACCGCGACCGCTGGACGAGCCCGATGATGAGCAGCACAAGGCCGACGACGAACAGCAGGCCGCTGAGGAGCCAGACGGCGAACAGTCCGAACAGCGGCGCCACCATCGGTGACAGGTCGTCGACCCCGACGACGCGGCCGACGGTGAAGTTGGAGCTGTACTCCCGCGCCCGCGACGGCTCCCCGTCACCGGCACCGCACTTCGCGACGTAGTCGCCGGGCCCGAGCCGCGCGGTGCCGACCACCCGGTAGCCGGGGCGACCGTGGAAGAGCTCGTCGCCCACGCGTGCACGACCCCACGGGGCCTCCTCGCCGTCCGCGGCCTCGATCGTGCACTCGGGCCGGGGGCCGCTGGTGTCGTCGAGCGCGATCCCGACGGTCATCTCCTCGGGCCGCGAGTCGCCCAGCGGCTCGACGACGCGGAACCGGATCTCGCCGGGCACCAGGCGCTCCCGCGGCCCATCGACCACGACGTCCCGCTCGAGCGACCGGAGGTCCATCCGGGAGGTCAGCACGGCCGTGCCGACGACGCCGCCGACGATGCTGAGCCCGAGCATGATGGCGCCCGCGGTCACGAGGCCGCGACCGCGTCGTGGCGGCTCGATCGGGACGGTCACGTCGTGGCGACTCCTCGGATGGCGGCCCCTAGGGCTTGTCGGCGCCGACCACCCACATTGCGAAGAACTGGGCCGCTCCACCATACGCGTGGCCCACGGCGGTCCGGGCACCGTCGATCTGGTGCTCGCCGGCCATGCCACGGACCTGGAGCGCGGCCTCCCCGAAGCGGATCATCCCGGAGGCACCGATCGGGTTGCTGGACAGCACGCCGCCCGAGCAGTTCACCGGCAGGTCGCCGTCCATCGCGGTCACGCCGTCGTGGGTGAGCTGCCAGCCCTTGCCCTCCTCCGCGAAGCCGAGGTTCTCGAGCCACATCGGCTCGTACCAGGAGAACGGCACGTACATCTCGACGACGTCCACCTGCTCGCGCGGGTTCGTGATCCCGGCCTGGCGGTAGACCGCCGCCGCGCAGTCCTTGCCGGCCTGCGGGGAGACCTGGTCGCGTCCGGCCGCCATCGCGGGCTCGGAACGGAACGCGGTCCCGTGCACCCACGCCGGGGGGCGCCCGTCGGCCGCGGCCGCGTCGCCGCCGCGCTCGTTGGTCAGCACCATTGCGATGGCGCCGTCGGAGGACGGGCAGGTCTCCGAGTAGCGGATGGGGTCCCACAGCATGAGCGACTCCTTCACCGACTCGTAGGTGATGTCGTGCTCGTGCAGGTGGGCGTAGGGGTTCTTCAGCGCGTTCTGCCGGTCCTTGAGCGCGACCAGCACGCCCGTGTCGTCCGGCGCCTTCGAGCGCGCCATGTACTGGCGGATGTAGGGGGCGAAGTAGCCGCCCGCTCCCGCGACCAGCTGCTGCTGGAAGGGCATCGTGACGCTCAGCGCCCACATCGCCTCGGAGCAGCTCTGCATCTGCCATCCGATGGTCAGCACCCGCTCGTGGATGCCGGCCTCGACCATCGACGCCGCGACGATCGCCGTCGAGCCGCCGACGGAGCCGGCGGTGTGCACGCGGAACACGGGCTTGCCGACCGCGCCGAGCGCCTCCACCAGCGAGTGCTCGGGGACCATGATCCCCTCGAAGAAGTCGGGCGCCTTGCCGATGACGATCGCGTCGATCTCGGCGAGGGTCATCTGGGCGTCCTCGAGCGCCCGGAACACCGCCTCGCGGACCAGGCCCGGCAGCGAGACGTCGCCCCGCACCGCGGTGTACTTCGTCTGGCCGATCCCGACCACGGCCACCCGTTCGCTCATCGTCCGTCCCCTGCCGCTCGCGTCACCCTGCGGATGCACCGTGTGCGTCTCACCTCAGCCCTCACCTTCCAGGACGGCGACCAGGTTGTGCTGGAGCGCGTGGCCCCCGGTGGCGTGCGCGACGCCACGGTCGACCTCGCCCGAGTGGATGCGGTTCGCGACCTCCGCGAGGCGGATGAGCCCGGCGGCCATCATCGGGTTCGCGGCGAGCGGCCCGCCCGACGGGTTCACCGTGACGTCCTCGCCGAGGCCCAGCGCGGCGCGCAGGATCGGCTCCTGGTGCGTGAAGCAGGCGTGCAGCTCGGCCACCTGGACCGGGCCCGCCGCCACCCCCGCCTTCTCCGCGGCGATCGCGGTCGACGGCGACGAGGTCAGGTCCCTCAGGTTCAGGTGGTGGCCGTCGGTGCGGTGGTCGATCCCGCGGATCCACGCCGGACGGTCACACAGCTCCCGTGCCCGGTCGCCCGCGGCGAGCACCACCGCGACGCCGCCGTCGGTGATCGGCGCGCAGTCGTGGCGGCGCAGCGGCTGCGCGAGGTAGTCGTCCTCGAGCAGCTCTGCCGGCTCCGGCGACGAGGTCAGCTGGGCGTGCGGGTTCGACGCCGCCGCGGTGCGGCTGCGGTGCGCGACCTCGGCCATCGCCTTCTCGCTGGTGACCCCCGCCCGGATCGCCATGTCGGCCTGCAGCGCCGCCACGTCGACCGAAGTGGGCCACATCGGCGCCTCGTAGTAGGGGTCGAGCATGCGCGACAGCACCCGGGGCAGGTCGCCGGGGGAGGACTTGCCGTAGCTGTACACCAGCGCCGTGTCGGCCTGGCCGGTCTGGATCTTCACCCAGGCCTCGTACAGCGCCCAGGCCCCGTCCATCTCGACGTGGGACTCCGAGATCGGCGGCCACGCCGCGACCGCGTCGAGGGTCATGACGAAGCTGAACGGCTGCCCCGCCAGGTAGTCGGAGCTGCCGGAGCAGGTGAAGTCGAAGTCGTGCCGGCCGACGCCGGAGCGCTCGGTGGCCTCCTGGATGACCGGCTGGATGAGCTCGACCTCGTTGGTGGCGGCCGCGGCGCGCACGTGGCGCGACTGCGCGGTGGCGATGATGGCGACGTCTCTCACTGCGGCTCCCTCAGACGTACTCGGCGAGCTCGGACAGGGGGACGTCGGGCTCGCCGTTCGGCGCCCACCACTTGATGTTCTCGAAGCTGGTCGTCAGCTCGTCGTCGTCGACCCACACCGAGCGCATGCGCATGCCGACGCGGACCTCGTCGTAGGGGATCTCGCGGACGAGCCCGTAGATCGGGATGTCGGACCCGTCGACGAGGATCAGCGCGGACACGTACGGGATCTCCTGCGCGTTGCCCGTGAAGTCGAGGTTCACGATGCAGAAGCTCACCAGCGTGCCGTCGTGGCCGAGCTCGACCTGCTCGGTCGTGGGGAGGCCGGCGACCGGCGACACGCCCCGTGGCGGGATGTACACCTTGCCGGTCTCGGGGCAGCGCTCGCCCACGAGGCGCTTCTCCTTGATCGCCCGCAGGAACCGGGTCGTGGCGATGCCGGGCGTGTAGTCGTAGACGATCTTGGCCGGGGTGCGCACCGTCCGGACCTGCTCGGCGTCCGCGAGCTCACCGAGGGCGGACAGGTCGGGCGCCGGCTGGGACCAGAGGCCCTCGGGCAGTGGGATGGGTGCCGGTTCGCTCATCTGGTCACGCTCCGCTGATCGGCTCGAAGCACTCGAGGTCCTCGGGGTTGCCGGTCCGCTCCGCCGCGAAGCGGGCCCGGACCCGCATCCCGGCCGCCATCTGCTCCCGCGGCGCGTCGACGGCGTGCAGCATCGGGGTGTCGGCGCCGTCGAGGCGGACCATCGCCCAGGCGAAGGGACGGTCGAAGGGCTGGCCGTCACGCACCCGCTCGTTCCAGGACCACGCGACGACCTCGCCCTCGGTCGCGACCTCGACGAGCTTGGTGAGCGGCTCGCCGGTGGCCGGGTCGTACTCGACCGGGGGCACGACGACCCTGCCCTGCGAGTCCTCGATGCCGACGATGCGCTGCTCGCGCAGGGCCGTGAAGTAGGCACCGATCACCGGTCCGGTGGTTCGCCGGAACGGGTACTCGAGCGTCAGCGGCGCCCGGAGCACGTCCTCCGTTGTCCCGTCGGTGGTCGCCCGGTCAGGCACGTGACCCCCCTGGTGAGAACCGCCCCCGGCCCACCCGGGGTGCGGGGCGAGATTAGAACACGTTCTCGTTCGTGCACCACCGCCGGCCCCGAGCGGTCCGGTTCTGCGCTGCAGCGTCAGGGTGCGCACCCGGATGTCGCATCACAGAACCAGCGCGCGTGCGGCGCGGCAGCAGCGCCCGCAGCGAACGGCGGCGGGCGCAGCCCAGCCAGACGCCGGCGCCGTACGCCGCGTGGTCGAGGAGTGCGAGCCCGGCGAACGCCGCCGGACCCGGGAGCTGCCCGGTCGCGGCGGCATCGGCCCGCGTGGCGCGCCGGTGCTGCACGACCGCGTCCGCTGCGGTGGCCGCGACCGCGGCCGCGGTGATCCTGCGGGCCCGCCGGTCCACCACCGCGAGCGGCAGCGCGATCGGCCACCACGCGCGCACGACCGCCTCGGCGAGCTGACGGCCGGCGGCGAGGTGGCCGGTGACCGCCAGGCGGACCGCGTCGCGGCGTGGCACCTCCGCCAGGCGGCCCGCCGTCGCCGCGACGGTGCCGGCACCCAGCACGGCGGCCGCGACGGGGTGGCCGAGCACGCCGAGGGCCCACATGGCCGCGCTCCAGGGCGACACGACCGCGGGCGCGACCTTCCCCCGGTGCCGGGCCTCGAGCTCCGCGGCGGAGGAGCCGTACCCGACCCGCTGACGGAGCCAGTCCGCCGGGGTGGCGCGCACGTCGTGGTGCACGACCGATCGCGGCTCGTAGCGCACCCGGTGCCCCGCGTCCGCGAGGCGCCACACCAGGTCGACGTCCTCGCCGTACCGCATGGACGCGTCGAAGCCACCGATCTCCGCGAAGCGGTCGGCCCGCACGAGGAGGGTCGCCGCGGGCACGTAGGAGGTGCGGGTGCCCGTCGCGACCCGTCCGGGCTCCGCGCCGAGGTCGAGCGGGGAGCGCAGGCGCTCGTAGCCCGCCAACGACCCGCGGGGCGGCTCGGGACCCGTGGGCGGGGGCGCCGTGACCCTCGGCGCGACCGCCGCGACGCTGGGATCGGCGAAGTGGCCCAGCA
>CBFGTJ010000205.1:0-5628 GCA_965651815.1 uncultured Microthrixaceae bacterium | reverse complement strand
TCACCGACACGTACTCGCCGATGCCCATCGACGCGGCGCCGGCGACCAGGCCGGCCACCCCCGCGGTGACGACAGCTGACCGCCCGGCCCCGGCGCCGACCACGCCGAGCAGCAGCGCCCCGGTGGACAGGATGCCGTCGTTGGCGCCCAGCACGCTCGCCCGCAGCCACCCGGATCGGTCACTGCGGTGCACCTCGTGGTGGTGGTGCCGCCCGTGGTGTGGGGCTGCAGCGCCGGGCATGCCCCGACGCTAGCGGGCCGGTGTGGAACGATCGCCGCCATGGGACAGGTCGCGCCTCCCGGCGGGCTCACGGCCTTCGTGCTCGGCGGAGGGGGTCGCCTCGGCGCCGCCGAGGTCGGGATGCTGCGCGCGTTGTTCGACGCGGGCATCCGACCGGACCTCCTCGTCGGCACCTCGATCGGGGCGGTGAACGGCGCCGTGGTCGCGTGTGACCCGACCCCCGCGGCGGTCGACCGGCTGGAGCGACTGTGGCGCGACGTCGACTCGACCGGCGTGTTCGGCGGCAGCATCGTCGACCGGATCCGGCAGCTCGCCGCGACGAGGACCAGCCTGCACTCGGACGAGCCGCTGCGCCGGCTGCTGCGCGACGTGCTGGACCGCGAGCTCATCGAGGACCTCCCGGTCCGCTTCCAGTGCGTCGCCGCGTGCATCGAGACGGCGACCGCTCGCTGGTTCACCCACGGCCCGCTCGTCGACGCCGTGCTCGCGTCGTGCGCGGTGCCGGGCCTGCTGCCCGTCGTCGAGATCGACGGCTTCCACTACCTCGACGGCGGCATCGTCGACTCCGTCCCGGTGCAGCGGGCGGTGTCGCAGGGGGCGACGACGGTCCACGTCCTGCAGGTGGGCCGCATCGAGGAGCCGCTGCGACCACCTCGCCTGCCGCACGAGGTGGCGATGGTGGCGTTCGAGATCGCGCGTCGCAGCAGCTTCGCGAGTGCCATGGAGGAGCTGCCCGACGGCGTCGACGTGCACGTCCTGCCCACGGGCGGGACCGCGCCCCGCTTCGGTGACCTGCGCCAGTTCCGCTACCGCGACTTCTCCGACGTCGCGGCACGGATCGAGACCGCCCGCGCCGCGACCGAGGAGTACCTGTACGACCGGGGGCTGGTGAGGACGTGAGGAGCGTCCCCCTGCCGCCGAGGATCGTGCGCCGGCTGGTGATCGCGCCGGGGGTCGTGCTGGCCACGGCGGCGCTGCTCGCCGCCACGCCCCTGGTGCTGCTGGTGCTCGCCTTCGCCGTGCGCTTCATCCCGGGCCGCTGGCGTGCGCTCCGGCTGTTCTGGTTCCTCCTCGTCTACCTCGTGCACGAGAGCCTCGGGATCGTCGCGCTCGGGGTGCTGTGGGTCCTCAGCGGGTTCGGGTGGAGGCTGGAGGACGACTGGAGCCAGCGCGCCCACGTCGCGCTCATCGGCTGGTACCTGCGGGGGCTCGTGCGGGCCGCGTCGCGGGTGCTCGGGCTGGAGCTGGTGACCGAGGCGGTGCCCGCGGACCTCCGCGTGCGCGACGGCGAACCCGGCGCGCCGGCCTCCCCGCCGCGGCCGGTCCTCGTCTTCAGCCGCCACGCGGGCGCCGGCGACTCGCTCATCCTCGTGCACCTGCTCGTGAACGCCTACCGGCGCCGCCCCCACCTGGTGCTCAAGGAGGAGCTCCAGCTCGCCCCGTGCGTGGACCTCGTGCTCAACCGGGTGCCGTCGAGGTTCATCGGGCCCGGCCGGGGCCGCCTCGAGGGCCGCCGCCGGCGACCCGGCGGCACCGACGTCGTCGCGTCGATCACCGAGCTCGCCGCCGAGATCGAGGACGACGGCGCGCTCATCCTGTTCCCGGAGGGCGGCAACTTCACCGAGCGCCGGCGCCGCCAGGCGATCGAGCGTCTCGAGGCGGCCGGCTTCCACGACGCGGTCGAGCGGGCCCACGAGCTCACCTACGTGCTGCCGCCGCGCCCCGGCGGTGCCATCGCGGCGATGGACGCCGCGCCCGACGCGGACGTGCTGTTCGTCGCGCACACCGGGCTCGAGCAGCTCTCCTCGCCCAAGGACCTCTGGGCGGGGCTGCCGATGGACCGCGAAGTGCGCCTGACCTGGTGGGGCGTCCACCGCGAGGACATCCCCCGGGACCACGCCGAGCGGGTCGTGTGGCTGTACGAGTGGTGGGAGCGGATCGACTCCTGGATCGAGGAGCGTCGCGACCCCGACCGCCCCGCGACGCCGCTGGTGGCACCGGAGCAGCCCCCGGCGCCCGCGCCGGCCCCCGACGGGGCGGCCGCGCCGCCCACCGGTCCGCCCCTGGCGGACGACGGGGTGCCCCCGGTCGGCGACGTGGACGTCGCTCAGTAGGGTCTTCGGTCGTGCGGGAGCCCCAGGAGCTCGACGAGTCGACGACGGCGGCGTGCGCCCCGGGGCCGCGGGGGCTGACCGCGGCGGAGGTCGCCGAGCGCGTCGCGGACGGCCGCGTGAACGTCGTGCCGAGCGCGCCGTCTCGCACCGTCTGGGAGATCGTGCGGGCCAACGTGTTCACCCCGATCAACCTGATCATCGGGGTGATGCTCGTGGCGGTCGTCGTCGCGAACGGGATCAGCCCCGACATGCTGTTCGGCGGGGTCATCCTGTCGAACTCGGTGATCGGCATCGTGCAGGAGCTGCGGGCACGCGCGGCGCTCGAGCGGCTCGCGGTGCTCACCGAGCCGCACGCGTTCGCGGTGCGCGACGGCGAGGAGGTCGAGCTGCGCGTCGAGGAGGTCGTGGCCGACGACCTGCTCGTGCTGCGGCCGGGCGCCCAGGTGGTCGTCGACGGCGAGGTGGTCGAGAGCACGGGGCTCGAGCTCGACGAGTCGCTGCTCACCGGCGAGTCCGACCCGGTGCACAAGCCGGTCGGCTCGGAGGTGCTCTCGGGCAGCTTCGTGTCGTCCGGCCACGGCACCTACCGCGCCACCCGGATCGGCGCCCAGTCGTACGCGGCGACGCTCGCGGAGGAGGCACGCCGGTTCACCCTGGTCGACTCCGAGCTGCGCCGCGGCGTCAACCGGATCCTCAAGGTGCTGATGGTGGTGATCCCGCCGATCGCCACGGTGCTGCTGGTGCGGCTGGTCCGCACCGGCGACGGCTGGCGCGAGGCGCTCTCGGGCGTGGTCGCCGCGTCGGTCGCGATGGTGCCCGACGGGCTCGTGCTGCTGACCAGCCTCGCGTTCATGGCGGGGGTGGTGACCCTCGCCCGGCGACAAGCGCTGCTGCGGGAGCTCGCGTCGGTCGAGCTGCTGGCACGGGTCGACACGCTCTGTCTCGACAAGACCGGCACGATCACCACCGGCCACATCGTCATGAGCGGCCTGGTGCCCCTCGACGGGTCCGACCCCGAGGGCCTGCTCGCCGCGCTCGCCGCCTCCGATCCCGAACCGAACCCGACGCTGCAGGCCGTCGCCGCGGGTTGCGGCGACCCGCCGCCCCACCGGGTCCGGGCGACGGTGCCGTTCTCGTCCGCACGCAAGTGGTCGGCCGCCGAGGTCGAGGGGATCGGGGTGGACGGCTCGGGACCCGCCGAGGGCGTCACGACCGGCGTGTACCTCGGCGCGCCCGAGATCCTGCTGCAGGGCCGCCACCCCGAGGTGGCGGGGCGGGTCGCCGAGCAGGCCGCGGCCGGCCACCGGGTCGTGCTCCTCGCGACCTCGGACCGCCTCGTCGGCGACGAGCTCCCCGAGGGGCTCACCCCGCGGGCGCTGGTGCTGCTCGAGGACGAGATCCGCGACGACGCCCCCGAGACCCTCGAGTTCTTCGCGCGCCAGGGGGTGCAGCTCAAGGTCGTCTCGGGCGACCACCCCGCGACGGTGTCCGCGGTGGCCCGCCGGGCGGGGGTGCCGGGCGCGGACGGTGGGCTCGACGCCAGGGACCTCCCCCTCGACGACGTCGACGCCCTCGGCGACACCGTCGAGTCGCGCACCGTGTTCGGGCGCGTCACGCCCCGCCAGAAGCGCGAGATGATGCGGTCGCTGCAGGAGCGGGGGCACGTCGTCGCGATGACCGGCGACGGCGTGAACGACGTGCTCGCCCTGAAGGACGCGGACATGGGCATCGCGATGGGCTCCGGGTCCGGGGCCAGCCGGGCCGTGGCCCAGCTCGTGCTGCTCGACAACCGGTTCGCGTCGCTGCCGAGCGTGCTCGCCGAGGGCCGGCGCGTGATGAACAGCGTCGAGCGCGCCGCGAACCTGTTCATCTACGGGACCGTCTACTCGGTGCTGATCTCGCTGGTCATCGCCGCGGTGGGCACCGAGTTCCCGTTCCTTCCGCGCCACCTCACGCTCGTGCGGGTGCTCAGCGTCGGCGTGCCGGGGTTCTTCCTCGCGCTCGCGCCGGACTCGAGGGTCGCCCGCCCCGGGTTCCTCGAACGGGTCGTCCGGTTCTGCGTGCCCGCCGGTGCGATCGCGGGCCTCGCTGCGCTCACCGTGTGGTTCACCAGCCGCGGCGCCGTGGAGGACCTCACCGAGGCCCGGACGGCGACGACGCTGGCGCTGCTCGCGATCGGCCTCGTCATCCTCGTGCGGCTCACGTCGTCGCTGCCGCCGTGGCGGTGGGCGCTGGTCGGTGCCATGGCCGCCACGAGCGTCGTCGGGATGCTCCTCGAACCGGTGCGCCGCTTCTTCGAGCTCGCCCCGCCCCCGGGGAACGTGTGGTGGACGATGGCCGCGGTCGTGGCCGTCGCCGCGGCGGCGATCCGCTTCGTTCCGGTCACCGCCGACCACGACGTGGGCTAAGTTGCCGCGGCACCCAAGACCGACGACGCAAAGGACACGCGATGGCTTTCGAACTTCCGCCCCTCCCGTACGCCAAGGACGCGCTCGCCCCCCACATGTCGGCGGAGACCCTCGAGTTCCACCACGGCAAGCACCACCAGGCCTACGTGACGAACCTCAACAAGATGATCGAGGGCACCGAGTTCGAGAACGCCGAGCTGACCGACATCATCATGCGGTCGGAGGGTGGGGTGTTCAACAACGCCGCCCAGACCTGGAACCACACGTTCTTCTGGAACTCGATGAAGCCGAACGGCGGCGGTGCACCGACCGGCGAGGTCGCCGACGCGATCAACTCGGCGTTCGGCTCCTACGAGGAGTTCCGCAACAAGTTCTCGGAGGCCGCGGCCACCCAGTTCGGCTCCGGCTGGGCCTGGCTGGTCGACTCGGGCTCGGGGCTCGAGGTCATGAAGACCCCGAACGCGGACCTGCCGATGAAGCACGGTGCGAAGGCGCTGCTCACCCTCGACGTGTGGGAGCACGCCTACTACATCGACTTCCGCAACGCCCGGCCGAACTACATCTCGACCTGGCTCGACCACCTCGTGAACTGGGACTTCGTGGCCCAGAACATGGCCAGCTGAACCAGGCGCTCGCATCCACAGGCCGGGAGGCGATGGGTTCCGCGGTGCGGAACCCGTCGCCTCCCGTCGCGTCAGGAGGCACGTGACGGGTCGCGCTCCCCGGCTGCTGGACCCGGGCCACCGGCTGCTGGTGGTCGGCATCGTCGCGCTCGTCACGGTCGTCGCCACCGAGGCGATGGCCGTGTCGACGGTCATGCCGGTCGTCGAGGACGAGCTCGGCGACCTCTGGCTCTACGGCTGGG
>CBFGTJ010000204.1:0-5668 GCA_965651815.1 uncultured Microthrixaceae bacterium | reverse complement strand
GTCGCCTTCGTCGAGAAGATCCGCAACGAGCAGGGCATCGACAGCATCCGGATCTTCGAGCTGGAGGAGGTCAAGTTCGACCTCAAGCCCTACTACCGCGTGGAGCTGCAGGCGCTGAAGCCGGGGTCGCCGAGCACGCCGTCCTCCGCGCCGTCGGCGCCCGCGTCCGGCCAGTCGCCCTCGAGCCCCTCCTCGCCGCCCCCGCCGTCGACCGAGTCGACGCCGGCGCCCGAGTCGCCGACCTCGAGCAGCCCGTTCGCCCCTCCGTCGGAGTCCGGTGCCCCCGCGTACCAGGCGCCCGGCGGTTCCGGCCCGGTGCCGCCGGCGGACCAGCCGGAGGAGGAGCAGCAGCCGACCCGTCGCGGGCTCTTCGGTCGCTGAGAGACCGGGCCCGGCGGCTCGCCGGGTCAGGTGGCCAGCATCACCAGAGCCACCACGACCACGCTCAGCACCGCGCCGATGAGCGCGGCGAGCCCGAGCACGGTCAGTGCGAGCAGCACCGCGGCGCGCGCCCGCTCCCTGCGGGTCGGCACCAGTCCGGTGCCGGGGCGGCGCGCGCGTCGAGCGGCTGCACGCCCGGTGGTCGCCGTGCCGGCGAGGTGTCGGTCGCCGCGGGCCGTGGCAGGCTGAGGGACCGGTCGGCGGCCGAACAGGGCGGAGCCGAACCCTGCCGCACCGGCGGCGACGACGAGCAGGCCGACCACCATCGTTCCCATGACGTCCGAGATCGTACCCACCGGTGAGCCGGCCCCCGCGGCCGACGACGCCACCCGAGTGGCCGACGATCGTCGCCGTCGCCTGCGGCGCCGGCTCGCCTGGCTGGCGGGGATCCTCCTGCCGCTCGCCGGGCTCGTCGCGGCAGCGTTCCTGGTCCAGCTGCCGTACTACCTCGTGCAACCGGGCTCCGTCCGCCCCGCCGACGAGCGCATCGAGGTCACCGGGGCACGCTCCTACGACGACGCGGGCGAGCTCATGTTCACCACGGTGCTGCTCAGCAAGGCCACCCCGGCGCTGCTGGTCCGGGCGGCCCTCGACGACGCGATCGAGGTCCGCACCGAGGAGGAGATGTACCCCGACGGCGACGTCGAGGGCGCCCGCCGGGAGAACTTCCAGCGGATGGACCTGTCCAAGCTCATCGCGACGCGGGTGGCGCTGGAGCACGTCGGCATCGAGGCCGAGTTCGTCGCCGAGGGCTCGAAGGTGCTGGCCCTGGTCGAGGACAGCCCGTCCGAGGGGCTGCTCGAGCCCGGCGACGTGATCGTCGAGGTGGACGGCGGCAGGGTCGGCATGCCGAGGGACATCGCAACGCAGTTGTCGGACCGCAAGCCGGGCGACCCCGTGGAGGTCGTCGTGCGGCGCGGGGGCTCCCGACAGCGCCGCGAGTCGGTCGAGGTGGTGCTGGGCGCCGCGGAGGACGGCGAGGGAGGCACCCGCCCGGTCCTCGGCGTCGAGGTGGAGCCGTTCGAGCCGTCCGTCGACTCCGAGGTGCGCGTCGTGGTCGAGTCCGGCCAGGTCTCCGGCCCCTCCGCCGGGCTCGCCTGGACGCTCGGCATCATCGACCGGCTGACCCCGGGGCCGCTGACGATGGGCCGCCGCGTCGCGGTGACCGGCGAGGTGTTCGACGACGGTCGCGTCGGCCGCGTGGGCGGGGTGGTGCAGAAGGTCGCCGCGGTGCGGCGCGCGGGGATCGGCACGTTCATCTACCCGGCGTCGACCCCCGACGCGGAGCAGAGGGAGATGCGCCGCGTGGCCGGTGACGCCGTCTCGCTGCACCCCGTGGACACCGTGGAGGAGGCCGTCGAGGTGCTCGTCCCCGGCGGCGTCCGGCGCCCCGACTGAGCGCGTGCGGGTTCCGCCACCGCACGCCCGGTCCCTCCTAGCATCGGCGGCATGACCGAGACCCTGCCCGAACCGCCCGAGCTCGATCCCGCGGCGCTGGCGGGGACCAACTTCGCCCGCTCCCGCAGGGGGTTCGAACCGGCCGAGGTGCACGCTGCCCTCGGCCGCGCCGCGGACGCGCTCCGGGCGTGGCGGCTGCGCGACCAGCAGCTGCTGGCACGGGTCGAGCGGCTCGAGGAGCAGCTCAGCGACGCCCGCCGCGTCGACGAGGCGCGGCTCACCGAGGTGCTCGGGGAGGAGACCGCCAGGATCATCGCCGCGGCCCGCGACGCCGCGGCCGAGATCCGCGCCCACGCCGAGGAGGAGGCGGAGCGCCTGCGGCGCGAGACCGCCGAGGAGGCCCAGCGGGCCGCGGAGGCCCTGCGGGGCGAGGCGCAGGCGCTGCGGGACGAGGCCGCCAAGGTGCGCGACGAGGCCGCCGCCGACGCGACCCGGCTGCGCTCCGAGGCAGAGGCCGCCGCGGCGACGATCGAGTCCGAGGCCCGGGCCCGCCACGACGAGCTGCTCGCCCGGGCGGAGTCGGTGCTCGCCGAGCGCACCGCCGAGGCGGAGGAGGCGGCCGCAGGCATCACCGCGTAGGCCGAGGCACGGCTCGACGCGGCCCAGCGCGACGCCGAGCGCATGCGCACGGAGGCGGAGCAGGAGGCCAGCGAGGTGCGCGAGGCCGCCCGGGAGGAGGGCCGGGCGATGGTCGCCGAGGCCCGAGCCGTCCGTGAGCGCATCCTGCGCGACCTGGTGGAGCGTCGGGCCACCGCCCGGCGCCAGGTCGAGGGCGCACGGGCCGCGCGCGACCGGATCGTCGAGCTGCTGCGCGCCACGATCCACGAGGTGGCCTCCACCGTCGACGGGCTCGACGGGGTCGAGGAGGCCGCGACGGAGGCGGCCGCGGCCGCGGCGGCGTCGGTGCACTCCGACGCGCAGGCCGAGGTCGCGGAGCTCCTCGTCGAGCTCGGGGCCGAGCCGACGGAGGAGCCGGTGCGACCGGAGCCCGAGGCCGTCCCGGTCGCCGACGCAGGGGAGCCCGCCGAACCCGCGGCGCCAGCGGAGCCGGCCGAGCAGGTCGAGCCGGCCGCCGCGGACGAAGGTGCGGCCGACGAAGGTGCGGACGAGGGTGGCGCATCCGTCGAGGAGGTGGCGGCCGAGGAGGAGTCCGTCGAGGCCACCCCGGAGGAGCCTGCCGCCGCCGAGGAGGCCGTGGTCGACGAGCCGACCGCCGATGACGACGTCGACGAGGACGGCGACGGGGCGGGCGCGACCGTGCACGACCTGTTCGAACGGATCAGGGCCGAGGGGCTCGGGGCCGGCCCGGACGAGGGCGACGAGGCCGACGCGGAGGACGGGTCGGACGCCCCCGCAGCCGAGGGCCCGGACCGCGAGCAGGTCGAGGTGGCCGTCGCCTCCGGTGCCGGCACCGTCGACCTCGTGGGCGGTCCGCCGCCGGAGGACGCCGGGCCGTCCGACGAGCCCGCGCCCGTCACCGTCCTGCCGGGCGCCCCGGGGCCTGCCGGCGACGAGGGTGCGGGGCTCGGCGCGAGCGCGGAGCGGGGCGCGGTCGCCACGCTCGAGAGCACCGGGCAGCTGCTCGACCGCCGGGACGAGTTGCTGGGCCCCGTCGAGCGGTCCCTGTCCCGCGTGCTGCGCCGCCTCGCCTCCGACGAGCAGAACGAGATCCTCGACCGGCTGCGCAGGGTCAAGCGCGGCCGCCCGGACCCCGCCACGGTGCTGCCGGAGGAGGGCACCTCGGCCGAGCGCTTCGTCGAGGAGCTCGCGCCCGAGTTCGCCCGCGCCGCGGACGCCGGCTCCACGTTCTGGGCCGAGCTCGCGGGCACCGCGGCCGGCGCGCTCTTCGGTGACGACGACGCGCTGCGCGACCGGCTGCGCGGCGCGGTCACGGAGTTCCTCGACCTGCACCGCGCGCACCTCGAGCGCACCTTCGCCGAGGCCGAGAACGAGGGGCTCGACGCGGCCGAGCTCGCCGACCGGGTGCGCGCGGCCTACCGGGACTGGCGCTCGGGGTCCCTCGCGGACCTCGCGGGCGACCTGGCCACCGCGGGGTTCGCCCACGGCGAGCGCCGGGCCGCAGGGCCGGGCACCCCGTGGCGCTGGGTCGTCGACAACGGCGGACTGCCGTGCGCGGACGGCGAGGACAACGCGCTCGCCGGCCCCGTGCCGTGCGACGAGCCGTTCCCGACGGGGCACCTCACGCCGCCCGCGCACCCCGGCTGCCGATGCATCCTGGTCCCGGCCCGTCAGTAGCCTGATCGCCGATGCGCTACCCCAGTGACATGCCGCGCCCCGGGCGCGGGAGGCGGCGCCGGACGGGCCGGCAGGGTGGCTCGAACCGCACCCGCATCATCCTCGGGATCGCGATCGTCGCGATCGTGGTCCTGCTCCTGTCGCTGCGAGCCATCGCGACCTTCTGGACCGACTACCTCTGGTTCGGCTCCATGGGCCAGAGCTCGGTGTGGAGCCGGTTGTTGTCGGCGCGGGTCACGCTCGGCGTGGCGACCGGGCTGGTGTTCTTCCTCATCCTCTGGGTGAACCTCGTGATCGCCGACCGCCTGGCGCCGAGGTTCCGGTCCTCGGTCGGCGCCGAGGAGGAGGTCCTCGCCCGCTACCGGGAGCTGGTCGCGGGACGCCAGCGACTCGTGTGGCTGGTCGTGTCGCTGCTGATCGCGCTGGTCCCCGCGTTCAGCGCCACCTCGCTGTGGCGCGAGTGGATCCTGTTCCGCTTCGGCGGCGACTTCGGGGTGGACGACCCGCAGTTCGGCACCGACGTCGGCTTCTACGTCTTCAAGCTGCCGTTCCTGACCAACGCGGTCGACTGGCTGTTCGGTTTCCTGCTCGTCACGACCGTGGTCGTCGCGCTGGTGCACTACTTCAACGGCGCGATCCGGGTGCAGCCGCTCGGCGAGCGCGTCACGCCGAACGCCAAGGCGCACCTGTCGGTGCTGCTCGCGCTCGCCGCGTTCGCGAAGGCCGCCGACTACTGGCTGCAGCGGTTCGAGCTGACCACCGCGAGCGGGTCGTCGTTCGACGGGGCCGGCTACACCGACGTGCACGCCCGCCTGCCCGCCATCCAGCTGATGATCCTCATCTCGCTGTTCGCGGGCGTGCTGCTGCTGGTGAACATCCGCCGCAAGGGGTGGACGCTGCCGGTGATCATCCTCGCGTCGTGGGTGATCATCGGGATCATCGCGGGCGGGATCTACCCGGCGTTCGTGCAGCGCTTCCAGGTGAGCCCCTCGGAGCTGTCGAGGGAGACGCCCTACATCGAGCGCAACATCGAGGCGACCCGGAAGGCCCTGGGGCTCGACGACGTCGCGACCGTCGAGTTCGACTACGACCCGAACCTCACCGAGGAGGACCTCGAGGCCGAGCGGGTCAACCTCGACCGGGCCCGGCTCATCGACCCCTCCGTCATCCTGCCGACGTTCCAGAACCTGCTGTTCGAGCGCGAGTACTACGCGTTCCGCGACGTCGACGTGGACCGCTACGAGATCGACGGCGAGACCGCTCCCGTCGTGATCTCCGCCCGGGAGCTGAACCTCGACGGGGTCGCCGCGCCGAACTGGGAGAAGCTCCACATGGTCTTCACCCACGGGTACGCGGCGGCGCTCGCACCCGCCGACTCGGTCGACGCCCGGGGAGCGCCCCGCTCGATGGTCCGCGACATCCCCGCCAACGTGAGCGGCGACCTCCCGCCGCTGACCCGGCCCGAGATCTACCACGGCGAGAACATGGACGGGTACGCCATCGTCGGCACCCG
>CBFGTJ010000203.1:0-5714 GCA_965651815.1 uncultured Microthrixaceae bacterium | reverse complement strand
CGCACGGCGGAGCTGACCGCCGCGTACCGCCTGGTGCGTGCCCGTGAGCAGGTACGCGGCCGTGAGCAGGTGCGCGCCCAGGAGCACGTGCCCACTCCGGAACCCCCGCCCGCGGCAGCGGCGCGGCTGCTCGCCGACGACGTGATCGGCCTGGACACCCCGCTGAGGGAGGCACTGATGCTCGTGCTCGACGCAGCGCACGAGCTCGGCGAGGTCAGCTACCTGGACCCCTCCTCCGGCCTGGTCGAGGTCGTGGTCGAGTTCCTCGAGGCACCCACCAGCTCGGTCGTGCTGTCGCTGCACGCGACACCGGGCGGGCACACGGCGGTCGCGTGCGAGGTCGAGCCGCTCAGCGGCGGGAGCGCCCCACCGGCCGCGGCGGTCACGCAGCTGGTGCTCGAGACCCTGCGGGGACGGGCCGACGCGCCGCGCGGCAGCGCGTGAAGATGGGGGCATGTCCACCTCCGCAGCTCCCTCCGGCACCTTCCGCATCGGCGGCGACCTCCCCGTCACCCGCCTCGGCTTCGGCGCGATGCGCATCACGGGCAAGGGGGTGTGGGGCGACCCACCGGACCGCGGTCGTGCCCTCGAGGTGCTCCGGCGCCTCCCCGAGCTCGGGGTCGACTTCATCGACACGGCCGACTCCTACGGTCCCCACGTCTCCGAGGAGCTGATCCGTGAGGCACTGCACCCCTACGACGGCATCACCGTCGCCACCAAGGCGGGCCTGACCCGGCAGGGGCCGGACATCTGGTCGCCCGTCGGTCGCCCCGAGTACCTCCGACAGTGCTGCCTGATGAGCCTGCGCCGCCTCGGCGTCGAGCGCATCGACCTGTTCCAGCTGCACCGGATCGACCCGAAGGTGCCCCGCGACGAGCAGTTCGGCGTGCTCGCCGAGCTCCAGTCCGAGGGGCTGGTCCGGCACCTGGGCCTGTCGGAGGTGTCGGTCGCCGACATCGAGGAGGCGGGGCGCCACTTCACGGTCACCACGGTGCAGAACCGCTACAACGTCGCGGACCGCGCGTACGAGGACGTGCTCGAGCACTGTGACCGCAACGGCATCGGCTTCATCCCCTGGTACCCGCTGGCCGCGGGCCGGCTCGCAGAGCCCGGCGGCGCGGTCGCCGAGGTGGCCGACCGCCACGGTGCGACGCCCGGCCAGGTCGCGCTCGCGTGGCTGCTGGCGCGCAGCGAGGTGGTGCTGCCGATCCCCGGCACCGGCTCTCCGGAACACCTCGAGGAGAACGTGGCGGCCGCCTCGCTCACCCTCGAGCCCTCCGACCTCGAGCTGCTCGACGGTGCTGGGAGCGCCGGCCGGGGGTAGGGGCTGCAGGTCGGGACCCGCCCGGCACCGCAGCACGGGAGCACGAGCACGGGAGCACGCACATGACGACCGCCGACGACGTCGCACGCACGCTCAACACGGTCGGGCTCGCCACCTGGTTCGGGGGCTCGCTCATGGGCGTCCTCGCGGTGCGTGGCTCGGACGGGCGCGGGAGGGCGAGCCGGGACGACACCGCCGCCTCGCTCCTCGTCGAGAACGACGTCTGGACCAAGTGGCGCCCGATCCAGACGGCCGCGATCGGGGCCTACCTCGTCGGTGCCGCGAAGCTCACGACCACCAACAAGGGCCGTGTCCTGGCACAGCGGGGCGTCGCCCGGGCCGCCGCGGTGAAGGGCGTCTGCACGCTCGGTGCGCTCGGGGCGACCTGGTATGCCAGCCACCTCGGCAGCCGCATCCACCACGAGGCCGAACGGGCGGGAGGCGAGCGGTCCGATGACGGCCAGGATCGTGACGAGACCGGGCTGTCGGAGGAGGCGACGGCGGTGCTGGGGAAGCTGCGGATGGCCCAGGTCGCGGTGCCGGTCCTGACCGGCGTCGCCCTCGTGGCCGACTCCCGACTCGGCGAGCAGCAGCGGCCGGGCGAGGTGCTGCGCGGGGTGGCCGCGAGGGTCGTGCCGGACGTCCTCCAGTCGCTGCCGGAGCGGCTGCACCTCGGTGACGGCGGGTCGGGTCCGGCGCCGCTGTCCGAGGCGGTGCGCTCCATCGAGGAGGTCGCGAAGCACCTGCCCGACACGGCCCGCTCGCTCGTCGCTCGGTGACCTGAGGGCTCAGGCGTAGCGCCGGATCGCGGCCTCCGCCGCGGCGACGTACCCGCCGCCGAACTTGATCGCGTGGACGACCAGGGGCACGAGCTGGTGCAGCTCGACGCGCTCTTCCCAACCGTCCCCGAGCGGGTGGGCCTCGCCATAGGCGTCGTACACGTCGGCGCCGAACCCACCGAACAGCCGCATCATCGCGAGGTCGAACTCACGGTGCCCGCCGAACGCCGCGGGGTCGATCAGCCAGCTGCGACCCTGCCGGTCCACGAGCCGGTTGCCGCCCCACAGGTCGCCGTGGAGTCGCGACGGCGGCTCGGGCGGTCCGACGAGCTGCTCGCAGCGGGCGGCGATCCGCTCGAGGCCGCGCAGCGCTGCCGCGTCGAGGACCCCGGCCTCGCGGGCCAGGGCTGCCAGGGGCAGCAGCCGCCGCTGCGCGAGGAACTCGTGCCAGGTGTCGCAGGGGTCGTTCGGCAACCCGCGCGAGCCGGTCGTGCGCCGGTCCTCCCGCCCGAAGGAGGGTGCACCGGCGCGGTGCAGCGCCGCGAGGTCGCGGCCCAGCTCCTGCTCGGTGGTCGGCCCGCGACGACCCTCCTCGATCCACTCCAGCACCAGGTAGGCCGGGTCGTCCGAGACGGCGAGCACCTCGGGCACCCGCACCGCGCCGGCATCGCGCAGCCAACGGAGGCCCGCCGCCTCGGTCGTGAAGAACCCCGGGGGCGGGTCGTGGTGGGTCTTGGCGAACACCCGGCCGCCGCCGGCCAGCTCCAGGCGGTACGACGCGGCGACGTCCCCGCCGCGCACCGGCGTCGCGGCGTGCACCTGGGCCCGGAGCCGGTGCCCGATCTCTTCCAGCAGGCGGCGCTCCACCCCGGCGACGCTACGCGCCGCCCCGCCGGCCCAGCTCCCCCGGCGTCAGGGGACCCAGCGGGCGAGCCCGGCGCGGTACTCCTCCAACCAGCGGGGATAGGCCGCACGGTGCTCCTCGGGCAGCGTGGCGAGCGACTCCGCGACGAGGTCCTCCTCGAGCTGCTCGCCCATCCAGGGCACCCAGAACTCGGGGTGGTCGGGGTTCTGGGCGGGCCCTCCCTCCCGGCGTTCGCCGCCGTCGGGGCCGCCGTCGCCGTTGCGGGAGCCGAAGACGCGCTCCATCACGGGCACGAGGTGGACCTCCTCCGCGGCGAGGTGCGGGTGCAGGAGCCCGGACAGCGACTCGAACGCCGCGCCCGCCGCGGGTGCGTCCGGCCGCTCGGACCGGACGATCGCCGTGATCCGCGGCAGCAGCTCGTCGAGGTCGTGGTGCTCCGCCGCCATCTCGTCGAGCAGCGGGGACAGCTCGGGCGCTTCGCGGCGCATCAGTGGCAGGAGCTGGGCGTCCTCGAACCGGTGGTGGAACTCGAGCAGCTCGCGGTACCGCTCCCAGTGCGCCGCGAGGGCGGCGTGCGCCTCGCGGTCGGCCAGCGCCGTCGGCGCGGCCACGACGAAGCGCTCGGCGTCGCGGCGCAGCGCCCGGTGGATCGCGAGGAACCCGAAGGCTGGGTGGATCCTCCCGTCCTCGGTGCGCAACGGCAGCGGTTCGTAGGTGGGGGTGGTCGTCACGGTTCCTCCCTGGTTGCGATCAGGATGCGGGCACCGCCGTTCCGACGGCAGGAGTCGACGCTAAAGGTTCAAGTGCACTTGAGGTCAAGGGTCGAGGTCGGGACGGCCTCCCCCGCCCGTCGGTACAGTCGTTCAGGCCGGTGGGACGACGCGGGGGTGCGGGATGGGCCGACGGTGGGTGCTCGGAGTGGTGGCGGTGCTCGGGGTGCTCGCCGGCTGCACTCCGCCGGGTCCGCCGGCGGAGCTGCCGCCCTCGCCCGGCGACGGCGGGCTCCGCGTGATGACCTGGAACCTCCTCGGCATGCAGGCCGACGACGTCGTGTACAGCGAGCACCGCGGGTGGGCCGCGAGGGTCGACCAGCTGCAGCCGCACGTGCTCGTGGTGCAGGAGGCGCAGTCCGACGACGTCGACGCGCTGTTGAAGCACACCCGCACCGACTACCGGCGCGGCTCGTACCGGCACTGGGCCTGCGACATCAAGCCCGAGCGCGAGGGCGTCGCGATCCTCGTCCGGGGCGACGTCGAGGTCACTGGCTCCGGGGGCACCCACCTGGGCCGCGCCTGTGTCGACCCCGAGGTGATGCGCGTCCTCGTCTGGGTCGACGTGGACATGGACGGGCGTGCCCTGCGGATCTACGGCACGCACCTCACCGCCGGGGGCGGCGCCGCCCAGGGTTCCCGTGACGCGCAGATCCGCGAGTTCGGCGAGCTGGTGGCACAGCACGATCCCGACGACGAGCGCCGATGGATCCTCGCGGGCGACCTCAACCTCGCGCCCGGCGACCCGTCGTACCGGCTGCTCACGGGCACCTCCACCACCGCGCCGGTCGTCCCCGCACCGATGGTCGACACCTTCGCCGAGGTGAGCCCCGGCGCGGCGGACCCCGCCACCTGCCCGTCGGTCCCCGAGGGCGACGAGGCGGCGATGGCGCAGCTGCTGGCGGATCCGGAGCACGTGCGCCGCTGCGGCTACACCGGTGGCTGGCCGAAGGACTCGAACCTCCTCGCCTGCGACCTGCTCTCGCTGTGCGTGTCGTGGCAGGAGCGCGAGCATCTCAGCGTCCGCATCCGCATCGACCACGTCATGCGCCCCGACGGCGGGCCGGTGCAGGTGGTCAGGGGCTTCGTGCCGAACCGGGCGGACGCGGACTGGGCGTCACCCGGCGCCGAGTGGTTCCGCTTGTCGGACCACCTGCCCTACGTCGTGGACCTCGAGCTCGACGCGTCCACCTCGGTGAGCTAGGCGCCGGAGGTCCCGCGTCGCTGGCTCGCCGGCAGCGCGCTCTCCAGCCAGCTGCGCAGCGCTGACTCCGGCGCCGCACCGGTCTGTCGCGCCAGCACCCGCCCGCCGTCGAGGACGATGAGCGTCGGGATGCCCTGCACGGCAAACCGCTCGGCGACGCCGGGGGCCTCGTCGACGTTCACCTTCACGAGCTTCAACCCACCCGCGTGCTCACGAGCCAGCTGCTCGAGCGCGGGGCTGACCATGCGGCACGGTCCGCACCACGGCGCCCAGAGGTCGAGCAGCACCGGCAGTCGCGAGCGGGTGACGACGTCCTCGAAGCTCCCGTCGTCCGCGACCGCGATCCACGGCAGCGGCGTGTGGCACTGCGCGCAGCTGGGGGTGCCGCTCGCCGCGGCGGGCACGCGGTTGCGACGGCCGCACGAGGTGCAGGGGATGACCTGGTCGTCCATCGGCTCGCCTCCTCTGCCACCCGGCACCGTACCCCCGCGCCGACCGATGAGTCCGGGGAGGTGGGTGCGTCACACTGCACGTACGCCCGGAGCAGGAGGAGACCACATGCCACGGATCGTGCCCAACCTCTGGTTCGACGGCCAGGCGCTCGAGGCTGCCGAGTTCTACGTCTCGGTGTTCCCGAACTCCGGGATCACGAGGGTCATCCGCTCCACCGACGCCGGGCCGGGGCCCGCGGGGAGCGTCCTCACCGTCGAGTTCCACCTGGACGGCCAGCCGTTCGTCGGGATCAACGGCGGACCCCAGTTCACCTTCGACG
>CBFGTJ010000202.1:0-5761 GCA_965651815.1 uncultured Microthrixaceae bacterium | reverse complement strand
CGCGCCGGTGCAGACCACGAGGCGACCGGTCGCGCTGGCGGTCGCCCGCTCCACCGCGGCGATCAGCCCGTGCGACCCGGCCCCGGCCGGCACGGGAGCGAGCAGCGCGAACCGGTCCAGGATCGCGTCGAGGTGCTCCGCGGCGCTCACGAACGGCGGGTCCGGTTGCTCGTCGGTGCCCAGCCGCAGCAGCTCGGAGCCCGCGGCGGCCAGCGCGACGACGCTCGCCGCCGCGGTCACGGTGCGCTCGAAGGACCACGGGTCGTGGTGGTCCGCCCGCAGGTCGACCACCAGCGTGGTGCGGCGCTGCCACGGCACCTCGAACTGCCGGACGAGCGCGTCGCCGGCGCGGGCGCTGCTCGGCCAGTGGATCCGGCGGACGTCGTCGCCCGGCACGTAGCCGCGCAGGCCGGTGAACTCCTCGTCCACCGTCGAGACGGCCACCATCGAGCGGGTGCCCAGCTCGGGTTCGTCGCCCACCGCGGCCGGGAGTGGTGGGAGGGGGACCACGCGGGGCAGCACGACCACGGTGGAGGTGCCGTCGCGCTGCTCGTCGAGCCGGGCGAGGCCGAACGGGCCGCCGACGCGGGCGTGCAGCGGGCCGATCCGGTAGGCGCCGCGGCGCGAGGTCGCGAGCTCGTAGGTCGACGACGCCTGCTCGCCCGGCGCGAGGGGCGCGACGAGGAACCGGGCGGTGGCCTCGCCGGCGACCTCGTCGACGAGGCGGGCGGGTGGGGTGCGTCGGCTGCCGTCGTTGCCCACCGTCAGCACGACCTCGCAGGGGTCGCCGACCGCGACCCTCGGCGGCCGCACGGTCCGCCGGACCGCCGGTGCGCGACCGCGCAGCTGCACGGTCAGCACCGCGGCCCCGACGAGCGCGATCGCCCCCGCGCCGAGGGCGGTCGCCTCGGGGAGGCCGAACACGGCTCCGAGCACGACGCCGACGAGCCCTCCCAGCAGGACCGCCACGCCACGTCGAGTCGGCATGGCCGCCCTCAGCCCGGCACCGGGGTCCGCTGCAGCAGGTCGTGCACGGCCGAGGCCGCGTCCATCCCCGACATCCTCAGCTCGGGCGACACGACGACGCGGTGCGACAGCACCGGCACCGCGAGGGCCTTCACGTCGTCGGGGGTGACGTACCCGCGCCCCTGTGCGAGGGCGGCGACCCGGGCGGCCCGCAGCAGGCCGAGCGAGGCGCGCGGCGACATCCCGAGCGAGAAGGAGCCGTCGTTGCGGGAGCGCTCGGCGAGGTCGACCACGTAGGCGGCGAGCGCCGGCGCGACGTGCACCTGCCGTGCCGCCTCCGACATCGCGACGACCTCCGCGGCGCCGACGACCGGGCGGAGGCGGCCGAGGACCGCGTCGTGGTCCTCCTCGCGCAGCAGCCCGAGCTCGTCGTCCCGCTCCGGGTACCCGATCGAGAGCTTCATCTCGAAGCGGTCGAGCTGGCTCTCCGGCAGCGGGAACGTGCCGTGGTGTTCCAGCGGGTTCTGCGTCGCGATCACCATGAACGGACGCGGCAGCGGGTGCGTGGTGCCGTCCACGGTCACCTGCTCCTCGGCCATCGCCTCGAGCAGCGCCGACTGCGTCTTGGGCGACGCGCGGTTGATCTCGTCCGCGAGCAGCAGGTTCGAGAAGATCGGGCCCCGCCGGAAGCGGAAGCTGCCGTCCTGCTGGTTCCACACCGAGGTGCCCAGCACGTCCGCGGGCAGCAGGTCCGGGGTGAACTGCACGCGACCGAACTCCGCGTCGACCGAGCGGGCGAGCGCCTTGGCCAGGGAGGTCTTGCCCACGCCCGGCACGTCCTCGACGAGCAGGTGCCCGCCGGCGAGGAAGCAGGTGACCGTGAGCTCGATCACCCGGTCCTTGCCCCGGATCGCACGGGCGACGTTGTCGCAGATGGCTCCGAAGACGTCGGGGAACGCGCGTGGCGCCACCCGTCGCGGGGCGTCGTGGGTCGGGCGCTCTGTCGAGGTGATGTCAGCTCCCCTGGAACGGGCGGACTGGGCCGCGTGGCGGGCGCTCGGAGACCCGCAGTCTGCCAGACCGCACCGGCGGTGCCCCCGACAGCCGCTGGTACCGTCGGGTCCCGATGCAACCCACCCCGACCAGCACGCGGGACGCGCCGATCGTCCTGGCCGTCGACATCGGTGGCACCAAGCTGGCCGCCGCCGTCGTCGACGCCGCGGGCGGTGTGCTGGCGGAGGACCGGGTGCCGACGGCGGGCTCGGACGCCGAGGACCTGTTCGGGAACCTCTGCTCGCTGGTGGACCGCGTCGCGGCGCGCAGCCCCGCGCCCGCCGAGGCGATCGGCGTCGGCTGCGGAGGGCCGATGTCGGCGGGCGGGGAGCTCGTCTCACCGCTCAACATCCCCCAGTGGCGGGACTTCCCGCTGCGGGGCCGCCTCGCCGAGCGCTACGGGCTGCCGGTGGCGGTGGACAACGACGCCAAGGCGCTCGCGCTGGGGGAGGGCTGGCTCGGCGCGGCCGAGGGGACGAGTGACTACCTGGCGCTGGTCGTCTCCACCGGGGTCGGCGGCGGCATCGTGAGCGGCGGGCGACTGATCGACGGCGGCACCGGCAACGCCGGCCACCTCGGGCACGTCGTGGTCGAACCGCGCGGCCGGCGCTGCGCCTGCGGTGCGCGCGGCTGCCTCGAGGCGGAGGCCTCCGGTACCGCCATCCGGGCGTTCACCGGCCGGCCCGCGGCCGAGGCGCCGCGGGAGGTGCGGGTCCGCACGGGGCGGCTCGTCGGCCGGGCGGTCGCGTCGGTCGCGAACCTGCTCGACCTGCGCCTCGCGGTCGTCGCGGGCTCGGTGGCGCTCGGGTACGGCCCGCTGTTCTTCGACGCCGCCAATGTCGAGCTGGCACGCAGCGCCCGGCTGTCCTTCTCCGCGGGCGCACGCATCGTGCCCACGGGTTGCGGCGCCCACGGGCCGGTCCTCGGCGCCGCCGCCGTGGCCCTCACCGCGCTCGGCGTGCCCGTCCTCACCGGCGAGCAGGGGGCCCGGGCCACGTGAGCGGGCAGCTGCCGGGCGTCGACCGGGCCGCGGTGGTCGCCGTGCTGCGCCGGCCGCACCTGTGGTGGACCGCGCTGCGCGTCCTGGTCAGCCTCGTGCCCCGCGGGTGGTGGCGCCGGCCACCCCACCTGCCCCTGCCCGACCGCGCCTGGCTCCGGTTCCGCATGGTCACCGCCTACGGCGGCGACGGCTCGGCCTCGGCCACACCCGAGGACCTCGTCACCTACCTCCGCTGGTGCCGCGCCTGGCCGGAGGTGGTGCGACGCAGGTGACCGCCGCGGCGCACCACGGACCGCCGCGGCGGCTGCGGCTCGTGCGGGTCTCGGTCCCACTCGTGACGCCCCACCGGGCTGCGACCGGGGCGGAGTCGCGCCGCGAGGTCGTCCTGGTCGGATGGGCCGGCCCCACCGAGGTCGGCTGGGGGGAGTGCCCCACGCTGGCGTCCCCGGGCTACGTCACCGAGCCCACCGGGGTCGCGTGGCGGGCGCTGGTCGACCAGCTCGGGCCGACGGTGCTGCGCGGCGAGCCCGTCCCCACCCCGGGTCCCGGCCTGCTGGCCGCCCCCTCCGCGCTCGCGGACGCCCGCCTCGACCACGACCTCCGCAGCGCCGGCACCTCCCTGCGCGAGCACCTCGGCGGCCGGCGCGGGCGGCTGGCGCGCTGCGAGGTGATCGCCGACCTCGGTGCGTCGCCCGCCGTGCTCGCCGAGCGAGCCGCGGCCGCGGTCGAGGCGGGCGCGGCGCTGGTCAAGGTGAAGGTCGCGCCGGGCCTGGACGTCGAGCAGCTGGCGGCCGTCGTCGAGGCGGTCGGCCACGGCGCGGTCGCGGCGGACGCCAACGGCACCTACCGCTCCGTCGAGGAGGTGCGCGCGGTGGACCGGCTCGGGCTCTGCTACCTCGAGCAGCCGTTCCCGGCGTCGCTCGACCCCGCGGAGCTCGCCCGCCGCCACTCGGCACTCGACACGCCGGTCGCGCTGGACGAGTCGCTCACCTCGCCCGCTGCGGTGGTCCGCGCGCTCGAGGCGGGCGCGGCGCGGGTGGTGTCGGTCAAGCCGGCGCGCCTCGGCGGGGTCGAGGCGGCTGCGGAGGTCGTCCGGCTCGTCGAGGAGGCCGGCGGAGACGCGTTCGTGGGCGGGATGCTCGAGCTCGGCATCGACCGGGCCGCGGCGGCCGCGGTCGCGACCCTCTCCGGTTGCACGCTGCCCACCGACCTCGGGCCGAGCGGTCGCTACGTCGTCCAGGACGTGTGCGAACCGGTGGTCGCCGACGCCGCCGGTGAGCTGGTGGTGCCGACCGGCCCGGGGGTCGGCCGGACCCCGGACGAGTCCGTGCTCGAACGCTGCACCGTCGAGGAGGTCGTCCTCGAGGGGTGACCGCGGTGCCGGCCGCCCTGCGGCTCAGTCGGCCGGGCCGTCCGCAGCCCGCCAGCGCACCACGTGCTCCGGCTCGGGGGTGATGTCGATCGGCTGGTCGGGCAGCGGACCGTCGACCAGGTCGGGCAGGAACTCCGGCAGGCGGTAGGGGATCGTGCGGGGGGAGTGCTCGAGGACCTCGTCGAGGGTCCACCACCGCTGCTCGCCGAACGCGAGGGCCTCCAGGGCCTCGAGCCCCCGGGGACCGTGGGTCGAGCCGTCGCAGCGGGCGATGTGGACCCACTCGTCCTGCTCGAAGTGCCAGCCGCCGAAGGTGAACTCCACGCGCTGGGTCCACACGCACGGCCCGATCTCGGCCTCGGCGATGCCGGCCTCCTCCCACAGTTCGCGGCGCACGGCGTCGAGCGAGGTCTCACCGGGGTCGATGCCCCCGCCGGGGATCTCCCACCAACCGGGCCCCGAGCGGCGGAGCGGGTCCCGGGCGTTGATGAGGAGCACCCGGTCCTTCGGGTCGAGCACGACCACCCGTGCCGCCCGACGGCGTGGACGTCCCGTGGCCATGGGCGCCGAGCATAGGGTTCGGGTCCCCGCCGGGGACGTGCACCCACCACCCCCGGGGATCGTCGGACCCGATCGGAGGTCGAGTGCGCGGACCGGAGGAGCACGGCGTGGTCGGCGCCTGGATCGTCGAGCACGCGGTGGGCGGCGCAGGTGAGCTGCACCAGCTCGACCCGCCTCCCGGCGCGCGCCGGCTGTGGGTGCTCGAGCCCGAGCGGCCGGCGGTGGTGCTGGGCAGCACCCAGCAGGTCCCCGGCATCGAGCAGCGGGCCGCGGAGCTCGGGCTCGAGGTCGTCCGCAGGCGCTCGGGTGGAGGGGCGGTCGTGGTCCGGCCCGGCGAGCAGCTCTGGGTCGACCTGGTGGTCCCCCGGGGTGACCCGCGCTGGGACGACGACGTGGAGCGCGCCACCTGGTGGGTGGGGGAGGCGTGGGCGAACCTGCTCGCGGAGCGCGGCGAGCGGGGCCGCATCGAGGTGCACCGCCGCGGCGTGACCGACCGGGAGCTCGGCCGGCTCGCGTGCTTCGCGGCGCTCGGCCCGGGTGAGGTCGCCGTCGACGGCCGCAAGGTCGTGGGGATCTCGCAGCGCCGCACCCGCGAGCTCGCACGGTTCCAGTGCGTGGTGCACCTCCGCTGGGACCCGTCGTCCCTGGTGGAGGTGCTGGGGGTGGAGCCCGGTGGAGCGCTCCATCGCGTCCTCGCCGAACGTGCCGGGTCGGTGGCGCTCGACGCACCGCCGAGGGGGCGGCTCGTCGAGGCACTCGTCCGCCACCTGGGCTGACCCCGAGCTGCGCTGACCCCACCTGGGGCTGAT
>CBFGTJ010000201.1:0-5795 GCA_965651815.1 uncultured Microthrixaceae bacterium | reverse complement strand
AGCCGCGGGTGGAGGTCGAAGGCGATGCTGTTGTCGCCGGATTCGATGACGAGTCGTTCGAACTGCACGTTCCGGTCATCGGCGTTCGGCTCGTCGATCTTGAGCGCCCCGACCGGCGCCGGAGGGGCGGTTGTGGGCCCGTTCAGCGCTCCGCTAGTGTTCCCTCCCGGCCCGTCGGCGCACGGGTCCGTGCCCCCTTAGCTCAGTCGGCAGAGCGCTTCCATGGTAAGGAAGAGGTCGTCAGTTCGATTCTGACAGGGGGCTCGTTCGGTCCACCCGTTGGACCGGCATCGCTGTGCTCGGCCCGGCGGGCCGGTCGCCGCGAGGTGCCGGGCGGCGTAGCTCAGTAGGTGAGAGCGCTCGACTCATAATCGAGAGGTCGCCGGTTCGAGTCCGGCCGCCGCTACTCCTTCGCAGTGAGGCCCAGCGACCAGGCGTGCCCGGTCCTCGTCGTCAGTCCTCGTCGTCGCAGAGCACGATCTCGAGCCGGCCGTCCTCCAGTTCGGCCTCGAGCTCCAGTTCGGTGCCGTCGCCCCGGAACTCGACCTCGACCTCGTCGGGGTCGTCCCGCTCGTCGCCGGTCACCTCCCAACCCTGCTCGGCGCGGGCCTCGACCAGCTCGAGGGTGCCGGCACCGCGCCGCAGCCGGACCTCGCCGACCCCCGCGATCCGGTACACGTCGTCGGGGCGTTCAGGGACCCGGACGCAGTCGTCCCGCGCGGGCGGCTGGATCGCGCCGTCGTCGCCGCCCGCCGCGGTGGTCCCGGTGGCCTCCGTGGTCGACCCGCCGTCGCCGGCGCCCGTGGTGGAGTCGGTGGAGGTCGCCGCGGCCGACGTCGGCGTGCCGGAGGTGTCCTCGGCGTCGCCGTCGTCGTCGTCGCCGCAGGCCGCCGTCGCGAGGAGGGTGCCGGCGAGCAGCACGGTGGAGAGGAGTCGGGTCGTGCGCATCGGGGCCTCCCTCGTCGGGTCGTCCCTACCTACCCGCCGGGCCCCGAAACCCCACCGGTCGGCTTGAACTCCGCCGGCGCGGCCCGCAGACTGGTGCACCGCCCCGACAGCCCGGGGCGGTCGACCTGAGGAGCAGGACCGAGATGGCCTCCGACAAGCGGGTCAGCGTGACCCTCGAGTGCACCGAGTGCAAGCGGCGCAACTACATCACCAAGAAGTCCAAGGTGAACACGCGCGAGCGCATCGAGCTCAAGAAGTACTGCCGCTGGGACCGTCGCCACACGCTCCACAAGGAGACGCGCTGAGCGACGCCGCGGTCCCCCGCGGCACCTGAGAACCTCGTCGGGGGCGGTGCCCGATCCCGCGCGGGCCCCGCGTTACGCTCGCCGGCATGGCGCACGTGATGTCCGACCAGCAGCTGCGGGGCGTCCCCGACCGGGTCGACGGCGAGCGCAGCGGCTCCCGGGCGTCCCAGGACGAGCTGGCCCCGCTGGTCGAGGCCGCGAAGGACGGTGACCACCTCGCGTTCGCGGAGCTGGTCGAGGCGACCTACGTGGCGACCTACACCCTCGCGCTGCGGATCACCGGCGACGTCGAGGACGCCCGCGACGTCACCCAGGAGGCGTACCTGCGCGCCTACCGCTCGCTGGACAAGTTCCGGGGCGACGCGCAGTTCACCACCTGGATGTACCGGATCACCGCGAACTGCGCGTCGACGACCCTGAAGCGCCGCCGCCGGCACCGGCACGAGGAGCTGCCGGAGCCCTGCGAGCTCGTCGACGACCGCAACGACGAGGACCCCCAGCTGCGCGCGGACGCCTCCGACCTGCGCGACCGGCTGCTCGTCGCGCTCGACACGCTGCCGCCCAAGCTGCGCGCGGTGGTCGTGCTGCGCGACGTCTACGGGCTGTCGCACGACGCGATCGCGACCGAGCTGGGCATCAGCACCACGGCGGCGAAGGTGCGGCTGCACCGCGCCCGTCACCGGTTGCGGGCCGAGGTGTTCCCCGAGGACGACGAGGCGGAAGGATCGGTGGGGTCGGGCACCGGTGACGCCGTCGCGCTGGACCTCCGAGCCGGCAGGAGGGGTGGCCGTGCGGTGTGACGACGCGGCGCGCCACCTGCCGAAGGTCGTGGACGGGGCCGACGCCCTGCCCCCGGACGTCGCCGCGCACGTCGCGCAGTGCCTGCGCTGCCAGGTCGAGTCGGTGCGCTACCGGAAGGTGGCCCGCACGATGCGGCAGCTGCGCCACCAGACCGCCCCGACCGCGCCGGACCTCGCCCGGGAGATCCTGCGCTGGATCGACACGGCCGAGTCGGCCCGCACCGGCCGGCCCTCACGGCTGCGCAAGGCCGCGTACGTCGCCGCGGCCGCGACCGCGGCCACCGCGGCGGGCGCCGCGGGGGCGTTGGTGCTGGCCAGCCGCTCGCGCCGCGGCCGGCCCGCGCTCGCCGGCTGAGCCGGTTCTCCGCCCGATCCCGGCACGCCTTCGGGGCCGGATAGCCCCCGGGTCCCCGCGCCGTCTAACCTGCCCTACCTGACGTGGTGGTCCGCCAGCGCCGCGCGTGCGAGCGCCGGGGCCGGGGGAGCGCCATCGATCACAGGGCAGTGGCGCAATTGGCTAGCGCACCGGTCTCCAAAACCGGCGGTTGCGGGTTCGAGTCCCGCCTGCCCTGCGCACCCGGCGAACGGCCCTCGGGACGTCCGGACGGGATCTGCAGGACTGACCAGAGGACCTCAACGACGTGGCGATGAACCGAGAGCAGAAGCGAGCTGCGCAGCGCGCCGGTCAGGTGAACGCTGACGGCTCTCCTGCCACGGTCAGGGATCGGCGGGCGCCCGCCCAGCGGCTCAAGACGGAGCGCACCAAGCCGGCGGACTTCCTGCGCGAGGTCCGCGGCGAGCTCCGCAAGGTCGCGTGGCCGACCCGCGACGAGGTCCTGCGGTACTCCCTCATCGTGCTCGTGGCCCTGGTCATCTTCACGTCGCTGGTGTTCGGGCTCGACTACCTCTTCGAGCGGCTCTTCCACTTCGTCACTGCACCCGACGCGGGCGCGCTCGGCGCCGGCGCTGCCACGATGGGTGGGGCCGGGCCGTCCTGACCACCGACCGTCGGCCACCGTGCACCCGCACTTCACCCACCGAGAGGCACCGAGGACTTGACCACCGATGAGCGATGACGAGCTGACCACGAGCCCGAACGGGGCGGACGCCGCGGAGGCGGTGGATGCCGCGCCCGCCGCGGCCGCGCCCGCGGAGCCGGCTCCGGCCGACGACGCAGCCACGGAGGCCACGGCCGCGCCGGCCGCGCCCGAGGGCGACCTGGACCCCGACCTCACCGACGCGGAGGTCGAGGTGGTGGACGAGTCCGACGTGCTCGAGCCGGAGCCCGAGCCGGTCGTCTCCCCCTACGACCGCCCCGGCAAGTGGTACGTGCTGCACACGCAGTCCGGCTACGAGAACAAGGTCCGCCAGAACATCGAGGCACGGACCAAGTCCATGGGCATGGAGGGCAAGATCCACGAGATCGCCATCCCCATGGAGGAGGTCACCGAGTTCAAGGGCGGCAAGAAGGTCGTCGCCCAGAAGAAGATGTTCCCGGGCTACCTGCTGATCCGCTGCGACCTCGACGACGACAGCTGGTACGTGATCCGCAACACGCCCGGCGTCACCGGCTTCGTCGGCGCCGGCAACAAGCCCACGCCGCTGTCGCGCAAGGACGTCGAGGGCTTCATCGCCGTGCCGGACGCGGCCGCGGAGGAGACGCCGACCAAGCGTGCCCGCCCGCGCCTCGAGTACGAGCTGCACGAGTCGGTGCGCGTGAAGGAGGGCCCGTTCGCGGACTTCTCCGGCGAGATCGTCGAGATCAACGAGGACCACATGAAGATGAAGGTCCTCGTGAACATCTTCGGCCGCGAGACGCCCGTCGAGCTCGAGTTCTCCCAGGTCGCCAAGCTCTGAGCGGAGCCCGTCCCGCCCGTCCCCGCCGCGGGGCGGGTGGGGCGGGTTGTCGCTGCCCGTGGCGGTGCAGCAGAATGTCCCGTCCCCCTCGCAGGAAGTGAACCATGGCCAAGAAGAAGGTCGCCGCCCTCGTCAAGATCCAGATCCAGGCCGGTCAGGCGTCGCCCGCCCCGCCGGTCGGTACGGCGTTGGGCCCGCACGGCATCGCCATCATGGACTTCTGCAAGGAGTACAACGCCCGCACCGAGTCGATGCGGGGCACGGTGGTGCCGGTCGAGATCACGATCTACGAGGACCGCTCGTTCGACTTCATCACCAAGACGCCTCCGGCGCCGGTGCTGATCCGTGAGGCCGCGGGGGTGGCCAAGGGCGCGCAGACGCCCGGTCGTGGCGCGGTGGGGACCCTCACCGACGCCCAGGTGACCGAGATCGCGCAGACGAAGCTGCCCGACCTCAACACCGACGACCTCGAGGCCACCAAGCAGCAGATCGCGGGGACGGCCCGCTCGATGGGCATCGCCGTCGAGGGCTGATCCCACCCGGCCCCGGGGGAGGACCTCGCCCCCGGATCCGCCGTCACATGAGGGAGACCGACCCGAAGGGGAGTTCGACATGGCCGCCCATGGCAAGAAGTACCGCGACGCGACCAAGCGCTACGACCGCGAGCACCTGCACTCCGCCGCGGAGGCGATCGCGATCGTGAAGTCGATCGCCGACAAGAACTTCGACGAGTCCGTCGACGCGTCGATCCGTCTCGGCGTGGACCCGCGCAAGCCCGACCAGATGGTGCGCGGCACCGTCGCGCTGCCCGCGGGCACCGGCAAGGACGTGCGCGTCGCGGTGTTCGCCCAGGGCGACGCGGCCGCTGCCGCACGCGAGGCGGGCGCCGAGTTCGTCGGCGCGGACGACCTCGCCGCCGAGATCGAGGGCGGCATGCTCGACTTCGACGTGACGATCGCGACGCCCGACATGATGCCGCTCGTCGGCCGTCTGGGCCGCGTGCTCGGCCCCCGTGGCCTGATGCCGAACCCCAAGACCGGCACCGTCACCCCCGACCCCGCGCGGGCGGTCGAGGAGTTCAAGGGCGGCAAGGTCGAGTACCGCACCGACCGCAACGGCAACGTGCACGTGCCGATCGGCAAGGTGAGCTTCGACGCCGACGCGCTGCTCCAGAACTTCGTCGCGATCGTCGAGGAGCTGGTGAGGGTCAAGCCGTCCGCGGCGAAGGGCCGCTACCTCCGCAAGATCGTCCTGTCCTCGACGATGGGCCCCGGCGTCCGGGTCGACCCGTCCAAGGTCGACCTCGGTTGAGGCCGTGACGGTCGCTGCGGCGCACGCCCTCGACGTGCGCCCCCGGCCGCCGGCTCCTACCGTGTACGCCGATGGACTCAGCCCTGTCGGTTCCCACCGGGGCGCCTGAGGACGTGACCCCCCAGGCCCGCAAGATCGCGGGTGGCGCTGCCCCCGCTCCCGAGGTGCCGCCCCGCGGGGCCGCCGACCGGGTCGCCCGCCGCATCCTGCGGCTGCCCGTCGACGCGCCGCGCGAGAGCATCTTCGGCACCGAGAGCGTGTTCGGCCGCTCCATCGCGATCTCCGCGGTGCGCTGCCTGATCACCTACGTGTTCCTGCCGCTGCTCGCACCGGTGCTGAAGGTGTCGGGCACGCTGGGTCCCGTGCTGGGCCTGGTGCTCGGTGCGGTGTCGATGGTGGCGATCGTGGTGTCGATGCGGCGCTTCTTCGCCGCGGACCACAAGTACCGCTGGCCGTACGCGGCGGTCGGTGGCGGCATCCTCGTGCTGCTCGTGGTCGCCGCCGTCTCGGACGTCGCCAGCCTCGCCGGCTGAGGCGGCGGCAGGGCCTCGCCGGCTGAGGCGGAAGCTTCGGC
>CBFGTJ010000200.1:0-5899 GCA_965651815.1 uncultured Microthrixaceae bacterium | reverse complement strand
GGTGCTCCGGCTCGGTGAAGTGCTCGATCAGGTGCGACGAGCACACGTCGTCGAAGGTGCCGGTGCGCAGCGGCAGCACCGCCCCGTCGCTGCACACGGTGCGCAGGTCGATGCCCGGGTGGAGCCGCACCGCCGCGGCGGCCGTCTCGCGGTCGTAGTCGACGCCGACGAGCATGCGGTCCTCCGAGGCGAAGGTCGCCGTGCCGTCCCCGAGGCCGCAGCCGAGGTCCAGCATGCGCCCCGAGCCGACGCGGCTGCGGACCTCCCGGTAGCCGGCCGCGTGCAGCGCCAGCAGCGAGTCGGGCGTCTGCCCCTCGATCGGGCGTTCACCGGTCAGCTTCACGACGGTCTCCTCGCGGGGTGTCCACAGGCGGTCGGGCGGGGCTACGTAGCATAGGGGCGCCCATCCCCCACCCCGGGTGCATCGAGCACGGTGCGCCGTCCGCGAGGAGCAGAGTGCAGACGCCCGTCGCCAGCGACACCACCACCAAGGCGATCTCGGAGATGGCCGCGAACGCGGGCATCTCGCACGTGCACATGCTCGCCTGGCGCGACCTCGACGACGACGAGGCCGGCGGCTCGGAGGTGCACGCGCACAACATCGCGTCGATCTGGGCGCAGTCGGGGCTCGGGGTGACGATGCGGACCTCCGCCGCGCCCGGGCACCCGTCCTCGGCGGTGCGCGACGGCTACACGGTCAGCCGGAAGTCGGGGCGCTACGGGGTGTTCATCCGGTCCTCGCTGTCGGAGCTCACCGGGCGGCTCGGGCCGTGCGACGGGCTGATCGAGATCTGGAACGGCATGCCGTTCATGTCGCCCCTGTGGTGGCGTGGGCCCCGCGCCATCTGGTTGCACCACGTGCACGGCCCCATGTGGGGCATGACCCTGCCCTCGCCGATCGCGAAGCTCGGCGTGGCCCTCGAGGAACGCATCGCGCCGCGCTTCTACCGCAACGAGTCGATCGTGACCCTGTCGCCGTCGTCGCGGGACGAGCTCGTCGACGACCTCGGGTTCGACCCGGACCGGGTCACCGTCATCCCCCCGGGCGTGGACCCGTACTTCACCCCGGGCGGGACCCGCTCCGAGACGCCGCTCGCGGTCGCGGTGGGGCGCCTCGTGCCGGTCAAGGACTTCCCACGCCTGGTGCGGGTGATGGCCGCGGTGCGTGAGCGGGTGCCCGAGGTCGAGCTCGTGATCGTCGGCGAGGGCTACGAGCGCGAGCGGATCATGGACGAGGTCCGCCGGCACGGCGCCGAGGAGTGGATCTCGCTTCCGGGCCGGGTGACCGACCAGCAGCTGCGCGACCTGTACCGGCGCTCCTGGGTCGCGGTGTCGACCTCGGTGCGCGAGGGGTGGGGCATGACGCTGACCGAGGCGGCGGCGTGCGGGACCCCGAGCGTCGCCACCGACATCGCCGGGCACGCCGACGCGGTCGCCGTGGGCCGCTCCGGGCTCCTGCACGACCGGGACCCCGACCTCGTCGACGCGCTCGTGCGGGTGCTCACCGACGAGGAGCTGCGGGCACGCCTCACCGAGGGCGCGCTCGCGCGTGCGGCCGAGCTCACGTGGGAGCGGACGGCCGTGGCGAACTTCGAGGTGCTCGCCGAGGACGCGCTGCGGCGCCGGGGCCGGTGAGCGGCGAGCCGTGGCACCCCCTGCGATGAGCGACCCCGACCAGGAGTGGACCGAGCCGGCCCCCAGCGCGGCCCGGGTCGAGGGTGACGAGTTCGTGCTCGGCGTCGACCTGGACGGCGTGTGCGCCGACTACACGAGCGCGTTCCGGGCGGTCGTCGCCGCCGAGTGGGACGTGCCGGAGGACTCGCTCACCACGGAGGTGAGCTGGGACTTCGTCGAGTGGGGGCTCGACCGGGACCGGTTCCTCGACCTGCACCGCGCCGGGGTGCAGCAGCACCGGATGTTCCGGGACATGCCGGCGATCGAGGGCGCCTCCGACGCCCTCTGGCGCCTCTCGGATGCCGGGGTGTGGCTCCGCATCATCACCCACCGACTCGTGACCAACTGGGGCCACCAGACGATCGTGTCCGACACGGTGGAGTGGCTCGACCTGCGGCGCATCCCCTACCGGGACCTGTGCTTCCTGGGCCGCAAGCCCGAGGCCCAGGCGGATGCCTACGTGGAGGACGCGCCGCACAACATCGAGGCGCTGCGGGCGAGCGGCAACACGGTGATCGTGTTCGACCAGCCGTACAACCGCGACCTGCCGGGCCCGCGGGCGAGGACCTGGGAGGAGGTCGAGGAGCACGTCGCCGAGCTCGTCGCGGCGCGGTCCGGCGCCTACGCGGGCCAGCTGCCCGGGGTGCCGTCGGGCGCGGAGCGCCTCGACCGCCGCAAGTCCGGCTGACCCGGCGGTCGTCGTCGCCGGCCGGTGCGGCCGATGGCTACCGTGACCGCGTCGACCGGCGAGCAGGATCGGTCAGGTCGCCCGGCGGCGGGCCGAACCGGCGCAGGAGGAAGTCGCGCAGGCCCAGCATCCGGGCCCGGGCGTCGAACACCGGGGGGCGCCGGTCGGGCCGGCGCAACCCGGACGCCACCTGCAGCAGCGTGATCAGCGCCCGGATCGTCGCGTGGTACCAGCCGCTCATCTCCTGCACGAGCAGGAGGGTGTTGCGGGTCTGGAGGTAGTCGACGAGGGCCACCGAGGAGCCCAGGTGCACGTTGCGCACCCTGGCGCCGCGCACGAGCCCGATGCGCCACCCGGCACGGCGGGCCCGCAGCGCGAGGTCCGCCTCCTCGCAGTACGAGAAGTACCGCTCGTCGAACGCGCCGACCTCCTCGAGCAGCTGGCGGCGCAGCAGCATCAAGGTCCCGTGCGGGTAGTCGACGTCCTCCCAGCGGGGCAGCGGTGCGGGCAGCTCCTGTGCGGGCACGACCATGCCCCCGAAGTAGGGGTCGATCACCGGGGACATGCCGTCGCCGACGTCCGCGCACAGCAACCCGGCCATCGGCTCCGCCGAGGCGGCGGCCAGCATCGCCGGCAGGCAGTCGGGGTCCGGCTCGACGTCGTGGGGAGCGAGCGCGACCCACTCGCCGTCGTCGGGACGCTCGAGGAACCGCCGCAGTCCGGCGTTCGCACCGGGACCGAACCCCCGGTTCTCCCCCAGCTCCACGAGCTCCACGCCGTCGGTCACCGACAGCGCGCGGCGCAGCTCCGTGAGCTGGGCCGGCTCGGACCCGTTGTCGACCACGGTCACGCAGACGTCGAGGGCGCCCTTGCGGAACCTGGCCACGGTCTCGGCGCACGCCGCGGCCTGGTTCCAGTGCACGATCACGACGCGAAGCGGCCCCGCCATCCGCCTACCCTCACCGGGAGCCGCTGGTGCTGGCAAACCCGGTGAGGGTGTGGCGGGCCCCTCAGGTGAGCGGGCGGTCCGTGGGCCGCACCGGCGCCGGCAGGGCGGTCTCGCCCATGAGGAACTCGTCCACCGCCGCGGCGCACGCACGTCCCTCGGCGATCGCCCACACGATGAGGCTCTGGCCCCGGCCGGCGTCACCGCAGACGAAGACCCCCGGCTCGGAGGTCGCCCACCGCTCGTCGCGGGCGACGTTGCCGCGGGCGTCCATCTCGACGCCGAGCCCGTCGAGCAGCCCGTTGGTCTCCGGGCCGGTGAAGCCCATCGCGAGCAGCACCAGGTCCGCCTCGAGCTCGGTCTCGGTCCCCTCGATCGGCACGAACGTGGGCCGGCCGTCGACGAGCTGCTGCTCCACCTCGACGTAGCGCAGCGCGCGCACCCGGCCCTGCTCGTCGCCGAGGAACTCGACGGTGTTCACCGAGAACACCCGCTCCCCGCCCTCCTCGTGCGCGGACGAGGTGCGGTAGATGAACGGCCACGTCGGCCACGGGTTCGACGGCGGCCGCTCCTCGGGCGGCCTCGGCATGATCTCGAACTGGAGCACGCGCTCGGCGCCCTGCCGGTGGGCGGTGCCGAGGCAGTCCGCCCCGGTGTCACCGCCGCCGATGATGACGACCTTCTTGCCGGCGGCGCTGATCGGCACCTCGTCGACGGGCAGGTCGCCCTCCTGGGCGCGGTTGGCCCAGGGCAGGTACTCCATCGCCTGGTGGATGCCGTCGAGCTCGCGCCCGGGGATCGGCAGGTCACGTGGCGTGGTCGAGCCGGTGGCGATCACCACCGCGTCGAACTCGGCCCGCAGCTGCTCGACGGTGAGGTCGACCCCGACGTTGACGTTGACCCGGAACTCGGTGCCCTCGGCCCGCATCTGCGCGAGGCGCCGGTCGAGCACCCGCTTCTCCATCTTGAACTCGGGGATGCCGTAGCGGAGCAGCCCGCCGATGCGGTCCGCCCGCTCGTAGACGATGACGGTGTGCCCGGCACGGGTGAGCTGCTGGGCGGCGGCGAGCCCCGCGGGGCCGGAGCCGACCACCGCGACCCGCTGCTCGGTCGCCCTGCTCGGGCGGATGGCACGGACCCAGCCCTCGTCCCAGGCGCGGTCGATGATCTCCACCTCGACCTGCTTGATCGTCACCGGGTCCTGGTTGATGCCGAGCACGCACGCCGCCTCGCACGGCGCGGGGCAGAGCCGCCCCGTGAACTCCGGGAAGTTGTTGGTGGCGTGCAGCCGCTCGATCGCGTCACGCCAACGGTCCCGGTAGACGAGGTCGTTCCAGTCGGGGATCAGGTTGCCCAGCGGGCAGCCGTTGTTGCAGAACGGGATGCCGCAGTCCATGCACCGGCTCGCCTGGACCTGCAGGCGGTCCGCGGGGAAGTCCTCGTAGACCTCCTTCCAGTCGCGGATCCGCACCGGCACCGGGCGCCGCGACGGCAGCTCCCGCCCGTGCTTGAGGAACCCACGCACGTCACCCATCACCGACTCGCTTCCATCACGGCCTCGATCACGTCGCGGCCCTCCGCCTCTGCCTTCCGGGTGGCCTCGAGGACACGCCGGTAGTCGTTCGGCATCACCTTGCGGAACGACGCGAGCGCGCCGTCCCCCTCCGACAGGAGGCGCTCGGCGACGCTGGAGCCGGTCTCGGCGAGGTGCCGCTCCAGCATCCGGACCACGAACGCGCGGTCCTCGTCGTCGAGCTCCTCGAGCTGCACCATCTCCGTGTTGAGCCGGGAGGGCAGCTCGTCGCGGGGATCCCACACGTACGCGATGCCGCCGGACATGCCGGCCCCGAAGTTGCGGCCGGTGGGCCCGAGCACGACGACGCGCCCGCCGGTCATGTACTCGCACCCGTGGTCGCCGACGCCCTCGACGACCGCGACCGCACCGGAGTTGCGCACGCAGAACCGCTCCCCCACGGTGCCGCGCAGGAACACCTCGCCGGCGGTCGCCCCGTAGAGGATGACGTTGCCGGCGATGATGTTCTCCTCGGGCACGAGGTCGGGGTGGCTGCCCTCGGGTGGCCGCACGACGATGCGCCCGCCCGAGAGCCCCTTGCCGAGGTAGTCGTTGGCGTCGCCGTGCAGTCGCAGGGTGATCCCCCGCGGCACGAAGGCGCCGAAGCTGTTGCCGGCCGAGCCGTCGAAGTCGATCACGATCGTGTCGTCCGGCAGGCCGTCGCCGCCGTGGACCTTCGTGAGCTCGTGGCCGAGCATCGTCCCCACCGTGCGGTTCACGTTGCGGATCGGCATCCGCAGGTGGACCGGGACGCCGTCGCGGATCGCATCGGCGCACTCCTCGATGAGGGTGCGGTCGAGCGCCCGCTCGAGACCGTGGTCCTGGGGGCGGGTGTGGTGCAGGTGGTCGCCCTCGCGGGGCTGCACGACGTGCAGGATCGGGCTCAGGTCGAGCCCGGCGGCCTTCCAGTGGTCGATCGCGTCGCGGGTGTCGAGCACCTCGGCGTGGCCGACCGCCTCCTCGAGGGTCCGGAAGCCCAGCTCCGCGAGCAGCTCGCGCACCTCCTCGGCGACGAAGA
>CBFGTJ010000199.1:0-5950 GCA_965651815.1 uncultured Microthrixaceae bacterium | reverse complement strand
AACGGCGTGTTCGCCGACCTCCCCGGGCTGGCGGTCGACCCCGAGGACGCCGCGACCGCCGCCGGCGTGCAGCTCGCGGACGGCGAGGCGGACCTGCTTCGGAGGGCCGCCGAGTTCCGGCGGGTGCGCTCCCAGCTGCAGCACGCCCAGCTGGACCGCATGGCCGACGAGCTCCCGTTGCCGCAGCTGCTGCTTCCGTACCGGTTCACCTCGGAGCTCGGGCGGGGCGACCTCGACGCGCTCGCGGACGCGCTGCTCGACGGGATCCGGTCGCTGCCCGAGAGCTCACTGCCCCACACGGAGCCGGCGCGGTGAGCCTCGGAGCGGTCGTCGAGGAGAGCCACGTCATCGTCTGCTGCGGCTCCGGTGGGGTCGGCAAGACGACCACCGCCGCGGTGCTGGCGATGGAGGCGGCGCGCCGCGGCCGCCGCGCGGTCGTCGTGACGATCGACCCGGCCCGCCGGCTCGCCGACGCGCTCGGCCTCGAGGGGCTCACCAACACGCCGTCGCGCATCGACGGGACCGGTGAGGGCGGCGGCGAGATGTGGGCGATGATGCTCGACACGAAGGGCACCTTCGACGACCTGGTGCGCCGCTACGCGGCGGACGCGGAGCAGGCCGAGCGGATCCTCGCGAACACCTTCTACCGCAACATCTCGACCGCGCTGTCGGGCACCCAGGAGTACATGGCCTCCGAGAAGCTCTACGAGCTGGCGGTGGAGGGCGACTGGGACCTCGTCGTGGTCGACACGCCACCGACCCGCAACGCCCTCGACTTCCTCGAGGCGCCCCAGCGGCTCGCCCGCTTCCTCGACCACCGCCTCTACCGGGTGCTCATGGCGCCCACCCGCGGCATCGTCCGCGCCGTCAACGTCGCCGCCCAGGCGCTGGTGCGGTCGCTGTCGAAGGTGGTGGGCGCGGACGTCGTCGCGGATGCCATGGCGTTCTTCGCGGCGTTCGAGGGCATGGAGCAGGGCTTCAAGGACCGCGCGGCGCGGGTGGACGAGCTGCTCTGCGAGGAGGGCACCGCGTTCGTGCTGGTCGCCTCGCCGAAGGCGGACACGGTCGCCGAGGCGGGCTACTTCACCGATCGCCTCCACGCGTCGGGCATCGACGTGCGCGCCCTGGTGGTCAACCGCATGCAGCCCGACTTCGGCGACGGTGCGCTCGACTCGAGCCCCGAGGAGCTGCGCGAGCGCGCCCGCGAGCTGGAGGGCACGGCGCTCGCCGACCACTACACGTGCCTGGCCGATGCCCGGGCGCTCGCGCGGGGCGAGGAGGAGCACCTCCGCGGGATCGCGGCGCGGATCGACCCGGCCCCGGTCGTGCGGGTCCCGGTCCTCCCGTTCGAGGTCTCCGACCTCGAGTCGCTCGGCGCGCTCGCCGAGGTCATGTTCGAACGCACCGCGACCACCTGATCGCACCGCCCCGTCGGGACTGGGGTGCGGTCGGGCGGGCGAGCTATCGTCCCCGGCGTGTCCGAGCCCCGCACGATCCTCCTCGCGACCGACGCGGACCGCGTGCTCGACGACGTCGAGGCGGCCCTCGCAGAACCGGGTGTCACCATCGCCCGCGTCCGCAGCGGCAGGGAGGTGCTCGCCGCGGTGCAGGAGCTCGCACCCGACCTCGTGGTGCTCGACCTGCAGATCGGCAACATGGGTGGCGTCGCCACCTGCCTCGAGCTGCGGAACGAGGAGAGCTTCGGGCGCCTCGAGGAGCAGAAGGTCCTGATCCTGCTGGACCGCGTCGCGGACGTCTTCCTCGCCCGTCGGTCGGGCGCGGATGGCTGGATCATCAAGCCGCTCGACCCGCTGCGCCTGCGGCGGGCCGCCGAGGCGGTGCTGCGCGGCGACGAGTACGCGGACGGCCCTTCGGCACCGGTGATGGCGCCGTCCGAGCCGGACGCCGCGGCGGCCGGCTGAGCGTCGCCCGATCGCGTTTCCGCCGCACGGCCGCGGCCGGTACGATGGCAGGGCGACAGCGGGTGGTGGCGCAGCTTGGTAGCGCGCCTCGTTCGGGACGAGGAGGCCGGGAGTTCAAATCTCCCCCACCCGACCAGACCAGGTGTCACCCGGCCCTCGTGGCCGGGTGATCCGCGTTCGGGGACCGATCGAAGTTCAAGGTCCGCGGCGGCCCGGGCGATACCTGAACCATGGCTGCGATCCCCCGGACCCGCACCCGCGACATCACCACCGCGCCCGCGCCGCGCCCGGCCCGACGCCGGCTGACCAGCGTGGCCGCCGCGCTGGTCGCGGTCACGCTGCTCTCCGGCGTCCTCACCTCCTGCGAGACGACGCGCGCGGACCGGCTCGCGGTCATGAACGCGATCAACCACAGCCGCGCGCAGCACGGCCTCCCGGCGCTGCGGGAGCACGGCCAGCTCAACCACAAGGCCGACCAGTGGGCGGCCAAGATGCGGGACCAGTGCCGGATCTTCCACTCCCGCCTCGCGGACGGCGCCCCGAAGAACTGGCGCAAGCTGGGTGAGAACGTCGGCCGCGGCGGCTCCATCACCGCGGTGCACAACGCCTACATGGCCTCGCCCGGCCACCGGGCCAACATCCTCGACCGCGCCTACAACTACGTCGGCACCGGCGCCGTGTGGGGCCGCTGCGGCGGGCACCGGATGGTCTTCACCGTCCAGGTGTTCATGAAGGCCTGACCGGACCCCGACCACCGGCCGTCTACGGTCGGCGCCGTGGAGATCACCGCGTTCCAGCAGCTGATGGACGACCTCTACGGCGAGGCCGACCGGGCGCGAGGCGTGCCCTCGACGGTGGCGTGGCTCTGCGAGGAGCTCGGCGAGCTGGCCCAGGCGGTGCGCAAGGGCAGCCGGGAGCAGCAGCTCCACGAGCTCGGTGACGTGCTCGCGTGGCTCGCGTCGCTCGCGAACCAGCTCGGGCTGTCCCTCGAGGAGGCCGCGAACCGGTACGTGACCGACCCGCCCCTGTGACGGTCGACTCTGTGAGGGTCGACTCGGTGAGGGTCAGCTCCGGGAGAGCAGGACCTCCGCGATCTGGATCGTGTTGAGCGCCGCCCCCTTGCGGAGGTTGTCGTTCGAGACGAAGAGCACGAGCCCGTTGTCGACGGACTGGTCCTTGCGGATCCGCCCCACGTAGGAGGGGTCCGAGCCCGCGGCCTCGAGCGGCGTCGGCACGTCGCTCAGCTCCACGCCGGGGGCGTCGGCCAGGATCTCGCGGGCGCGCTCCGGGGTGATCGGGCGCTCGAACTCCGCGTTGATCGACAGGGAGTGCCCGGTGAACACCGGCACGCGCACGCAGGTGCCCGACACCCGCAGGTCCGGCAGGTCGAGGATCTTGCGGCTCTCGTTGCGGAGCTTCTGCTCCTCGTCGGTCTCGCCGGACCCGTCGTCCACGATCGACCCCGCGAGGGGCACGACGTCGTACGCGATCGGCTTCACGAACTTCTCCGGGGCCGGCATCGTCACCGCACGGCCGTCGAGGGCCAGCTCGGTCGCCTTGTCGCCGGCGGCGGCCACCTGGCTCGCCAGCTCCTCCACCCCCGCCAGCCCGGCGCCGGAGACCGCCTGGTAGGTGCTCACGACCAGCCGCACGAGGCCCGCCTCGACGGCCAGCGGCTTGATGACGGGCATGAACGCCATCGTCGTGCAGTTCGGGTTGGCGACGATGCCCTTGGGGATCGAGTCGAGCGCGTGCGGGTTGACCTCCGCGACGACGAGGGGCACCTCGGGGTCGAGGCGCCACGCCGAGGAGTTGTCGATGACGATCGCCCCCGCCGCGGCGACCTTCGGGGCGTACTCGCGGGAGGTCGCCCCGCCGGCGGAGAACAGCGCCAGGTCGACACCGGAGAAGTCGGCGGTGGCGGTGTCCTCCACCTCGACCTGCTCGCCCTTCCAGGGCAGCGTGGTGCCGGCCGAGCGCGCGGACGCGAAGTACCGGATCCTGCCGACGGGGAAGTCCCGCTCCTCGAGCAGCCGCCGCATCACTCCGCCGACCTGGCCGGTGGCGCCGACGACCGCGACGGTGGGGTTCTGGGGGAGGTCCATGGCCCCCGAGGCTACCGGCCGTGCCCGACCGGGCCCCATCGGCTTCCTGCCCTCGCCGTGCCCCCGCGTCGGGCGCGCGGCGAGGAGGTTGACACCACAACCAGCCGTTGACAAACATGTCAACCCGTGGGAAGGGAAGGTTGGTCCGACTTGTCGGACGTCATCGGCGCGGGCTCGGGCCCCGTGGCCTGGGTCGCGCTCGTCGTCGTCTCGACGCTCGACGGCGCGACCCGCGCCGACGGTTACGAGCTCGCGCGGCACTGGGTGAGCCTGTTGAGCCACGGGGACCGTGGCTGGGTCGGGACGCTCAACCTCGCGACCTGCGGGGCGGTCCTGCTCCTCGCGTCGGTGGCGATCCACCGACGATCACGGCTGCTCGGCACGGGTCCCGGCGTGGCGGCCGCGGTGGCGGTGTTCGCCACCACGCTCGTCGTCGCCGCGGCGTTCCCGATGGACCCGACGCCCAACTACCCGCCGGGCGCCGTGGTCCCGGAGCTCATGTCCGTCCCGGCACGGATCCACGCGGTCGCCGGGGTGCTCGCGGTCGGCGCCACGGCGGGCATGTGCCTCGCCGGTCGCGCGGCGCTGCACCAGCTCGGCCGCGATCGGGCGGCGAGGGTCTCGGGGTGGTGCGCCACCGCGTGCGCGGGGATGATCTCCGCCTGCTCGGTGCTCGCCGCCCTGTCACCCTCGCGCTCGTGGGAGGCCGCGGGCGCGGGCGCGTTCCAGCGCGGCGTGGTGGTCGTGGGTGCGGCGTGGATCAGCTGGTACTGGTGGTCGGTGCTGCGCACCCGCCCGGCGGACGAGCCCGTCGTCGACGTGCGCCCCGTCGCGCCGCCCATGCGTGGAGCGCGGGACGTCGTGAGGGGCGGGCGCTGACCGGCGCCCGGCTCAGAACTCGGTCTTGTCGAGCTCGAACACGTCGTGCAGCACCTGCACCGCACGGTCGGTCTGGTCCTCTGCGATCACGCACGAGATGCGGATCGCCGAGGTCGAGATCATCTCGATGTTGATGCCGTTGTCGGCGAGCGTCTCGAACATCGTCGCGGCGACGCCCGGGTTCGACTTCATGCCGGCGCCGATCACGCTGACCTTGCCGATCTCGTGGTCCGCCTCGACCGACGTGGCGCCGATCTCCGCGCGCTTGGCCTCGCAGATCTCCAGCGCCCGGTCCAGGTCCGCGTGCGGCACCGTGAACGAGATGTCGGTGATGCCGCCCTCGGCGACGTTCTGCACGATCATGTCGACGTTGACGTCCGCGTCGGCCAGCCGGCGGAAGAGGTTCGCCGCGATGCCCGGCCGGTCCGGCACGCCGGTCACGGTGACCTTCGCCTCGGAGAGGTCGGCGACCACCGCGCGGATGACGGCCTGTTCCATGTCGGGATCCTCCTCGGTGACCCAGGTGCCGGGCTCCCACGTGAACGCCGATCGCACGTGCAGCGGCACCCGCTGGCGGTGGGCGTACTCGACGGAGCGCATCGCCGGCTTGGGGCACCCGGTCGCGGTCATCTCGAGCATCTCGTCGAAGGAGATGCGGTGCATCTTGCGGGCCGTCGACACGACGCGGGGGTCGGTGGTGAACACGCCGGACACGTCGGTGTAGAGCTCGCACGCGTCCGCGCCGAGCGCGCTGGCGAGCGCCACCGCGGTGGTGTCGGACCCGCCCCGGCCGAGGAAGGTGACGTCGCGGGCGGTCGACATGCCCTGCGACCCGGCGACCACCGGCACCCGTCCGGCCTCGATCGCCTCCTTCACGCGCTCGGCGCGCACCTCGAGGATCTTCGCGTTCGTGTGGTTCGTGTCGGTGACGAAACCCGCCTGGCTGCCGGTGTAGCTCTCCGCCTCGATCCCCACCGCGGCGAGCGCCATCGACATCAGCGCGACGGCCTTCCGCTCCCCCGCGGTGATCAGCATGTCCATCTC
>CBFGTJ010000198.1:0-5975 GCA_965651815.1 uncultured Microthrixaceae bacterium | reverse complement strand
CCGCCGTCCAGCCCGACCGGGCCTGGAAGGCCGTCCTTTTAGGGAGACGGCAACAGGGCGAGAACCACGTCTCGATCGTCATGGGCCCTCTCAAAGGGGACGAACAAGCACGCCAGTCCCGGGCCGCACCTGCGGGGGACCGCGGCGGCGCGGCCGCGCGCAGCGCGGAGGGCGGGGTCGCCGTCGTGGACGGCGAGGCCGCCGCGGTGTCGGAGCCGTCGCCGTGGCTGGCACGGCTCGCGGTGTTCCACTTCGTGACGCTGGGGTGGATCTTCTTCCGTGCACCCGACTTCGGCACGGCGATCGACTACCTGGTGGCCCTGCTGACGAACTGGGGCACCGGGACCCTCGTCACCTGGGTGGTGCTGCTCGCGGTGGCGGTCGGCATGGTCGGGCAGTTCGTCCCGCGGCGCATCGGCGACGCGCTCGAGTACCGCGCCTCGCACCTGCCGCCGCTGGTGATCGCGGTGGGCGTGGGAATCTGGCTGCTGGTCATCAACCTCCTCGGTCCCCAGGGCGTCGCCCCCTTCATCTACTTCCAGTTCTGACCATGGCCTCCACGCGCACCCACACCGATCGCCCGACGCGCCGTCCCGACGACGCGCCGGCGCGCACCGCGGCGGGCGCGCGTCGCGGCGAGGCGGCGAACGGGCGGCGGGTGCGGCGGGTCCGCGTGCGGCGCACCATGTCGGCCGACGCCGTGTGGAAGGGCACCGTGGTGGCGCTGGCGACCTTCGTCGTGCTCGGGTCCGGGAGCATGGTGCGGTCGGCGGAGGGCATGCCGCTGGGCTGGCAGCGCTCGGTCGCGGTCGCGGTCACCGGTGCGATCGACCGCGTCGCCAACTTCCTCTCGCTGAACCGCCCCTACGACTGGGCGGCCGGCGCGCTCGGCCTGGAGCGCACCGACGCCGACTTCGAGTTCCCCGAGGAGCGAGTGCCGCCGCCCGCCGACGACGCGCCGGGCGCGACGACGACCACCACGACCCTCCCGCCGGTGCGGGTGCCCACCGCCGAGGAGCCGCTGCGCGTGCTGGTCGCGGGGGACTCCACCGCGAAGTCGCTCGGCGAGTCGCTCGCCGGCACGACCGCCGACCGCCCCGAGCTGCAGGTCGACATCCAGGGCGAGATCTCCACCGGGCTCGCGCGCTTCGACTACTTCAACTGGGGCGCCCGGCTCGCGCAGCTGCTCGAGGAGAACGATCCCGAGGTCGTGCTGTTCATGGTCGGGGCGAACGACGGCCAGTCGATCATCGACGGCGACGGCACGATCGTCGCCCAGTTCGACGACCCGGACTGGGCGGACCACTACCGCCGCAGGGTGGCGGGGATCATGGACCTCGTCGAGGGCGGCCCGCGACGCCTGATCTGGGTGGGCGAGCCGGACGTCGGCGCCGCCAACGTCCAGCGCGCGGTGCGGATCGGCAACCAGCTCGCCGAGGAGGAGGCGGCCCGTCGCCCATGGGTCACGTACTTCGACGTGGCGTCGATCGTGGCGGGCGAGGACGGCGGCTACGCAGAGTTCATCACCCTCCCCGACGGCTCCACCGCGCGCTGCTACGCGAGCGACGGGGTGCACCTGAGCGTGCGCTGCCTCGCACGGGTGATGGAGGAGCTGGTGCCGGAGATCAGCAGCCTCTACGACGACGGGGTCAGCCGGTCAGGCCCCTGAGGATCGGCTCGTTCCACCACACCGCGGCCAGGGCGCCCAGCGCGAGCGCCGGACCGAACGGGAAGCGGCTGTCGCGCCGGGCGAGCAGTGCGAGCCCGCCGCCGATCAGGCCGAGGACGCTGCCGAACAGCAACCCGTACACGGGCAGCGCCGGGTGGATCCACGCCGTGAACATGCCGAGCAGCAGCGCGAGGCGCACGTCGCCGAACCCGAGCTTCGCCGGCGCCGCGATCCACAGCACGAAGAACAGCACGAACGCGCCGACCCCGCCCGCGGCCGCCCACAGCAGCCTGCGGTGGTCGCCGCTCGCCAGCGAGGCGGCGGCGAGCAACCCGAGCCCGACCCCCGCGCCGACCCACGGCATCCACCACGGGATGAGCCAGATGCGCAGGTCGATGATCGAGATGGCGGCCAGGACCACGACGAGCCAGAGGTACGGCAGCGCGACCCACGCGCCGTCGAGTCGTGCGACGGTCAGCACCATCGCGGCGGGCAGGGCCACCTGCACGAGCGGGACGGTCCCCGGAAGGGGGGTGCCGCAGTGGGGGCAGCCACGCACCCAGCTGAGGACCGGGGCGACGTCGCGCCAGCCGAGCACGCGGCGGCACCCGGTGCAGCGGGCGTGCCGGTACGAGGCGCGGATCACGGGCCCCGGGTCGTCCGGGGTGCCGACCTCCGCGGCGACGTCACGAGGGGTGAGGGGGCGCAGCTCCTTGAACCGGTGCAGCGGCACGGTGATCGCCCACGCGGCCACCAGGCCCGACAGCGCCACCAGCACGTGCGCGATCAACCCGTTCACCGCTCCACCATCGGCACTCCGCGCACGATCTTGAACCGGCGGGCCCGGATCGGCCCGCTCAGCCCTCGGCCGCGACGCGCTCGCGCACGGCGCGGCGGTCGAGCTTCTGGGCGGCGGTGAGCGGCAGCTCGTCCACGACGACGAGTCGCTCCGGCAGCTTGTGGCGCGCCAGCCGGTCGGCGGCGAAGCCGCGCAGCGACTCGAGCGACGGCACCTTGCCCGGGTCGCTCGGCACCACCACCGCCACGCCGACCTCGCCCATCACCGGGTCCGGTTGCGGGACGATCGCCACCGCGTCCAGGTCCGGGTGCTCGCCGAGCACCGCCTCGACCTCCTCGGGGAAGACGTTGTAGCCACCGCGGATGTACATGTCGGTGCGGCGCCCCGCGAGCACGACCGCGCCGTCGGGGCGGACGCGCGCGAGGTCACCGGTGCGCAGCCAGCCGTCCGGGGTGAGCGCCGCCGCGGTCGCGTCGCGATCGCGGTGGTAGCCGTCCATCACCGCGGGGGAGCGCAGCTGCAGCTCGCCGACCTCGTCGTCGGGCACCGGCCGGTCGCGTTCGTCGACCACCCGGACCTCGACGCCGGGGCGTGGCCGGCCGATCGTGTGCAGCGCCTCGTCGTCGGGTGCGTCGAACGCGGTGCCGAGCCCCACGCCCCCCGACTCGGTGGAGGAGTAGCGGATGGAGTAGGCGGCGCCGAACCGCTGCCGCGCCTCCGCCACGAGCGCGGGTGGCGACGGCGCCCCGCCGGCGATGATCGCCCGGACGTGGGACAGGTCGAGCTCGTCCAGCAGCGGGGAGCGGAGCATCAGCGCGAGCTGGGGGGCGACGACGCCGATCGTCGGCATCCGGTGGCGGCTCACGAGCCGCAGCGCGTCGTCCGCTCGCCACCGGCCCATCACGTGCAGCGTGGAGCCGGTCTGCAGGTACCACGGCAGCTTCAGCGACATGCCCACGTGGGCGAACTGGGTCGAGGCCAGCATGTGCGCGCCGCCGTCCCAGCGGTCCCGGGCCTCGCCGAGGTCGATGTCGCGCACGGCCTCCAGGTGGCGCACCAGGAACCGCGCCGCCTTGGGCCGACCGGTCGTGCCCGAGGTGCAGCAGATCACCGCGAGCCGGTCGGGGTCGTGCGGCGCGACCGGTGGGGGCGGCGCGTCCGAGGCGAGCTCGCCGCCGCGCCCGCCCGGCGCGAGCACGGCCACCGGCGTGCGCAGCGGGAGGCCGTCCGCGGTGTCGGGTGCCGCGATGACCAGGTCCGGCGAGAGGAGCTCGACCTGGGCGGCCCGCTCCACCGCGCCGAGCACCGTGCTCACGCCCGCGACCGCGGCGCCGAGGTGGTCCGCGGCGACCGCCGCGACGAGCCACTCCGGCCCGGACGGCAGCACCAGGGCGACGAGGTCGCCCGGGCCGACGCGCCCCGCCAACCCGGACGCGAGCGCCTGCGCCGCCGAGGCCAGCTCCGAGTAGGTGAGGGCGCCGTGCGGCGAGTCGAGGACGAGCCGGTCGCCGAATCGCCGGGCGGCCTCGTGGGCGGTGCGAGCGAGCACGAGCGGGCATCGTACGCCCGGTCCGACAGGCCCCTGCACCCCTGTCCCGGGCGGGTTTCACGCCGCCCTCGGCGGTATTCCTGACGATGATCAGCACCCCTGTGACGATCGCAACATCCGATAAATCGACAAGTGCACGACTACACGACCACACTGGGTCCTGACGCAGATCGCGTCTGGTCCGAGTCCCGAGCTCCAGGGACCTGAAGGAAGGGGAGCGAGTGTCCGACCAACGACCGAGCCCGGGGGGAGGGGCGGCGAACGGCCGCACCACCGACCGGCCGGAGAACCCGTACTCAGCAGCGATGATGGTGCTCGCCGGCGGCGTCGCGATGGTGATGATCATCCTCGCCGTGGCCTTCACCGCGAACCGCGACGGCGGGTCCGGTGAGGGTGGCGGCGGCGCGGCGGCGGCCCCGGTGCCCGTGTCGCTGAGCGAGTTCGCGATCACCCAGCCGCTCGAGGTCGCACCCGGCGGCGCGCTGAACGTCGTCAACGACGGTTCGCAGGTCCACAACCTCGTGATCGAGGGTGACGGGCGGACCGCCGACCTCGCGAGCGGCGAGTCCGAGACGCTGACCGTGGACCTCGACGAGGGCGAGTACCTCGTCTACTGCGACATCCCCGGGCACCGCGACTCGGGCATGGAGGGGATGCTGAAGGTCAGCGAGTCCGCCGGTGCCGCATCGGCCCCCGCGGGTGGCATGGACATGCCGATGCCCGCGAGCGGCGGCAACATCGACTGGGACGCCATGGACATCGCCATGGAGGAGTCCTTCCAGCCGTTCCTCGAGATGGTCGAGACCGGCGAGCCCAACACCGAGGGCCTGGGCGGCCAGGACCTCGAGCCGACGATCACCCCGGACGGCTACAAGGAGTGGACGCTGACCGCCGAGATCGTCGAGTGGGAGGTGTCGCCCGGGCAGGTCGTCGAGGCCTGGACCTACAACGGCACGGTTCCCGGCCCGACCCTGCGCGGCGAGGTCGGCGACAAGATCCGGGTGCGGCTGATCAACAAGCTGCCCATGGGCACCGACGTCCACATGCACGGCATGGTCCTGCCGAACGAGATGGACGGCGTCGCGCCGATCACCCAGGAGCTGGTCAAGCCGGGTGAGGAGTTCGTCTACGAGTACGAGGTCACCGAGCCGGCGGTCGCGATGTACCACCCGCACCACCACGGCCAGATGCAGGTGCCCAACGGCATGTGGGGCGCCATGATCTTCTCGCCCAAGGGCGGTGGCGGTTCCGCGGACTACACGATCCCCCGTGGCCGCACGGTCAGTGGTGTCGAGATCCCCGCGGACCTCGAGATCGCCCAGGAGCACAACATGGTGCTCAACGACGCCGGCGTCATCGGCCTGTCGCTCAACGGCAAGTCGTTCCCGGCGACCCAGCCCTACGCGCTGAAGCAGGGCGACTGGGTGCTCGTCAACTACTACAACGAGGGCTACACGTACCACCCGATGCACCTGCACCAGTTCCCGCAGCTGGTCGTGGCACGTGACGGCATCCCGCTCGACTCGCCGTACTTCGCCGACACCGTCACCGTCGGTCCGGGCGAGCGGTACACGGTGCTGTTCAACGCCTCCGCACCCGGGGTGTGGGTGTGGCACTGCCACATCCTCAACCACGCCGAGAACGACGACGGCATGTTCGGCATGGTCACCGCGGTGAAGGTGGACTGACCCCGGCGCACCGCCGGAACGACGGAACCTCAAGCGTGCACCGCCCCGGGTCGATGACCCGGGGCGGTGCTGTTCCTCCGCGCGTTCGCACGCCCCCTCCTGCTCGCCGCGTCGGCGCTCGGCAGCGCCGCCCTGCTCGCGGTCACCGGGCTCGCCGGGGCCTCGACCCCCGGGGGTGCCGGAGGGTCCTACAGCGCGTCCGAGCTCGGCATCGAGGTGTCGAACCGCCTCGGCGAGACACCCGCGGTCTGAGGACCCGCAGACCCGGGT
>CBFGTJ010000197.1:0-5984 GCA_965651815.1 uncultured Microthrixaceae bacterium | reverse complement strand
AGCACGCCGTCGACAAGTTCGACTGGCGCAAGGGCTTCAAGTTCTCCACCTACGCGACGTTCTGGATCCGCCAGGCGATCGGCCGGGCGCTCGACCAGAAGGCGTCGCTGGTCCGGTTGCCGGGCGACCGCTCCGCCGCGCTGCGCGCCGCGCTCCGCCAGGTGGGCGGCGACGGCGACGAGCTCGACGAGGAGAACTCGCGCCTGCACCGGCTGACCACCCCGACCTCGCTGGACCGCGCGGTCGGCGAGGACGAGTCCAACGAGCTGGTGGACCTGCTGGCCGACCGCCAGGCCGGACCGGAGGACGTGCTGCTCGACGCGGAGCACTCCGAGTGGCTGCACGGACTGCTCGACGTGCTGGACCCCCGCGCCCGGCGGGCGGTGGAGCAGCGCTTCGGCCTGCTCGACGGCCAGCGGCGCAGCTACCGCGAGGTCGGCGACGAGCTCGGGGTCACCGCCGAGGCGGCACGGCGCCTGGTGAAGCGGGCGGTCAACGCCGTGCGCGACCGGGCGCTCGCGACGGCCTCCTGAGTGCCTGAGAGGTGTCGGAGGTCGCTCCGACCCGCTTCGGCCCGGAGCGGCCCCACCGGTAACCTTGGGGCCGATGTCCACCGTCGCACCCCCCTGGTCCCCTGACTCCTGGCGCAACCGTCCGGCCAAGCAGCAGCCGGAGTGGCCCGACCCGGCCGAGCACGAGGCCGCCCTGAAGGTGCTGTCGGGCTATCCGCCGCTCGTGTTCGCCGGCGAGGCGCGGGACCTGACCACGGCGTTGGGCCGGGTCGCCGAGGGCCGGGCGTTCCTGCTGCAGGCGGGCGACTGCGCCGAGTCGTTCGAGTCGTTCTCCGCGGACGCGATCCGCGAGCGGCTCAAGGTGATCCTCCAGATGGCGGTCGTGCTCACCTACTCCGCGGGGGTGCCCGTGGTGAAGGTCGGGCGGATCGCCGGGCAGTTCGCGAAGCCGCGGTCGTCGCCGGTCGAGGTCGTCGACGGCGCCGAGCTGCCGAGCTTCCGGGGCCACATGGTGAACGACATCGCCTTCACCGACGCGGCCCGCACGCCCGACCCCCGCCGGCTGGTGCAGGGCTACCACCAGTCGGCCTCGACGCTGAACCTGCTGCGGGCGTTCACCAAGGGCGGGTTCGCCGACCTGTCGAGGGTCCACCAGTGGAACCAGGAGTTCGTGGCCTCCAGCCCCGAGGGCCAGCACTACGAGCAGGTCGCGAACGAGATCGAGCGTGCGCTGCGGTTCATGGAGGCCTGCGGCCTCGACCACGGGACCGTGCCGGCGCTGCACGAGGTCGACGTGTGGACCTCGCACGAGGCGCTGCTGCTCGACTACGAGGAGGCGCTGACGCGCCGCGACTCGCTGACGGGCGACTGGTACGACTGCTCGGCGCACATGGTCTGGATCGGTGAGCGCACCCGCGACCTCGACGGCGCCCACGTGGAGTTCTTCCGCGGGATCCGCAATCCCGTCGGCTGCAAGGTCGGCCCGACCGCGACCGTCGACGAGGTGCTGGGCCTCTGCGAGGTCCTGAACCCCGACCGGATCCCCGGCCGGCTCACGCTGATCTCGCGCATGGGTGCGGACAAGATCGGCGACGCGCTGCCGCCGCTGCTGCGGGCCGTCGCGGACGCCGGGCACCCGGTGGTGTGGGCGTGCGACCCCATGCACGGCAACACGTTCACCTCGCCGAGCGGCCGCAAGACCCGCCACTTCGACGCGATCCTCTCCGAGATCCGCGGGTTCTTCGAGGCGCACCGGGCCGAGGGCACCTGGCCGGGCGGCGTGCACGTCGAGCTCACCGGCGAGGACGTCACCGAGTGCCTCGGCGGTGCGGACGACCTGCTCGACGACGACCTGGGCCTCCGGTACGAGACGATGTGCGACCCCCGCCTCAACGGGCGGCAGTCGCTCGACCTCGCCTTCCGGGTCGCCGAGTTGCTGCGCTCCGGCGACTGAAAAATCCGCCGCCCGGGCAATTCCCGAGTGGACTGGTCAGGATTCGTTGCTAAAGTCGACCGGTCAGGTCAACTTTCCGGCGCGCTGCTCCCGCACGCGTCGCACCCCCGAACCGGAGCGACATGAGCACGATCGAGATCGAGCCCGACGGCCGGGTCCTCACCGACGGCGAGCCGGCCTCCCCGTCCGGCACCCCCGTCGACCCCGGACAGATCGAGGACATCCGCAAGTTCGAACGGATGCTCGGGCGGTACCTCTCCGGTGACCTCGAGGAGGACGTCTTCCGCGTGTTCCGCCTCGCCAACGGCGTGTACGGGCAGCGGCAGGGCGGCCACAACCAGATGGTCCGGGTGAAGGCGCCGTACGGGGCGATCGGCCCGGACCAGCTCGAGGCCTTCGCCCACATCGCGGACGAGTACAGCCGCGGGTGGGGCCACCTGACGACCCGCCAGAACGTCCAGTTCCACTACGTGCAGCTGGAGCGGGTGCCCGAGCTGCTGTGGGAGCTCGCCGCGGTCGGCCTGACCACCCGCGAGGCGTGCTCGGACACGGTCCGCAACGTGATGGGCTGCCACCTGGCGGGCGCCTGCCCCCACGAGGTGCTCGACATCCAGCCGTGGGCCGACGCCACGTTCTGGCACTTCCTGCGCAACCCGATCTCCCAGCGCCTGCCGCGCAAGTTCAAGATCAACTTCTCGGGCTGCGCCACCGACTGCGGCCAGGCGATGTTCAACGACGTCGGGGTGATCGCGGTCAACCGCGTCGTGCCCGAGGGCGAGCCCAACGCCGGTGAGGTCGAGGCGGGCTTCCGGGTGTTCGTGGCGGGAGGCCTCGGCGCCAACCCGCACCCCGCGCTGGCGCTGGAGGAGTTCACCCCCCGCGAGGAGCTGCTGCCCACCCTCGAGGCCTGCGTGCGGGTCTTCGAGCAGGCGGGCAATCGCGACAACAAGCTCCGCGCCCGCATGAAGTGGCTCGTCGACGAGCTCGGCTTCGAGGAGCTGCAGCGCCGCATCCTGGCCTCGCGGCGGTTCCTGCTGGCGTCGTCGTCGTGGCCGGGCGGCATCCCCGCCCAGGTGCTCGAGCGTGGCGACGCCCCCGCCGGCCGGGGCGGCGACGTGGTGACCCAGGTCGGCCAGGGTGTGCCGGTGGCGCTGCGTGGCACCTCGCCGTACACCCGCTGGACCGAGGCCAACGTCGTTCGCGGCGTCGCGAAGGGCACCGTCTCGGCGCTCGCGTGGGCGCGGCTCGGCGACGTCACCTCGGCGCAGTTCCGTGCGCTCGCCGCGATCGTGCGGGAGCTGGATGTCGAGATCCGCATCACCAACCGCCAGAACTTCGTGTTCCGCGGGCTCACCGAGGAGCAGCTGCCGACGCTGTACGAGCGGCTCGAGGCGATCGGCATGGCCCAGCCCGGCGCCGAGCTCACCCGCGACGTCGTCGCCTGCCCCGGCGCCGACACGTGCAACCTGGCCGTGACCCAGTCCCGCGGGCTCGCGGACGCGATCGGCGAAGCGCTCGAGGAGGCGGGCCTGGCCGAGGTGGACGGGGTGCGCACCAACATCTCGGGCTGCACCAACTCGTGCGGGCAGCACCACATCGCCGACATCGGGTTCTTCGGCGCCGAGCGCCGCGCGCACGGCCAGTCGGCGCCCGGCTACCAGCTGCTCCTCGGCGGCTACGTCGGCCAGCAGCGGATCCACTTCGGCGAGAAGGCGCTGCGGCTGCCCGCCAAGGCGGCGCCCCAGGCAGCGGTGCGGGTCGTCGGCCGCTACGCCTCGGAGCGGGAGGCGGGCGAGACCTTCCGCGAGTGGCTGGACCGGGTCGGCGGCGCCAAGGCCGTGGCGGAGGAGCTCAAGGACCTCGACGTCTTCCCCACCCCCGAGGAGGACCCCAGCTTCTACGTGGACTACGGGGAGACCGGTCCGTACACCAAGGAGATCGGCGAGTCGGAGTGCGCGGTCTGATGGGCGACACCACCCTCGCAGCGCGGCACGAGCACGCGTACGACCCTTCCCAACCGGCGCCGGGACCCTTCCGGGCCGCGGAGTTCAGCGACGAGGAGCTCGCCGAGCTCGACCGCCGCTTCGAGAAGGCCGACGCGGCCGAGATCGTCGAGTGGGCGTGCCGCAGCTTCGGCCCGCACCTGTCGTTGGCCGCGTCGATGACCGACGCGGTGCTCATCGACCTCGCCGTGCGGGTCGCGCCCGCGATCGAGGTCGTGTTCATCGACACCGGCTACCACTTCCCCGAGACCCTCGAGACGGTGGAGACCGTGCGGCGCCGCTACGGGCTCAACCTGCGGATGATGACCGTGCCGCCCCACGACGAGGAGCTGTGGCGGGTCGACCCGGAGAACTGCTGCTCCGCGGTCAAGGTCGGCCAGCTCGACCGTGCGCTGGCGGGCAAGGCGGCGTGGATGTCGGGTCTGCGCCGCGACGAGGCCCCGACGCGGGCGAACGCGCCGATCGTGGCGCGGGACCTGCGCGGGCTCGTGAAGGTGAACCCGATCGCCAACTGGTCCCAGGAGCAGGTGGACGCCTACATCGCCGAGCACGACGTGCCGGTGAACCCGCTGACGCTGCGCGGCTACCCGTCCATCGGGTGCCAGCCCTGCACGCTGCCGGTGGCGCCCGGCGAGGACCCCCGCTCGGGCCGCTGGTCCGGTTCGTCCAAGACGGAGTGCGGCCTGCACCTCGGCTGAGCGTCATCTGCTTCGCGAACCTTGGGGGGTTGTCGTCGCTGGGCGACGGCAACCCCCCGAGGTTCGCAGCGCTCAGAGCTCGAGCTTGCGGGGAAGGGTCTCGGGCAGCGCGGGTCGGCCCTCGGGGTCGAGCGGGTGGTCGTTGTCGAACCACTCGGGCCCCGGCCACATCCACCCGTCGGACACCTCGACGTTCGACGAGCGCGTGTCTCGGCGGGCGAAGCCCTTCTTGTGGTGGTAGTCCCGGTAGCCCTCTCCGCTGCGGGGACGGCCCGGCATCTGGAAGCCGTCACCGGAGTGGCGGCCGCGCTTGGAGAACGGGCCGAACTTGGGGTGGTCGGACCCGGGCACGATCCCGACCCGGTACGGGCCGAGCTCGTACTCCTTGACGTACTGCACCGTCCACATGCCGTACACGAGCCACATGAGGTTCATCGAGGCTTCGTTGTCGGTGTGGGCGTAGCCGTACACCCAGCGCTTCTCCGGGTAGTACTCGTCGGCCATCGCGCCCATCTCGTAGGCCATCGTGATGCCGACCGCGTGGCGCCGGAAGTCCTCGTGCACCCAGAGGTCGAACAGGAACGTCTCGTCCTTGGCCAGGCGGATCGGCAGCAGCCCGCTCTTGGTGTCCTCCGGCAGCGGGGACTCGGTGAGCAGCCACATCTTGCCGATGGCCCGGTCGGTGGGCTTGTGGATCGCCAGGATGACCACCGCCCCGCGGGCGAAGGGACCCTTCATCAGCTCGAGGCGCCGCGCCGGCTCGATCTGCTGGAGGTGCCGGTCGGTCGGGTCGAACACGACCTTGAAGCGGAAGTCGTCCCCCGCCTCGATGATCTCGTCCGCGATCAGCGGCAGCGGCCGGGCGACGATGGCGCACTCGGAGATCCGTGGCTTCAGGGCGCCGAAGCGCTGTCCGACCTTGTCGATGATCGACATGCCACCCCCTCGTGGGATCCTCCGGGATCTCGACCGGCGGACCGTACCACCGGGATTGACACGCGCACGACCCGCCGACGACCATGGCGGTCGTGAGCGTTACGACCGACCCAGAGCCGACCGGCACAGGTGGTGCGACGGGTGAGGACGAGGCGCTCCCCACCCGGCTGATGGTGCTGGGGCTCACGCACCGGGACGGCACCGTCCACGGTGCCGAGCTCTACAGCGTCGCCGAGGAGTGCGGCATCGGCGCCGAAACGGTGCGCTCGTGCATGCGCCGCCTGATCGGCGAAGGGCTGTTCGTCCGCGAGGGCGAAGGCCGCGACGCGGTGTTCCACGCCACCGACGCCGGCCACGCGCTGCTCGACGTGACCCAGCAGCG
>CBFGTJ010000196.1:0-5986 GCA_965651815.1 uncultured Microthrixaceae bacterium | reverse complement strand
AGTCCCTCACCGGCTTGTGCGGGTCGAGGAACCCCGACTCGCTGAACAGCTTGACGTACCACCCGTCGGGCACGTAGCCCGGGACGGTGATCGCCCCCTCGGCCAGCGACTTGGACTCGTCGACAAGCTGGCTCAGGTCGATGTCGGACACCGCGCCGCGGCCCTCGCAGCGCGGGCACATGCCGCCGAGCTGGTTGAATGGCGCCCTGTGAGCTCACCGAGGGGACGTTGAAGGAGAAGGCGTTGGGCGAGCCCACGTGTGGCTCCCCCACCCGGCTGAACAGGATGCGCAGGAACGCGTTGGCGTCGGTCACCGTGCCTACCGTCGACCGCGGGTTGGCGCCCATCCGCTCCTGGTCGACGATGATCGCAGTGGTGAGCCCCTCGAGCAGGTCGACGTCCGGGCGCCCCAGGCTGGGCATGAACCCCTGGAGGAACGCGCTGTAGGTCTCGTTGATGAGGCGCTGGGATTCGGCGGCGATCGTGGCGAAGACGAGCGAGCTCTTGCCCGAGCCGGACACCCCGGTGAACACCGTCAGCCGCCGCTTCGGGATCTCGACGCTGACGTCCTTGAGGTTGTTCTCGCGGGCGCCCTGGACGCGGATGAGGTCGTGCCGGTCTGCGGGATGTGTCACGTCGCGACGGTACGCGACGGCTGGGATGCCCGGTCCCCGCTCAGGTGCCGGGCTCGAACAGGTCCGTGCTGAGGTAGCGCTCGCCGGTGTCGGGCAGGACCACCACGACCACCTTGCCCTCGAGCTCGGGTCGGCGGGCGACCTGCTCCGCGGCGTGGAGGGCGGCACCGCTGGAGATGCCGGCGAGGATGCCCTCGGTGCGGGCGAGGCGGCGGGTGGCCTCGGCGGCGCTGCGGGCGTCCACACGGATGATCTCGTCGTAGACCTCGGTGTCGAGCACGTCGGGCACGAAGCCGGCGCCGATGCCCTGGATGGGGTGCGGTGCGGGCTCCTCGCCGGAGAGCACCGCGGACTCCTCGGGCTCGACCGCGACGACGTGGACCGAGGGTCGGCGCTCCTTGAGCACCGCACCGACGCCGGTGATCGTGCCGCCGGTGCCGATGCCGGAGACGAACGCGTCGAGGGCGCCCCCCGTGTCGGCCCAGACCTCCTCGGCGGTGGTGCGCCGGTGCACCTCGGGGTTCGCCGGGTTCTCGAACTGCTGGGGCATGAACCAGCCGTGCTCCTCGACCAGCTCTGCCGCGCGTGCGATCGCGCCCTTCATGCCGAGCTCCCTGGGGGTGAGCTCGATGCGTGCGCCGTACGCGGTGAGCAGCTTGCGGCGCTCGAGGCTCATGCTCTCGGGCATCGTGAACACGGCGTCGTAGCCCTTGGCCGCCGCGACCATCGCGAGCCCGATCCCGGTGTTGCCGCTGGTCGGTTCGACGATCGTCCCGCCCTCGGGCAGCCGCCCGTCCCGCTCGGCGGCCTCGACCATCGCGAGCGCGATGCGGTCCTTCACGCTGCCGCCGGGGTTCGCGCTCTCGAGCTTCGCGACGAGACGGCCGGGCACCCCCTGTCCGTAGCGGCGCAGCTCGACCAGCGGGGTCCTGCCGATCAGCGCGGTGATGTCGGGGTGCAGTGCCATCACAGGCCTCCCATCTCGTGGTTCTGGAGCCAGGCCGGTTGCACGAGCGTGGCGTCGTCCACGTACCCCGGTTGCACGCGTTCGCCGCGCTCGACGAGGAGGCGGCCCTTCGGTGCGACGACGATCGAGTCGGGTGGGACGTCGTCGATCACCACGGCGTGGGGGCCGATGCGGCTCCGCGCGCCGACGGTCACGGGTCCGAGCACCGACGCGCCGACGCCGAGGGTGACGCCCTCCTCGATGGTCGGGTGGCGCTTCGAGCCCTTGCGGTCGGCCCACCACCCGTGCCCGCCGAGCGTGACGCCGTGGTACATCATCACGTGGTCGCCCACCTCGGCGGTCTCGCCGATGACCACCCCGGCGCCGTGGTCGATGAACACGCAGCGGCCGATGCGTGCGCCCGGGTGGATCTCCACGCCGGTCACGGCACGCACGACCTGGGAGATCAGCCGCGGGATGAACGGCACCCCCCAGCGCCAGAGGCGGTGCGACACGCGGTGCGCGGCGATCGCCCAGACGCCCTGGTAGAGCAGGACCTCGGCGGTGGCGATCCCGTGCAGCGCCGGGTCCTTCCGGTAGGCCGCGATCAGCCCGCCGCACAGCCGCCGCAGCAGTGGTGACCGCGTCACGCGCTCGTCCACGTCGATCACCTCCGTCCCGTGTCGTCGCCGGCGTCCCGCGCGGCGTGGGGGCGGGCCCGGGGCCCGCACCCACGCAACCTACGCGGGGTTCCCTTGTCGGACCGGCTGGTCAGGTCGTCCCGGTCAGGCCTTCTTGATGGCCGAGAGCTCCAGCTCGAGCTGGACCTTCTCGCTCACCAGCACGCCGCCGGTCTCGAGCGCGGCGTTCCAGGTGATGCCCCAGTCCTTGCGGTTGACGGTGAGGCCGCCCTCGAAGCCGAGGCGGAGGTTCCCGAAGGGGTCCTGGGCGGCGCCGGTGAACTCGAGGTCGACGCTGACCTCCTTGGTCACGCCCTTGATGGTCAGGTCGCCGGTCACCCGGAACACGTCGTCGGAGACCTGCTCCGCCTTGGTCGACTCGAACGTGATCGTCGGGTACTCGTCCATGGCGAAGAAGTCGTTGCTGCGCAGGTGCGCGTCGCGGTCCGCATTGCGGGTGTCGATCGAGTCCACCTTGATGACCACCTTGGCCGTGGACTTCGACGGGTCGGCAGCGTCGATGTAGAGCTCGCTGTCGAACTCGTTGAAGGCGCCGCGGACCTTCGTGATCATCGCGTGGCGGGTGACGAAGCCGAGCCGCGTGTGGGTCGGGTCGAGCGTGTACTCACCGGTGAGCTGCTCGGGGGTGAAGGTCGTGGTCGGGGCCGTGTCGGTCATCTGGATGTCTGCTCCTCGTGCAAGTTGAACGGTGTACGTACCCGGGGGAAGTGAGTTGATACGTCATCTATTCCGCGACCTCCGAACTTTTTCCGGCCCGTACGATCGGCCCCATGGCCGCGCCGTCCGCTCCGAGGGGCCCCGAGGCGGGGTCCCCGCGACGTGTCGCCCTCGCCCTGGGTTCGGGAGGGGCGAGGGGCTACGCGCACATCGGGGCCATCGAGGTGCTCGAGGAGCGGGGGATGGAGGTCGTCGCGGTCGCGGGGTGCTCGATGGGCGCCCTGGTCGGGGCGCTGCACGCCGCCGGGCGGCTCGACGACTACGTCGAGTGGGTGAAGGGGCTCAGCCAGCTCGACGTGATCCGGCTCCTCGACCCGTCGCTGTCGGCCCCCGGCGCGATCCGCGCCGGCAAGCTGCTGAGCCGCATGGGCGACCTCATCGGCGGGTTGAGGATCGAGGACCTGCCGATCCCCTACACGGCCGTCGCGACGGACCTGCTCTCCCGCAAGGAGGTCTGGTTCCAGCACGGTCCGGTCGAGGTCGCGGTGCGGGCGTCGATCGCGATGCCGGGCATCTTCACGCCGGTGATGCTCAACGGGCGGGTGCTCGTCGACGGCGGGATCATGGACCCGGTGCCGGTCGCGCCGACCGCGTCGGTGCGCTCGGACCTCACCGTCGCCGTCGACCTCACCGGTGAGCGCGTCGGCGGCACCGCCGAGGAGGGCGCGGCGACCGCGGCCGTCACCGCGGAGGCCCGCCCGATCGAGGAGTGGACCGAGCGGTTCCGGCGCAGCGCGTCGCAGCTGCTCGACCGGGACCTCGTGCGCTCGCTGACCAGCCGGTTCGTGCCCGCGGACCCGGACGAGCCCGCCGGCGACGGCGGCGCCGCGCCGGCCTCCGACGTCCTGGACGCCCTGCCCCCGGGGTTGGGCAAGTTCGACGTCATGACCCAGTCGCTCGAGGCGATGCAGGCCCTCGTGACCCGCTACCGGATGGCCGGGCACCCGCCGGACGTGCTGGTGCGCGTGCCGAAGGACGCGTGCCGGGTGCTCGACTTCCACCGCGCCGAGGAGATGATCGAGCTCGGCCGGACGCTCACCGCCGAGGCCCTCGACCGCGCCGAGCTGCCGGCCAACGGCGACGTCGCCGCACCCTGAGGCCCTCGGCCCGGCCCCGGGCCCCTCGCGACGTGCGCCTCAGAAGGTGCTCAGCGCGGCGAGCACGAAGAGCCCGACGGTGACGACGACGAGGACCACGATCGCCTTGCCGGTCGGGTGGCCCGACTCGCGGGAGCGGGGCCGTTCGGGGCGCTGGGGTGTCGTCACGTGCTGCTCCGGGGTTCGAGGTGCGGCGTCGATGGTGATTTATCTGTTTTCTGTTAGAAATAACAGTATGACCGTCAGCGCCTTGGACACATCCGTTCCCACCCTGACAGACCGCGAGGACGTCGCGGCAGCAGCAGGCCGGCGTGAGCCGGACCAGACGAGGTACCTCATCGTCAGCGTCGTGGTCGCCACGCTGATCTTCCTCGTCGGTGTCGGCGGCGGCATCTGGCTCGCGGGTGCCGACATCCCGGGCAGCCTGGGCGTCGGCGCGTTCGCCGCGTTCTGGGGCGGGCCGGGGTTCGGCCTCATGGCCGGCTTCGCCCTCTACAACCTCAGTGTGGAACGGCGCGCCGCGCGCCGCTGACGAGCGCCGCACCCCGGACGACCAGGTCCGCCGCCAGCACCGCGAGCGCCAGCGCGAGCACGGGCACCCGGTCGGTCAGCGCCGCGACCGCGGCGACGTTGCCCGCGGCGAGCGCGACCCACGAACGGGTGGTCGCGAACCCCTGGCCCAGACGGACGTGGCCGCCACCGCGGACGACGGGACCGAGGTAGGCGAGCGAGGCGAGCACGATCTGGCCGTACCCTCCGATCACGAGCGCGGCGACGACGCGCCACTCCTCGACCCCGCCCCAGGCGCGGATCCAGGCGAGCGCGGCGGTGCAGCCCACCCACCACAGCACCCCGCTCGCGAGCTGCAGCAGCCGTGGGCCCGCCCACTCCAGCTGACGACGCCCCGGCACCGGCAGCAGGCGCACCATCGCGAGCAGCGCCAGCGCGTACACCGCGATCCCGGCCGCCGCGAGCCGGTCGTCGCCCGAGAGGCTGCCCACCACGCTCACCGCGGTCGCGGCGGCGAGGGTCACGATCACCGACCACACGGCCCCGCTCGTCGCCCGGCGCGACATCTTCGAGCGGGACTGGGTCGCGGACATGTACGGCAGCGTCGAGGCGACCACGAGCCCCACCATCCCGAACAGGTTGAGGGTCATGTGCGCGCCCCGGACCCTCGCGTGCAGCTCGCCGACGCCGATCCGCCCGCCTGCCAGGTCGTCGAGCACGCCACCGGCGAGCAGCGCCCCGGCGAGCGAGCCGAGCGCGCCTGCCGCGAGCGCGACCAGGTAGCCGTCGATGGCGGGCAGGAACCGGTCGACCCTGGCGTGCCGGCGCACGCCGAGCAGCGCTGCGGCGAGCACCGCGAGGGCGAGCACGACGACCAGGGCCGTGACCACCGTCGTCCACGCGGGCGCGTCGAGCCGTCGCGAGGCGACCACGCCGAGCGCCGCGGTGGCGAGGATCCAGCGCTGGGCCTCGATCAGGGAGTCGGGTGGTGCCGGCGCGGCGGACCACGTGACCGACAGGTAGACGGTGGCCGTGGAGATCGCCGTGAGCAGCGCCCCGAGCAGGAACAGGTGCAGGGCGGCCCAGCGGCCCTCGGGGCCGTCGACGAGCGCGAGGACGACCGCGGCGGCGACGAAGGCGACCGTCAGGACCAGCGAGCGGCGGGTCTGGCGGTGCACGGCCGCGACGCGACCGGCGGCGGCGGGGCCGGCATCGTCCGGGCCGGTGGGTCCTCGCCCGGATGGGGTCGCCATGCCTCGTCCTCCCGTTCGGTGAATACTTCCAGTATGTCGTGGATGAATGTCCTGGCCGGAAGCCCACCGTGACGACCCTGCAGGAACAGGCGCGAGCGCTGGGTGATCCGACCCGCCACCGGATCTT
>CBFGTJ010000195.1:0-6004 GCA_965651815.1 uncultured Microthrixaceae bacterium | reverse complement strand
ACGCTTCACCGTGCACGCCGGTGAGACCCTCGGGTTCCTCCTGGAGTCCGGCGCCTCGGCGCGCCCCACGGAGATCGGGCAGGGCCAGGTCAGGCGGCTGTACCTCGACACCGTCGACTTCTGGCGGCGCTGGATCGAGCAGAGCACGTACCGGGGCCGCTGGCGCGAGGCCGTCGAACGCTCGGCCATCACCCTCAAGCTGATGACCTACGCGCCCAGCGGCGCGCTGGTCGCCGCGCCGACCGCAGGGCTCCCGGAAGAGGTCGGCGGCTCGCGTAACTGGGACTACCGGTTCACCTGGGTGCGCGACGGCTCGTTCTCGGTGCAGGCGCTCCTCGGCCTCGGGTTCACCGAGGAGGCGGCCGCGTTCGGTGCGTGGTTGCGCGAGCGCACCCAGGAGCAGGCCGGCAACGGGTCCGGCCCGCTGCGGATCATGTACCGGGTGGACGGCAGCTCCGACCTGGTCGAGGAGACCCTCGACCACCTGGAGGGCTACCGCGGCTCGAGCCCGGTGCGGATCGGCAACGACGCGGCCGGCCAGCTGCAGCTGGACATCTACGGCGAGGCGCTCAACGCGATGTGGGCGCTGGACCGCGGCGAGATGGGCGAGTGGGGGGTCGGCACCGACGGCTGGCGGTCCATCGCCGAGGTCGTCGACTGGCTCTGTGACCACTGGGAGGACCCGGAGGAGGGCATCTGGGAGACGCGGGGCGGCCGGCGGGCGTTCACCTACGGGCAGCTCATGTCGTGGGTGGCGTTCGACCGGGCCATCCGCATGGCCTCGAGCCGCGGGCGCCCGGCGCACGGCACGCGGTGGACCACCGAGCGCGACCGGGTGCACGAGCGCATCCTCTCGAAGGGCTGGAACGAGGACCTCGGCGCGTTCGTCCAGTACGAGGGCGGTGACGTGCTCGACGCGTCGCTCGTGCTGATGCCGCTGATGGGCTTCCTCCCACCGAACGACCCCCGATGGCAGTCGACGATGAGGGCGATGGACGCCACCCTCGTCGAGGACAGCCTCGTGTTCCGCTACGACCCGGAGGCGTCACCGGACGGGCTGCCCGGCGCGGAGGGCACGTTCTCGCTGTGCACGTTCCTCTACGTCGACGCGCTGGCGCGCTCGGGGCGGGTCGAGGACGCGCGCCTCGCCTTCTCCAAGATGCTCACCTACGGCAACCACCTCGGCATGTACTCGGAGGAGATCGACTCGACCGGCCAGCAGATCGGCAACTTCCCCCAGGCGTTCACCCACCTGGCGCTGATCGCCGCGGCGCTGAACCTCGACCACCAGCTCGACCACCCCCGCGAGCCCCTGGGCGCGGGCGCCGGGTCCCCGGTGCGCCATGGCTGAGCGCACCCGTCCCGACCCGGCCCTGCGGCGGATGCTCGTGCCGCTCGCGCTCGCGCAGTTCATCTGCAGCTTCGCCGGCTCGAACATGAACGTGATGATCAACGACATCACCGAGGACCTCGACACGACGGTCCAGGGGGTGCAGACGGCCATCACGATCTTCCTGCTCGTCATGGCCGCGCTGATGATCCCGGGCGGCAAGCTGACCGACCGGTGGGGCCGGAAGCGGTGCTTCACGGTCGGGCTGGCCGTCTACGGGGTGGGGGCGCTGCTGAGCGCCGCCTCGCCCGGGCTCGGCCTGCTGATCGTCGGCAACTCGATCCTCGAGGGGGTCGGCACCGCCATGCTGATCCCTCCCGTGTACATCCTCACGACCCTGCTGTTCACCGACACGACCTCGCGAGCCCGGGCGTTCGGTGCGATCAGCGGCATGGGCGGCATCGGCGCCGCGATGGGCCCGCTGATCGGCGGGGTCATCACCTCCGCGATCAGCTGGCGGGCCTCGTTCGTGTTCCAGGCGATGGTGATCGCGGTGATCCTCGTGCTGGCCCGCCACCTCCGGGACCCGCTCCCGGCGCAGCCGAGCCACCGCCCCGACACGACCGGCGCGGTGCTCTCCGCGGTCGGGCTCGTGCTGGTGGTCATGGGCATCCTCGCCGCGGACGACGACCTGCGCCTCATGCTGGTGCTGCTCGTCCTCGGCGCCGCGGTCCTCGCGTGGTTCTTCCTGCACGTGCGGGCAAGGGAGCGGGCGGGGGAGGAGCCGCTGCTGTCCGCCTCGCTGTTCCGGAACCGGGTCTCGAACCTCGGGCTGGTGACCCAGCACGTGCAGTGGCTGATGCTGCTCGGCACGTCGTTCGTGGTGTCCGCGTTCCTGCAGGTGGTGCGCGGCTACGGGGCCGTGCAGACCGGCGTCATCTTCACCGCCGCCACCGCCGGCCTGCTCATCGCGTCGCTGCTCGCCGGGCGGATGGCGAAGCGCCGCTCGCAGCGCACGCTGATCATCGCCGGGTTCCTCGTGACGATCCCGGGCATCGCGCTGCTCCTCGTCCTCGTCGGCGAGACGTCGAGCCCGTGGGCGTTCGTGCCCGGGCTGTTCGTCATCGGGCTCGGTCTGGGCACGATGCTCACGCCGTCGGTGAACGTGGTGCAGTCGGCGTTCCCCGAGGACCAGCAGGGGGCGATCTCGGGCCTGTCCCGCAGCGTGTCCAACCTCGGTTCGTCGGTGGGCACGGCGCTCGCCGGGACGATCCTCGTCGCCCACCTGGTCCACCGGAACTACCTGGCGGCCATGGTGGTGATCGGCGTCGCGGGCCTCGCCGGGCTGGTCGCCGCGTGGATGCTGCCCCGGTCCGCGGCGCCGGTCGTCAGCGGGACCGGCACCGCGAGCCTCGACACGCCGACCCGGATGGACACGACCTGATCGGGTCCCGGGCGGCGCCGACGAACTCCTGCCAGTGGACGGTGTCAAGTTCCTGTGGCGACGTGAACCGAGTTCAGGCATGATCGTGTGATGACCGACACCCCTTGGTTGGACGACGCCTGCTCCCTCGTCGACGCGTTCCGTGCGGGAGAGCGCTCGCCCGTGGAGGAGCTGCAGGCCACGCTCGCCGCCATCGAGCGCAGCGACCTCAACTGCTTCTCGTTCCTCGACCCCGAGCGCGCGCTCGCCGCCGCGAGCGAGGCGGACGTGTCCAAGCCGTTCGGCGGCGTACCCGTCGGCATCAAGGAGCTGGAGGCGGTCGAGGGCTGGCCCGACACCGGCGCGTCGCTGGTGTTCAAGGACCGCATCGCGACGCGGACCGCCGAGGTCGTGAAGCGGTTCACCGGCGACGGCGGCGCCGTGCCCGTCGGCCTGACCACCGCCTCGGAGTTCGGTGGCCTCAACGTGAGCGTCACGAAGCTCAACGGCGTGTGCCACAACCCGTGGCGCCACGGCCGCACGGCCGGCGGGTCGTCGGGCGGGAGCGCCGCCGCGGTCGCGGGCGGCCTGGTCACGATCGCGAGCGGCGGCGACGGCGGCGGGTCGATCCGCATCCCCGCCGGCTACTGCGGGCTGCTCGGCATGAAGGGCACCTACGGGCGCATCTCGCGCGGCCCGCACGCGTTCTTCCGCCCGGGCACGGTCGTGCTCGGCAGCCTCTCCCGCTCGGTGCGCGACGCCGCCCGCTACTACGACGTGTGCGCGGGGCTCGACCCGCGGGACCCCCAGACGATCCCGAACCCGGGCGGGTGGGAGGCCAACCTCGGCACCACCGAGCTCGCCGGCAAGCGCGTCGCGGTGCTGCCGTCGATCGGCGGTGTCCGGCTCGAGCCGGGCGTCGAGGAGCGCATCCGCGCCGCGGCGAAGGAGCTCATCTCCGTCACGGGCATGGTCGAGGTCGAGATCGAGCTCGAGCTGCCGAACCTCGCCGCGCAGTGGGCGATGGGCAACCTCTCGACGTTGCTGGTGGAGCTCGGCCCCCGGTGGCCCTCGTGCGCGAAGGAGATGACCGACGAGGTCGCCCTCGGCACGATCCTCGCCGAGTCGCTCTACAACCTGAACCTCGCCGCGGTGGCGGAGGGCCAGCGGCTCGCGGTGAACGAGGCGATGGCGAACGCGTTCGAGCAGGTCGACTACATCATCACGACCACCAACCCCGGGCCCGCGTTCCCGGCGGACGCCACCACCTCCAGCCCGACCGAGACCTTCCTCGACCGGGCGAAGGCGTCCCCGGCGGCCCGCCTCGCGTTCCGGGGCCTCATGGCGTCCCTGCGGGTGCTGAACGGCGCGTTCCCCCGGATGTCGAACAGCCTCATCGAGGCGGTCGTGGAGAAGGTGCCGGACCTCGTCACGATGGGCGGGCTCACCATCCCGTCGAACATCTACGGGAACCCGGCGGTGTCGATCCCCGCGGGCACCGTGGGCGGGCTGCCGGTGGGCATGCAGGTGCTCGCACGGCACCACCGCGACGCCGAGCTGTTCGACGTCGCGCTCGCCTACGAGCGCGAGATCGGGTGGCCGAAGGTGGCGCCGGCGGTCACCGACGCGCTCGCCACGGCCGGACCGAGCCCCCCGTTCCGTCCCGCAGGACGTGCCCCATGGCGCCCGTCCTGCGGGACGGAACGATCAGGTCGCTCAGGCCGGCAGGATGAGCTCCGCGGCCTGGCGCAGCTCGTCGACCGTGCCGGCGTGGATGAGGATCTCGGTGACCGGGGACTCCTTCCACGCCGCGACCCGGTCCGCGATCCGGGCCGGGGTGCCGACCAGCGAGATCTCGTCCGCGAAGTCGACGGGCACCTCGTGGACCGCCTGGTCCCCCTTGCCGTCCAGGAACAGGTCCTGGATGCGGGTCGCCTGCTCGCCGAGGCCCATCCGCGCCGCGAGCTTCGTGTGGTAGTTCTGCCCCTTGGCGCCCATGCCGCCGATGTAGAACGCGAGCATCGCCCGCGTGCCGGCGAGCGCCTCCTCGATCGTCTCGGGCCGGTCGTCCTCGGTGACCTTGAAGGCCGCCAGCGCGGCGATCTCGAAGCCCTCCTTCGCGCCGGCCAGCTGGTCGGCGTAGACCTCCTGGCGGTACGGCGAGTAGTAGAGCGGCAGCCAGCCGTCCGCGATCTCCGCGGTCTGGGTCACGTTCTTCGGCCCTTCCGCCCCGAGGTAGATCGGGATGTGGCGCCGCAGCGGGTGCACGATCGACTTGAGCGGCTTGCCGAGGCCGACGCTGCCCGGCCCGTGGTACGGGTGCTGGTGGAGCTCGCCGTCGAACTCGAGGGGCTCCTCGCGCGCGACGACGCGCCGGATGATCTCGACGTACTCGCGGGTCCGCAGCAGCGGCTTGTTCGACGGCCGCCCGTACCAGCCCTCGACGACCTGGGGGCCCGACACGCCGAGCCCCAGGCGGAAGCGCCCGCCCGAGAGGTAGTCGAGGGTGATCGCCGACATCGCCGTCGCGGTGGGGGTGCGCGCCGCGAGCTGCACGACCGACGTGCCGAGCTGCACGCGCTCGGTCTTCGCCGCGAGGTACGCGAGCGGGGTGAGCGCGTCGGAGCCCCACGCCTCGGCGGTCCACACGGAGGTGAAGCCGAGCTCCTCCGCGGCGACCGCCCGGTCCACCCAGTCCGGCGAGGGCATCTGGCCCCAGTACCCGAGTTGCAGTCCGAGCTGCATGTTCGCCTCCCTGTCCGGGCCCTCGGGCCCACCGATGTGCCGACGTCGCCTGCCCCGGCCTACTTGCCCTGGAAGTTCGGCGTGCGCTTCTCCTTGAAGGCCCGCGGACCCTCCTTGGCGTCCTCCGATGCGAAGACGTCCCAGCCGTAGGTGAACTCGTGCTCGAGCGCCTCGCTCTCACGCATGCCGTTGGTCTCGCGCAGCGTCCGCAGGATCGCCTGGACCGCGAGGGGGCCGTTCGAGCAGATCGTCTGGCCGATCTCGATGGCCTTGTCGAGCGCGGCGCCGTCGTCGACGACGTAGCCGATCAGCCCCAGCCGGTGCGCCTCCTCGGCCGTGATGTGCCGGCCGGTGAGCAGCAGGTCGGCCGCCACCGTGTAGGGGATCTGCCGAGGGATGCGGACCGCCGAGCCGCCCATCGGGTACAGCGACCAGCGCACCTCGCTGATGCCGAACTTGGCGCTCTCGCCGGCGACGCGGATCTCGGTGGCGCCCAGCAGCTCGGT
>CBFGTJ010000194.1:0-6037 GCA_965651815.1 uncultured Microthrixaceae bacterium | reverse complement strand
GCGAACGGCACGGACGTGGTCCGGCCGCGCGACGATTTCGTCGCAAGGCGGCGGCGAAGGCTCGGCGATGGCCTTCGGGCCCCGAGGGCGTCCGGCACCGTCCGACCGGTGCACTAGAACGCAGGGCCATGTACGACTTCTGGCTGTTCCTGCACGTGCTGTCCGCCGTCGTGGCCTTCGGCGCCCTCTTCGCGGCCCCGTCGGTCACCCGTGCCGAGCCGGGCGCGGGCGGCGCGTTCGCCAAGGTCGCCACCGTCATCCAGTCGCCCGCACTGGTCGTGCTCCTGTTCAGCGGCATCATGCGCGCCTACGCGATGGAGCCCCGCGAGGTGTTCAAGGAGACGTGGATCTCGATCGCCTTCACGGTGTGGATCGCCATGGCGGTCGTCATGTTCCTGCTCATCCGCGCCCAGCGCGCCCGCTCGAGCGCGGTGGGGCCGCTCACCGGGGCCATGCACGTGCTGCTCGTCGTGGCGCTGTGGGCGATGATCTGGCAGCCCGGCGCCCCGGGATGACGCCCGGACCGACCACCGACGTGGAGGATGCATGACGGTCACCTACACCGTGGAGGGCGCCATCGGGCGCCTGAAGATCTCCCGGCCCGAGCGCCGCAACGCCCTGAACCACGCCGCCCTCGACGAGCTGCACGAAGGGGTGCGCCGGGCCGCCGCGGCGGACCTTCGCGTGCTGGTGCTCGAGGGCGACGAGGGGCACTTCTGCGCCGGCGCGGACCTCACCGAGCTCGAGGACCTCGCCTTCACCCGCGCGCTGCGCCACGCGCTGGACGACCTCGCGGGGCTGCCCCACCCGACGATCGCGTCGATCTCGGGGGCCTGCATGGGCCTCGGCATGCAGCTCGCACTCGCCTGCGACCTGCGGCTCGCCACCGAGGACGCCCGCTTCGCGGTGCCCGTCGCCCGGCTCGGGCTCATGGTCGACCACTGGACCGTGCAGCGCCTCGCGCTCCTCGCCGGGCACTCGACCGCCCGCTGGATGCTGCTGACCGCAGAGCCCCTGACCGCGGAGCGGGCCCACGCCGTCGGCCTGGTGCACCGGATCACGTCCTCGCCCGGCGAGGCGGACTTCCTCGCCGAGCACGTGGCGTCGCTCGCCCCGCTGACCCTCGCCGGCTCCAAGCTGGGACTCGACCTGCTCGAGCGGCCCGAGGCGGACGCGGACCCGGAGGCCCGCTACCGCGAGGCGTTCGAGCGGGCGTGGTCCTCCGAGGACCTCGTCGAGGGTCGCCAGGCCTTCGCCCAGCGGCGCCCACCCGAGTTCAAGGGACGCTGAGGCCCCGCTACCTGCCGGTTCCCCGCTGGGAGCCGTGCAGGCGGTCCCTGCTGGGCGAGAACACCGTGCAGATGACCGTGCGGTCGCCGCTGGCCCAGGAGTCCTCCGACGGCCACCACACCTGGATGTCGAGCTCGGACAGCGTCCAGCGGACGCCCACGAAGGCCTCGAAGCGGTCGTGGCAGGCCTGCTCCGCCCAGTCCTGCACGATGGGCACCCCGGGGTACGAGCCGTCCCCGCCGTTCTCGTCGTCCTCGCCCTCGTAGTCGAGCACGTCGTACACCTCGTGGCTGTGCGGGTCCTCGCACGGCAGCGACCACACCGCCCGGTCGGCGGCGGCCGGGTCGTCGACGAGGTCGAAGCAGTCGCCGACCTCCAGCTCGCGCAACCCCTGCTCGGTCGCCCCCTCCGGCAGGGTCGTGACCGTCGTCTCGACGGCGGTGCTCACCGGCGCCGCGGTCGTCGAGGTCGGGCCGTCGGTCGCGCCGTCCCCGTCGCCGGAGCACGCGCCGAGCACCACCGCGATCGCGGCGCAGCACGCGGCGAGCGCCCTGCGCCCCCTGGGAGCGGTCGCGGTGGCGGTCACAGCGCGGGCAGGTAGCGGTCCATGTGCACGTAGCCGAACCAGATCAGCACGAGCACCCCTGGCGTCGCGAGCGCGTACACGACCCACCTCCGCACGTGGCGGGCGAGGACCCAGGCGAGCACCATGAGCGCCGCCGCGCCGCCGCCGAAGGCCAGCGCGCGGGGGAGCGCGTCGGGATCGCCCTCGAGCCCGTCGTCGAAGTCGAGCGCCACCTCCTCGCGGACCTCCGGGCGCTGCACCGACACCGCCTCCGGCGTGGCGGCGGGCTGCGCCGCCAGACGGGCGTGCACGATGATCCGCTCCCTGGCGGAGTACTTGGGGTGGCACGCCGTGAGCGTCAGCCGGTTGTCGCCGACGTCCTCGAGGACCTCGACCCGGGTGGGCGGCACGGCGTACCAGGCCTGGCCGTCCTGGCCGGGCGCAGGGATCACCTCGTACACGAAGCGGCCCTGGGGGGTCGTCACCCGGATCTCGTCGCCGGGCACCAGCTCGTCGATCCGGTTGAACGGCGCCCCGTAGGTCGTCCGGTGGCCCGCGATGCCCGCGTTGCCGGCCTGCCCCGGCAGGGCGGTCCCCGGGTAGTGGCCCGGCCCCTTCTTGAGGTCCTCCTTGGACACGCCCTCCACGATCGCCCACTCGAGCCCGATCTTCGGGATCTCGATCACGCCGAGGGGCTCGCCCGCCGGCGGCGGGGGCATCGGCGGCGCGGTCGCCGGGTCGACCTCCGCGAGGCGCTCGGCGATCTCCGCCAGGTCCAGGGTGGCCGCGTCGACCTCCTCGCCGTCGGAGCGGTCCTCCGCCGGCTCGTCGGCCAGCCCCGCGGCGAGGCCCTCGGTCAGGTCCCCCTGGGCGCGGGCGGTCTCGAGCCCGGTGCCCCACAGCTGGTACCCGACGAACCCGAGCACGACGAGGCCCGAGATGATCAGGACCCGGCCCAACCCTCCCAAGAACTTTCCGAGCACCGGCTCAACCTACCGCCGGCGCTGCTTGGTTCCCGACGTCGGGGCGACGGTACCGTTGGGTCGGTCCGCGGGACGTGTCGACGGCCCTGACCGACCACCAGCCTTGGCGCCCATCGTCCGACTCCGCTCCGCGGTCGCCCTGCTCGGCCGCTTCCCCGCCCTCGCCGGCGTCGACCTCGACGTCGGGCGCGGCGAGATCCTGCTGCTCCGGGGTCCGAACGGCGCCGGCAAGACCACCCTGCTGCGGGTCTGCGCGGGGCTCGTCCCCGTGACCTCGGGGACCGCGACCGTGCTCGGCGAGGACCTCGTCCGGGACCGCACCGCCGTTCGGCGGCGCGTCGGCCTGCTCGGGCACGCCACCCACCTGTACCAGGACCTCACGGTCGCCGAGAACGTGTCGTTCTGGGCGCGGGCCTCGGGCTCGACGGTCGAGGAGGGCCGGGCGGCGCTGGAGCGCCTCGGGGTGGCCCGCCGGCTCTGGGACCTCCCCGTGCACGCCCTCTCGGCGGGGCAGCGGCGTCGCACGTCGTTCGCAGCGATGGTCTGCCGCCGGCCGGAGCTGTGGCTCCTCGACGAGCCGCACGCGGGGCTGGACCGCGAGGGGCGGGACATCGTCGACGGGCTGATGGTCGAGGCCGCGTCGGTCGGCGCCACCGTGGTGTTCGCCTCCCACGAGCTCGACCGCGCCACGGGGGTGGCGCACCGCTCGGTGACCGTCGAGGGCGGCGTCGTCCAGGGCGGCCTCCTCGCCGGCGACGCCGTGCCGGCGGGCCGGGGATCGTGATCCGCGACGCGGCGCTGGTCGCCGCGAAGGACCTGCGCCTCGAGCTGCGTGCCCGCGTGGGGATGGGGCAGGTGCTCCCGTTCGCGGTGCTCGTCCTCCTGCTGTTCGCGTTCGCGCTGGACCCGGACCGCGGCGTGCTCGAGCGCGCCACCCCGGGCCTGTTCTGGGTCGGGGTGCTGTTCTCGTCGGTGCTCGTGCTGCAGCGGAGCTTCGGCGTCGAGGCCGAGGACGGCATCCTCGACGCGCTGCGGCTGTCGGGCATGGCGCCCGCCGCGATCTTCCTCGGGAAGGTCGCCGCGCTGGTCGTGCAGCTCGCGGTGCTGGAGGTCGTGCTCGGCGTCGGGGTCGTGGTCTTCTACGACGCCCAACCGGCGCACGCCCCGCTGCTGCTCTCCGTGGCCGCGACGGCCACGCTGGGCATCGCCGCGGCCGGCTCCGTGTACGGGGCGCTGTCCGCTCGCCTGCGGAGTCGGGACACACTATTGCCGATGCTGCTGCTCCCCCTGCTCGCTCCTGTGCTGATCTCAGCCACGCGCGGCTTCGAGGTTGGTCTCGAGGGCCATGCTGGGGGAGGGTGGTCCTGGGTCGCGCTCCTCGGCGTGTTCGCCACCCTGTACCTCGCCCTCGGAGCGTTCCTGTTCCGCCCCCTGCTGGAGGATGCATGAGCACCCCGCCGAACCGATCCGGGCACGCCCCGCCCGTCGCGAGCGGACCCGAGTCGACCTCCTCGACGGGCACCCGGGTGCTCGGCGCCGCCGCACTGGTGGGCCTGGCACTGAGCGTCGTCTACGGGCTGTTCGTGAGCCCGCCCGACGCCCAGCTCGGCGAGACCATCCGCATGATCTACACCCACGTGCCCACGGTCTCGGTGGCGTACGTCGCGTTCGTCGTGACCGCCGTCTCGTCCGCCATGTACCTGTGGAAGCGCACCGAGTTCTGGGACCTGCTGGGCGCCTCCTCGGCCGAGATCGGCGTCGTGTTCTTCGTCCTGACGATCCTGAACGGCGCGCTGTGGGGCAAGACCACCTGGGGGGTGTTCTGGCGCTGGGAGCCGCGGCTCACCACCTCCGCCGTGCTCCTGCTGATGTACATCGGCTACCTCGCGGTGCGGGCCGTGCCGGCGGACACCAGGGTCCGGGCGACGCGCTGCGCGATCGTGGGGCTCGTCGCGGTCGTCAACATCCCGATCGTCCACAAGGCGGTCGACTGGTGGCGGGGCCTCCACCAGGGGCGCACCGTGCTGGGCACGATCGACCCCGAGATGGGCGGCAACCAGCTCGTCGCCATGTACCTCTCCCTCGCCACGGGCCTGGTGGTGTTCGTCTGGATGCTGCTGCACCGGTTCCGTGTCGCGTACCTCGTCGAGCGCGCGGCGGACGCCGGCCTCGAGGAGGCCCTCGCCGAACGCCGTGCGGAGCGCGGCACCCCGTCCGTGGAGGTGGCACCGTGAGCACGACCGGCTACATCGTCCTGTCCTGGGTCGCGACGTTCGCGATCGGGGGCGGCTACGCCCTCTCGATCGTCCTCCGGGGCCGCAAGCTCTCCCGGGCGGTCCCGCCGGAGCGCCGGAGGTGGATGTGACCGGTCCCCGCTTCGACGACCCCGCCCTCGACGACGAGGAGTCGCCCGACGCGCGCCCCATGGGCGGCAGCGGCGGCGCCTTCGACGTCACGCCACGCGACCCGGCCCCCGGCTCCACCCGGCAGCCCGGCGGCGCCCGCAAGGCGTTCGCCATCGGCGGCATCGCCGTGCTGGTCGGGGCACTCGGCGTGGTGCTGTTCAAGGGCCTCGATGACGCGGCGCTCTTCTACTACAACGTCGATGAGGCCCTCGAGCGGCGCGAGCAGCTCGGCGACGACCGGTTCCGCATGCAGGGCAACGTCGTCGAGGGCTCCATCCGGGAGACCGACGAGGGCGTCGAGTTCGTCCTGGCCTTCGGCGACGGCGAGACACCGGTCAGGCACCGGGGCGATCCCCCCGAGCTGTTCAGCTCCGAGATCCCGGTGATCCTCGAGGGCAGGTTCGGCGACGGCCACTTCGAGAGCGACGAGATCCTCGTCCGCCACGACAACACCTACACCGAGGAGCACGAGGAGCGCCTCCGCGAGGCCGACGAGGACATCGAGGCCCGAAGGGAGCGCGCCGGGTGAACCGTGCGCTCGGACTCGCCGGGGTGATCGTCGCCCTCGGTGGTTCGCTGATGGCGATCGGGGTCGTCGCGTCCGGGCTGCGACGCCGGGACCGGCGCCTCCTCGCGATGGCGCGCCCCTACGCGTTCATCGTGCTGCTCGGCGCCGTGGTGTCCGTGGGGGCCATGCAGCGGGCCCTCGCGATGCGCGACTACACGGTCGAGTACGTCGCCCAGGTGGGCTCGTCGAGCACCCCCACGCTGTTCAACATCGCGGCGATGTGGTC
>CBFGTJ010000193.1:0-6059 GCA_965651815.1 uncultured Microthrixaceae bacterium | reverse complement strand
CGCCATGGCGTCCTGGTCCGCCGGGGCGGCCGACGCGGGGTCCACGCCGACCAGGTGCGGGTGCGAGGACGACGCGACGGAGTCCCACGTCGAGCGCGAGAACTGGTAGGCGCCGCGGTACTGGCCCGAGCTGCTGACGGCGCCGTAGTTGCCACCGGACTCGCACTGGCGCAGGCCGGCGAGGTCGGACGCGCCGCCACCGGAACCGCCCGACGTCCGGGTCGACGCCCTGCTCACGCTGCGGGACCGCTGTGCGGCGGCGCGCTCGGCTGCCGCCCGCTCCGCTGCCCGCTCCGCTGCGGCGCGCTCGGCCGCCGCACGGCGCTCGAGGGCGGCGAAGAACACGGTGCGGACGGCTTCCTGCCGTCGGTGCGCCACGCCACGGAGGAACACCTCGAGCCGCTCGGCGTCCTCAGCGGCGACGCGTGGGCCGCCCGGCACGCCGGTCGCGGTGGCCGCCGCCGGCTCCGGCAGCGACCAGGGCCAGAGGCCGATCCCGGTGCCCTCAAGCAGCGCGCCCGCGCCGGGGGCGGGCACCGCCGCCCGGACGGCGGAGGGGAGTCGGAGCGCCGAGCCCGACGGCGCCGGTGCGTCCGCGGGGCTCGCGGCGGCCGGTGACGGCGTGGCGCCCGCCGCCCCGACGAGGAGCGCCGCGGCGATGGCGGCCGTCCGGCCGATGGGACTTCGAGGTCGGAGACGTGGAGACAAGGGGGGTCCTCCTGGTCACTGGGCACCGGCCGTGATGCCGGGCACAGATCAGAGACAACCGTCCCCCGGTCGTCACCATTCCGTAACAATTGTCACGCGACGGCGCGCCGCACGGCGGTGGTCCTTCGTGGGCGGCCGGGTCGGTGAGTAGCCTTTCCGGGCCGGAGGCCCCACCCGGCACGCGCCGCGACCCCGAGGAGCCGACCGATGGGCGGAAGCGAAGCACGACACCGGGCGATCGAACGCATCGCCCAGTACACGCCACCCTCGGAGGGCTTCGACACCGACGAGACGCCCCAGGAGATCTTCGGCCGCAACGTCTTCTCCCGGGCGGTCATGCAGGCCCGCCTGCCGCGTCCCGTGTACGAGTCGGTGATCGCCACGATCGACCGGGGGGAGCCCCTCGACCCGTCGGTCGCCGACGTGGTCGCCTCGGCGATGAAGGACTGGGCGATCGAGAACGGCGCCACCCACTACGCGCACGTGTTCTACCCGCTGACCGGCCTGACGGCGGAGAAGCACGACAGCTTCCTCGAGCCGGACAGCTCCGGCGGCGCCGTGATCGCCGAGTTCGCCGGGCGGACCCTCGTGCAGGGCGAGCCCGACGCCTCGAGCTTCCCCCACGGCGGCCTGCGCGAGACCTTCGAGGCGAGGGGCTACACGGGCTGGGACGTCACCAGCCCCGCGTACCTGCTCGAGAACCCGAAGGGCACCACGCTGTGCATCCCGACCGTGTTCGTGTCGTGGACCGGGGAGGCACTCGACAAGAAGACGCCGCTGCTGCGCTCCGAGCAGGTGCTCAACCGCCACGCGCAGCGGATCCTGCGCATCTTCGGCCACGAGGACCCGGAGCCCGTCGGCGCGTACGTCGGTGCCGAGCAGGAGTACTTCCTGATCGACCGGAACTTCCACATGGCCCGGCCCGACCTGCTCTCGACGGGGCGCACCCTCTTCGGCGCACCGCCCCCGAAGGGACAGGAGTTCGACGACCACTACTTCGGTGCCATCCCCGAGCGGGTGCTGGCGTTCATGCTCGAGTGCGAGCGCGAGCTGTTCAAGCTCGGGATCCCCGCGAAGACCCGCCACAACGAGGTGGCGCCCGGGCAGTTCGAGATCGCACCCCTGTTCGAACGGGCGAACATCGCGACCGACCACCAGCAGCAGCTGATGAGCACCCTGCGCCGCGTCGCCGAGAAGTACGACATGGAGTGCCTGCTGCACGAGAAGCCGTTCGCCGGGGTGAACGGCTCGGGCAAGCACATCAACTACTCGTTCGGCAACGAATCGCAGGGCAACCTGCTCAACCCGGGTGACACCCCCCACGAGAACGCGCAGTTCCTGGTGTTCTGCGCGGCGGTGATCCGCGGCGTGCACAAGTACGCCGGGCTGCTGCGGGCCGTCGTCGCGTCGTCCCGCAACGACCACCGCCTCGGCGCGAACGAGGCGCCGCCGGCGATCATCTCGATCTTCCTGGGCGAGCAGCTCACCGACGTGTTCGACCAGATCGTCAAGGGGGGAGCCACCGCGTCGAAGGAGGCCGCCCCCCTGGTCATCGGCGTCGACACCCTGCCGGCGCTGCCCGCGGACCCCGGCGACCGCAACCGCACCAGCCCGTTCGCGTTCACCGGGAACCGCTTCGAGTTCCGTGCCCCGGGGTCGTCGCAGTCCATCGCGGGCCCGCTCGTGGCGCTCAACACGATCGTGGCGGACTCGCTGGACGTCATCGCCACCGAGCTGGAGACCCGCCTCGGGCGCGGCGAGAGCCTCAACGACGCGGTGCAGGCGGTGCTGCAGGACCTCCTCGCCGAGCACGGCGCCATCGTCTTCAACGGCGACGGGTACTCCGAGGAGTGGCAGGTCGAGGCGGCGGCGCGCGGCCTGCCCAACCTGCGCACGAGCGTCGACGCGCTCCCCGAGCTGGGCAGCCCCGAGGTCATGGAGCTCTTCTCCCGGCACGGCGTGCTGAGCGAGCGGGAGCTGACCAGCCGCATGGAGGTGTACCTCGAGCAGTACGTCAAGAGCATCCGCGTCGAGGCCCGCAGCGCGCTCGAGATCGCCTCGACGTTCATCCTCCCCGCCGCGGTCCGCCACCAGGGCGAGCTCGCGTCGACGGCGGTGCACCTCCGCACGCTGGGCCGGGAGCCCGACCTGACGGCGCTCGACACCGTGACCGACCGGGTCGACGACCTGCGCGCCGCGATCCAGCGCCTGCGCACCGCGGCGGACGAGGAGCCGGGTGGCAGCACCCTCGACCAGGCACGGCACGCGTGCGACGTGGTGCTCCCCGCGATGGACGCCGTGCGTGCCGCCGCCGACGCGCTCGAGGAGATCGTGGCCGACGACCTGTGGCCGCTGCCGACCTACCAGGAGATGCTCTTCATCCTGTGAGCGGCGCGGTGGGCGGTCGTTGTGGCGCGCGGCACGGGTAGATTGATCTCCCGCGTCCGTTCCGTCGGTACCTGCGACTCCCGGGCGCACCGGGAGCGGAACGGGACCGGGAGCGGAACGGAAGGTAGGTGCAGCGTGCCCCATCAGGTCTGGCGTGGAGCCATCGTGTTCGGCCTCGTCAACGTGCCGGTCAAGGCCTTCCCCGCGGTGCGCGACCACAAGGTGCGGTTCCACCAGATCGACCGCAAGACCGGCTCGCGCATCGGCTACGAGAAGGTCGCCAAGTCCACCGGGGAGCCGGTCGCCAAGGAGGACATCGAGCTCGGCTACGAGCTCGAGACCGGCGAGTACGTCACCTTCCGCAAGGAGGAGGTCGACGCGCTCCGGCCGAGCAGCACGCGCTCGGTCGACATCGTCCAGTTCGTGGACCTCGCCGCGATCGACCCCGTCTTCTACGAGCGGACCTACTGGCTCGCCCCCGCGGACGAGACCGCGGCGCGCGCCTACCGCCTGCTGACCGCCGCCATGGAGTCGGAGCAGCGCGTCGGCATCGGGCGGGTCGTCATGCGCAACACCGAGTACCTCGCCGCCATCCGACCGCTCGACGGCGCGCTGGCGATGTCGACGATGCGCTTCGCGGACGAGGTGCTCGACCGCGACCAGGTGCTGGACCTCGGCGACGCCCCCGAGCCGGACGAGCGGGAGCTCAAGCTCGCGGTCCAGATCATCGAGAGCCTGACCAGCGAGTGGGACCCCGAGGAGCACCACGACGAGTTCACCAACGAGCTGCGCTCGCTCATCGAGCAGAAGGCGCGGGGCGGTGAGGTGCTCGCGGTCGAGTCCGGCGAGCCGGCCGCCGAGGGTCGTGTCGTGGACCTGATGGAGGCGCTGGAGCAGAGCGTCGAGGAGGCGCGCAAGCCCACCCGCAAGAAGGGCCGCAGGTCGGCCTGATCGCCGGGCGCGTCGGACCGCCTCCGGCGAGGTCGGGGCGCGTACGCTGCGGCGCCATGGCGATCGACTTCACCCTTTCCCCGGAGCTCGAGGCGATCCGCGCCCGGGTCCGCACCTTCATCGACGAGGTGGTGCGGCCCGGCGAGGCCCGCATCGGCGATCCCGACGAGATCGAGCGGGACGAGTACCTCAGGATCCTCTTCGGCATGCGGGACCGGGCCAAGGAGGAAGGGCTCTGGCTGCCGCACATGCCCGAGGAGTGGGGCGGCATGGGGCTGGGGCACGTCGAGCTCGCGATGGTGCAGGCGGAGGCCGCGAAGACCTACTACGGGCCCTTCGTCATGAACTGCCAGGCCCCCGACGAGGGGAACATGCACACCCTGCTGCACTGGGGGACCGACGAGCAGAAGGAGAAGTACCTCCGCCCCCTCTGCGAGGGCCGTGCGATGAGCTGCTTCGCGATGACCGAGCCGGAGGTCGCCGGTTCGGACCCCACCCTCATCCGCACCACCGCGGTGCAGGACGGTGACGAGTGGGTGATCAACGGCCACAAGTGGTTCATCTCGAACGCGCGCCGGGCCAGCTTCGCCATCCTCATCGCGCGCACCGAGGACGACCCCGACCTGCCGCAGGCGGCGAACACCGCGTTCATCGTCGACATCCCCTCCGAGGGCTGGAACCGGGTGCGGGAGGTCGAGACCATGCACGGCAGCTCGGGCCACTCGGAGATCGTCATCGAGGACCTCCGGGTGCCCGCGTCGAACATGCTCGGCGGCAGGGGTGACGGCCACAAGCTCGGCCAGTACCGGCTCGGACCGGCCCGGCTCGCGCACTGCATGCGCTGGATCGCGCAGGCCGAGACGGCGCTCGACATGATGGTCGACCGGTCGCTCAACCGGTACGCCCACGGCTCCTACCTGGCCGAGAAACAGGGCATCCAGTGGATGATCGCCGACTCGGCGATGGAGCTGTACCAGGCGAAGCTGATGGTGCTGCACGCCGCGTACCGCATCGACCACGGCCTCGACTTCAAGAGCGAGGTGTCGATGGCGAAGCACTTCGTCGCGAACATGCTCAACCGCGTGATCGACCGCTCGATCCAGGTGCACGGCGCGCTCGGCTACTCGACCGACACACCCCTCGCGCACATGTACCAGCACGCGCGCTGGGCCCGGTTCGCGGACGGTGCGGACGAGGTGCACCAGATGCGCATCGCCCAGCGGACGATCAGCGCCTACCGGGACCACGGCACCACCCGCACCGCGACGGGCGACCTACCGATCTGAGCGGCGTGATGGACCGGGACGTCGAGGTCGCGATCACCCCCACCGGCCGCTTCACCACGAGCCGACTCGAAGGGCACTGGTACGTGGCGTGCCTGTCGCGGGAGCTGCGACGTCGTCCGCTGGCCCGCACGGTCCTCGGTGTGCCGCTGGCGCTGTTCCGCGACGCGGGTGGCGCCCCGGCGGCCGTGGTGGACCGGTGCCCGCACCGCAACGTGCCGCTGTCGGTCGGGCGCTGCGTCGGCGGCGAGCTCGAGTGCCGCTACCACGGCTGGCGGTTCGCCCGGGACGGCTCGTGCGTCGAGGTGCCCGGCCTCGACGCGGAGGCGGACCGCACCGCGACCCGGGTCGCGACCGTGGCGGCGGTCGAGCAGGACGGCTTCGTGTGGGTGGCTCCCGCCGGCACGCCCACCAGCGCGCGACCCCCGCGCATGCGCCGCGTCGGCGACCCCGGCTTCCACACGGCCCACCTCCGCCTGGACGTCCCCGGACCGATGGTCGCGGCGGTCGAGAACGCGCTGGACGTGCCCCACACGTCGTTCCTGCACCGCGGGCTGTTCCGCGGGCGACGGGAGCGGGTGCCCGTCCAGGTCACCGTGCGCCACGGGCCGGACCACGTCGAGGCCCGGTTCGAGGGCGAGCCGGTCCCACCGGGGCTGCTCGCCCGCGTGCTCGGCGCCGAGGGCGGCATCGTCGAGCACACCGATCGCTTCACGGTGCCCGCGCTCG
>CBFGTJ010000192.1:0-6069 GCA_965651815.1 uncultured Microthrixaceae bacterium | reverse complement strand
GGGGACGCGCTCCTCGGCGATCTCGGGTTCGCGCAGCAGCTCCGGCCGGCGGCGGCGGTGCCGGTTGCGCTCGGTGTTGCGGAGGATCGTCAGCAGCCAGGCACGGGGGTACCGGCCGTCGAAGGTGTCGATCGCGCGGTAGGCGCGCAGCAGGCTCTCCTGGACCAGGTCCTCGGCGTCGGCGCGGTTGCGCGTCAGCGACAGCGCGACGCGCCACATCACGTCCACCTCGGGAAGGACCAGGCGGTTGAACACGTCGTCGCCGGTCTCGCCCTCCTGGATGGAGCTGGCGGGCGGTGGGACGTCGTCGCCGACGGTCGGGTCGTCGGCCGACGGGTCGAGGTCGGGGTCTGCGTCGTCGAGGTGGGGCGCTGGGGGCGCGACGGCGAGGCTCACGTCGGCGGCAACCCCGCGCTCCCCGTCCGGATTCCCCGTGCCGTTGGAAGGCATCGCGATCGAACCTACCCGAGGCCGGGTGGCGCGATCCGTCCGCGGCGGCCCCGGGGCGCCCGCAACCTGAGCGCACTTTCGGGTGCCCCACGCCCGTTCCCCGGACCCCACTCCCGTTCTGTTGACCGGAAGTGAGGGTGCACCCGCAGTTCCGGTCAACAGAACGGGAGTGGCGGGGCAACAGAGCGGGAGTGGCGGCTCGCGGTGGGCCGCTCACGGAACCCCTCCGGCAGTCGGTACTGTGACCTGCGACGGCGCCATCGGGCGCGCACGTTCCGAGGGGGTAGCAACGGATGATCACCTACGACCGGCTCTACATCGGCGGCGAGTGGGTCGAGCCCGCGGGTTCGGACCGCCTGGAGGTCGTCAACCCGGCGACGTTGGAGGTGATCGGCTCCACCCCCGAGGGCACCGCCGCCGACATGGACCGCGCCGTCGCCGCCGCGCGGGCCTCCCAGGAGTCGGGGCCCTGGGCGGGCATGCCCGCCGCGGAGCGCGCCGAGATCATGGCCCGCCTGCTCGCGCTCACCAACGAGAAGGCGGGTGAGCTGGCCGACCTCATCACCGCCCAGGTCGGCTCGCCGATGGTGTTCTCGCACTTCGCGCAGGTCGGTGCGGCGAACATGGTCCTCGACTACTTCACGAACCTCACCCGGACCTACGAGTTCGAGGAGGTCCGCCAGGACATGCTCGGCCCGGCGATCGTGCGCCGCGAGCCGGTCGGCGTGGTCGCGGGCATCATCCCGTGGAACGTGCCGCTGTTCATCACGATGCTGAAGCTGGGCCCCACGCTCGCGTCCGGCTCCTCGATCGTGCTGAAGCCGGCGCCCGAGACCCCGCTCGACGCGTTCGTCCTCGCCGAGCTGGCGCACGAGGCCGGCGTGCCCGCGGGGGTCATCAACATCGTCCCGGCGGGCCGCGAGGTCGGTGAGCACCTCGTCACCCACCCCGGGGTCGACAAGGTCTCCTTCACCGGGTCGACCGCGGCGGGCCGGCGCATCGGCGCGCTGTGCGGCGAGCGGCTCAAGCGCTGCACCCTCGAGCTGGGCGGCAAGTCCGCGGCGATCATCCTCGACGACGCCGACCTGGAGTCGGTCGTGCCGCAGCTGCTGCCGGTCGCGGTGATGAACAACGGCCAGGCCTGCGTCGCGCAGACCCGGATCCTCGCGTCGCGGAACCGCTACGACGAGGTGGTCGACGCGCTGACCGCCGCGATGTCGAACCTGAAGGTCGGCGACCCGACCGCCCCCGACACCGAGGTCGGCCCGCTCATCTCGGAGCGCCAGCGCGAGCGCGTCGAGGGCTACATCGCGACCGGCCAGGACGAGGGCGCCAAGATCACCACCGGTGGCGGCCGCCCTGCCGACGCGGGCAAGGGCTGGTTCGTGGAGCCGACGCTGTTCAGCAACGTCGACAACTCGATGCGCATCGCGCAGGAGGAGATCTTCGGCCCGGTGCTCGTCGCGATCCCCTACGAGGACGAGGCGGACGCGCTGCGCATCGCGAACGACAGCGACTACGGGCTGTCGGGCTCGGTGTGGACCGCGGACCTGGAGCGGGGCACCGACATCGCCCGCGGCGTGCGCACCGGCACCTACTCGGTGAACGGGTACGCGATGGCGTGGAGCGGGCCGTTCGGCGGGTTCAAGAGCTCCGGCATCGGCCGCGAGCTCGGCCCCGAGGGGCTGTCGGAGTACCTGGAGCCCAAGACCATCAACCTGCCGGCGGGCTCGGAGCCGAAGCTCAAGTACTGAGCTGCCGCGCCCTGCGGCGCTGCCACCCGATCCTGTGCTGCCAGCCGGTTCCGTCCCGCAGTTCGGCCGCCCCGGTGACCGGACTGCGGGACAGAACGCAGGGTCGACGGGTCCGGGACCGCCGGGTCAGGGGACCGGTGCGGGGCGGTCGATCCCGCCGAGCTTCTCGGGGTTCATCACGATGTGCACCGCGGCGATCCGGCCGTCGGGCCCGGCATCCGCGGCGAGCACCATGTGCAGCCCCGGCGCGCGGATGACGTAGGCGGCGGCACCGTTCAGCTCGGTCAGCGACACCTCGACGTCGTCGACGACCCTGGACGTGAGGTGCACCATGAGGCGGCTCACCCGGTCGGGACCGACGACGGGTCGGCGTGCGGCGCGCCGCGCCGGGCCACCGTCGCTGGTGAGCACCACGTCGGGCGACATGAGCGACAGCACCTTGTCGACCGACCCCTCGCCGAGCGCGACGACGAGCTCGGTGAGCAGCGCCTCGTCCGCGGGTCGCCGGTCGGCCTGGCGGCCCTCCCGCACCTTGCGCCGGGCCCGGCTCGCGATCTGGCGGACCGCGTCGGGTGAGCGGCCCACCGCCGCGGCGATCGAGGGGAACGGCTCGCCGAAGACGTCGGACAGGACGAACACGGCGCGCTCGACAGGGCTGAGCCGGTCGAGCAGCACGAGGAAGCCGAAGGTGACCGAGTCGGCGAGCTCCGCGGCGCGGACCGGGTCGACGCCGACCGACCCGGGATCCGCGGCCTGGGTGGCGACCGGCTCGGGCAGCCACGGGCCCACGTAGTCCTCCCTTCGCCGCTGCTGCTGGCGCATCCGGTCGATCGCGAGTCGCGACACGACCGTGGTCAGCCACGCGGCGGGACGGTCGACGGGGCCGCGGCCCGGGTCGCTCCAGCGGAGCCACGCCGTCTGCACGACGTCCTCGGCGTCCGCGATCGAGCCGAGCATGCGGTACGCGAGGCCGATCAGCCGGTCCCGCTCGGCATCGAACACCTCCTCGAGGCGCGCACCGGGCGGGGCCGGCTGGTCGCCGGTCGGCGTCGTCGGCTCGCTCATCGCGCCGCCATCGCCGCGGGGCGCGCCGCGCGGGCACGCTCGGCGGCGAGCTGACCCGCGCGCTCCCCGCTCGCGAACGACGCGTCCGCGAGGAGGCCCTCCGCGCCCACCCAGTCGCCGGCCACGTAGAGGCCCGCCGCGCCCGGCACCTCGACCGGTGGGCGACCGGCCTGACCGCCGGCGTCGCCGATCGGGATGCCGCCCATCACCGTCATGGAGTGCAGGAACCGGTGGGCGACGACGTCGTCCTCACGGATGCCCGCACGCGCGGCGTGCTCCCACAGCGCCGGGCGGTCCTCCGCGGTGGACCGGGCGCCGTAGCGCATCACGTGCACCACCTGCAGCCCGTCGGGGCCGAGGCGGGCGATCGGGCTGTGCGACGACAGGTAGAGCGGGTCGCCGATGCCCTGGAGGAAGCGGAACCGGGGCGGCCGGCGCACCGCGAGCTCGAGGCAGGCCGCGGTCGCCGCGGGGCCGAGGCCGCTGAGGTCGAGCGGCACCGGGAGCACGGCGGCCGCCGCGGCAGGGGTCCCCGTCGCCACGACGACGCTCCCGGCGCGCAGCTCGGCGGGGACGGCCGCACCGTCCTGCGCGTCGCGGTCCTCCGCGCCCGCGACGCCCGCGGTGCGTGCCGTGCGCACCAGCCATCCCGGCTCGGAGGACCCGGCGGGTCGCGCCGGCTCGACCGCGCGCACCGAGCGCCCGCTCAGCACCGGCACGCCCAGGCGGCCGAGCTCGGCGAGCAGGGCGTCGACGAGCTGCTGCCAGCCGTCGTCCAGGTACAGCACGCCCTTGCCGCGGCCGAGCCCGAGCTGCAGCTGTCGGATGGCGGTGCCGGCGCTCAGCTCGAGGTCGTCGACGTAGGTGACGATCCTCACGGTGGTCCGCACGAGCTCGCGTGCGTCGTGGTCGAGGCGCTGGTCGCGCAACCACCGGTCGAGGCTCATGTCGTCGAACCGTGCGGGGTCCAGGCGCTGCAGGCCGCCGAGCACCCGGGCGAGCCGCACCTTCGAGGTCCGGGAGAGCAGCCGGCTGCGCAGCAGCTTGAGCGGGGTGCCGGGCATCTCGTGCACCTCGCCGTCGCGCACGGCGTGGCCCTCGGTCGGCGGGACCTCGCCCCGGGGTGCGATGCCGAGGGAGGTGAGCACCCGCCACGCCGCGCCGGCCCGGTACAGGGCGCGGGGCCCGGCGTTGAACACGACGCCGGGGTCGACGACCGTGGTCGCCGCCCGCCCGCCGGGGCGCCGGGAGTCGAGGACCGCGACCCGTGCGCCCGCCCGTGCGGCGACGGCGGCGGCGGTCAACCCGGCGAGCCCGGCGCCGACCACCACGACATCGACCTCACCGGGCGGGTGCCCGCCGGTCGGGTCGGCCGGGTGGTTGCCGTTCGTCGGGGTCGCACCGGGGTCGGGGGGTGCGATGCTGCGGTCCGGTCGGGCCATGTCGACCACCTCCTGTGGTGAAGCCCTCCGATCGAGGGGTCCACTGGACCGACGTCAGGCGCGCCCCAACTGTGACATCCCGGTGCGGGACTACCCGCGCGGGGCCGCGTCGACCGCCTCGTCGCCGAAGAACAGCCGCGCCGCGGGCTCGAAGTCGGGGCCACGACGCAGGTGGTGGCCGCCGTCGACGCTCAGCGAGGTGCCGGTCACCCAGCTCGACTCGGGTCCGAGCAGGTAGCGCACCGCGGCGGCGACGTCGCCCACCTCACCCGAGCGCGAGATGGGCATGTTCTCGAGGTAGCTCGCCATCACGTGCTCGTCGTCCATGATCATCGAGACGAGGTCGGTGGCGACGATGCCGGGCCGCACGGAGTTGACCCGCACGCCGGCCCGGCCGAGCTCGTCCGCGGTCTGGCGGACGAGCATGTCGATGCCGGCCTTGGACACGCAGTAGGGGCCCATGAACGGGTGCGTGACCGCCGCGGCGATCGAGGAGATCGCGACCATCGAGCCGCCGCCGCTGCGGGCGATCGCGGCGCCGGCGTGCTTGAAGAGCAGGAAGGTGCCGGTGAGGTTCGTGGCGAGGATGTCCTCCCACTCCTCCAGCGGGGTCGCGATGATCGGGCCGAGCCCGCCCCGGCCCGCGGACGCGACCGCGAGGTGCAGGCCGCCGAGCGGCTCCGACGCCGCCGCGACCGCGGCCTCGACCGCCGCCTCGTCGCGGGCGTCCGCGACGCACCAGCGCAGGTCGGGGCGCCCCGACCCGTCGCCGTTCACCTCCTCCGCCGCCTCGCGCAGCCGCTCCTCGGTGCGACCGCAGATCGTGACGGTCGCCCCGTCGGCCCGCAGCACCCTGGCCGTCTCGAGGCCGATGCCGCTGCCACCGCCCGTCACGAGCGCGGCCTTGCCGTCGAGGGGGAGGTCCTGCTGGGTGGGTCCGGGTGCGGTCATGGGCGATGAAGGTATCCGCCGGAGCCGCCGACGACGCGGCTCCGCGCACGCCCGTCGCACGGCCGGCACCGTGCCGACCCGTGCCCGGACGCGACGGTGGGGCCCCGTGGGGCCCCACCGCGTCCTCCCTCGAAGGGTCGTCAGCCGTTGACGACGCTGTTCTGGACCAGTCCGGTCGCACCGTTGTTGCCACCGGTGCCACCTGCGCCGCCCTGGCCACCCGAGAAGGTCACGGGCGTGCCGGCCGGGTTGCTGGACGCCGTGCGGGACAGGCCGATGGCCGCACCGCCACCGCCGCCACCGCCGGCGCCGGCAGCCGCTTCGGTGCCGCCGGGGCCGCCCGGCCCGCCGCCACCGCCGCCCGCGGGCGCCGCGCCGCCGTGGCCGCCCGGGCCGCCCGCCGGGCC
>CBFGTJ010000191.1:0-6136 GCA_965651815.1 uncultured Microthrixaceae bacterium | reverse complement strand
CCCTTCCTCATGGTCTCCGAATCGCAGTCTACGGATCGGACGCTGGATGTCCACCCCGAACGCGTCAGAGCCCTGTGGAGGGAGCTCCTCACAGGGCCCTGAGTCGGGGTGAAGATCCTGCGAGCGGTCAGGCCGCCTCGTCGTCCCCCTCGCCGTCGAGCACCGCAGCAGCGATCAGGTCCTCGCAGCGGCGGGTGTCGTTCCAGGACAGCTGGAGCTGCTTCGCCCGGCGGAAGTACAGCTGGATCTCGTACTCGAGGGTGAAGCCCACCCCGCCGAAGATCTGCTGGGCCATCGCGGTGGTGTCCCGGTAGGTGTTGCAGGCGAACAGCTTCGCCATCGGGGCGAGCCGGGCGAGGGGCTTGCCGACCGAGTGCGCCCACGCGGCCTCGTACACGAGGATCTTCGCCCCGTCGATCGCCGTCTTCGCGTCGGCCATGTAGTGCGCCAGCGCCTGGAACGCGCCGAGCGGCTTGTCGAACTGCTCGCGGTCCTTCGAGTACTGCACGGTGATGTCGAGCGCGTACTCGGCGCCGCCCGTCGCGAGCGCGGCGGCGAGGATCATCCCCTCCTCCATCACCCGCTCCCAGGTGGCCCAACCGGTCCCCGCGCCGCCGATGCGGTCGGCCGCGGTGACCTGCACGCCGTCCAGGTCGACCCGGTACTGGGTGTCGGAGCTGATCGACATCTTCTGGGTGAGGGTGACCCCCTCCGCGTTCGGGTCGACGAGGAAGAGGTCGACGGCCTCGGGGGCGTCGCCGGTGCGGGCCAGCACCACCAGCCGGTCGGCGGAAGATGCGAACTGGACGTGCTGCTTGGTGCCGCTGATGCGGAACCCGTCACCGTCGGCCTCGGCACGCACCTGCACGCCCTTCGGCCCGAAGCTGTTGCCGGGCTCCAACCAGGCGGGGGTGAGGATGGCGTCACCCGACGCCAGCCGGGGCAGCCACGCGTCGCGCTGCTCGTCGGACCCGGCCCGCACCAGCGCGCCCGCGCCGAGCACGCAGCTGACCAGGTGCGGCACCGGCGCGAGCGACCGGCCGAGCTCCTCGTAGAGGATGACCCCCTCGAGCATCGACATCTCCGACCCGCCGTACCGGGCCGGCAGCAGGAGGCCCAGCAGGTCGAGCTCGCCGAGCTGGCTCCACAGCTCCGGCGAGTAGCCGACGGGGTCGTCCTCCAGCGCGCGCACCGCTTCGTTCGAGGCGTACTGCGCCAGCACGCCGCGCACCATCTCGCGCAGCATGTCCTGCTCTTCGGTGAAGTCGAGGTTCAGCATCGTCCGTTCCTGTCAGCTCGGTGCTCGGGAGTTCGGTGCTCGCCGGGAGGCGAGGGGATCAGGGGTTCCAGCGGTCCCCGGAGCGGGACCACGGGTTGTCGTCGGGGGCGTCGGGCAGGGCGACGCGCAGCGAGCAGGTCGTCGCGACCCGCTCCGGCCCGCCCTCCTCGGTTGCGGTGAGGGTCACCTCCAGCGACACCCACCCGCAGCCGGCGTCGTCGCGCTCGACCCCGGTGACCGTCGCGGAGAACGCCATCCGGTCGCCGGGGAACACCGAGTCGCGCATGCGGAACGTCATCCGGCCGAGCCGGCCACGGGGGCCGGTCCAGTCGGTGACGTAGCGCTCGAACCACGCGGCCTGGTTCGGGGTGTTGAGAAAGATGTCGCGCACGCCGTTGCGCTCGGTCGCGAACTTGAAGTCGTGGTGCATGGGCCGCCAGTCGCGGCTGGCGAGCGCGCCGAGCACCACCGTGGTCGGGGTGACGTCGACCTCGAGCCGCGGGAGCTCGTCGCCGACCGACACGTCGCCGAACAGGACCGGTGCCGCCGCGCTCACTCCGCACCTGCCCGCACGTAGCCGAACCCGGTGTAGGACTCGACGCCCACGAGGGTGCCGTCCTGGTTGCGGAACTCCACGTCGATCACCCAGAACCTCCCGGTGCCGAGCTTCGTGGTCTTCGGGGCCGACACCGACCGCAGCACCTGGGAGTTCGAGATCACGTCGCCGGGGCGGACCGGCTCGTGGAACACCATCGTGTTGTCGGTCATCACCGCCTCGGGCAGCCCGAAGATCTCCTTGAGGTCGAAGTGGACCTTCAGCGCGAGCTGCTCGCCCTCGGCGCCCGGCTCCCAGTGGTGCGGGCGCATCCACAGCGACAGGGTCGTCGGCGGCATCGTGAACCCGCCGGTCAGCTCGTCCGCGACGCCGTCGTCCCAGTAGAGGGGGTTGCCGTTCTGGGTGGCGGCCAGCGTGTTGTACGCGTAGCTCCGCTCGACCGGGAACGTCGCCGTCTCCGGGTACATCGGGGTGCCGATCATCGCGGCGACCCGCTCGGGCAGTTCCACCCCGGCCTCGTTCGTGGCGCTCACGCGACCGCTCCTGCGTCGTTCAACTCCTGCACCTCCGTGGCGTCCATGCCCGCCTCGACCAGCAGCTCGGCGGTGTCGGTCACCGTCCCCTCCCGGATCTCGTACGGGCCGTCCGGTGCGACGGTGCCCGCCCAGATCGGCGCGACCTGCCGGAACGGCCCCTCGGTCGCGTGCACCGCGTCGGCGACCACGCCCCGGTGGGTGTACTGCTCGTCCTCGAGCGCCTCGGGCACCGTGTTGACCTCGCTCACGCAGGTGTCCGCGGGGCCGAGCTCGGCGACCCACTCGTCGCGGGTGCGCGTCGCGAACACCTCCGCCATCGCGGCCCGGATCTCGTCCTGGCGCTCGTCGTCCAGCTGCGCGTCCGCGTACTGCTCGAGCCCGAGCAGCCGGCACAGGTTGCGCCAGAACTGGGGCTCGATCGCGCCGACCGCGACGTGGCGGCCGTCCGCGCAGGTGTAGGTGTCGTAGCAGGCGTAGCGGCCGGTGAGGATGTAGTGCCCCGGCCCCGGCTCCGTCCCGGTGGCGAGGTACTCGTCGCCGTAGAGCGACATCATCGCCACGACCCCGTCCGCGATCGACACGTCGAGCCGCTCGCCCTCGCCGGTGCGCTCCCGGCGCAGCAACGCGGCCATGACCGCCATGGCGGCCTGCATGCCCCCGGCTGCGATGTCGGCGACCGTCGCGCCGGGCAGCGCCGGGCGCCCGTCGGACTGCCGGCCGGTGCAGTGCAGGAACCCGCCGACGCCGAGGTAGTTCAGGTCGTGCGCCGCCCAGCCGCTGCGTGGCCCGGTCTGGCCGAAGCCGCTGGTCGAGCAGTACACGATGCGCGGGTTGCGGGCCCGCACCGCGTCGTAGCCGATGCCGAGCCGGTCGACGACGCCGGGCCGGAACGACTCGATGACCACGTCCGCGGTTTCCGCGAGGCGCAGGAACGCCTCGCGCCCGCCGTCGGACTTGAGGTCGAACAGCGCGCGCCGGGCACCGCGGTTGCCGGAGTAGGCGTAGTACGGCGGCACGATCTGCACCGCGCCGGCACGTGGCACCGCGCCGACCTTCACCAGGTCGGCGCCGTAGTCGGCCAGGATGCGCGACGCCCGCGCCCCGGGACCCACCGAGGCGAGGTCGAGCACCCGCACCCCGTCGAGCGCGGCGACGGTCACCTCGCCACCCCGTTCCGTGCTGCAGGACGACCCCTCCAGCGCGCGTCCTGCAGGACAGGACGGGCCGGGGTCACGATGCCCGACACGTCAGAAGTTCTTGGGGAGGCCCAGGCCGCGGCGGGCGATGATGTTCTTCTGGATCTCCGAGGCGCCGCCGCCGATCGTGTCGATCACGGTGTACCGATAGGTCGACTCGGAGCGGCCCTCCATCGGCGCGTCCTCGGTGCGGACCCGCAGCTGCGAGCCGGGGCCGGCGATGTCCATCGACGCGTTCGCGAGCCGCTTCGACAGCTCGGTCGCGAACAGCTTGTACTCCGACGCGGCGACGGTCGGCGGCTGGAACTCCTTGCCCTCGCGGGCCGCCTTCTCGACCTTCATCGCCTCGGCCACGAACTTGAGGCCCATCACCCGGGCGACCTCGGCCTCGGTGTGCAGGTTCGCCATGCGGGACCGCACCACGGGGTCGTCCTTGAGCGGCTCGCCGTCGCGCTCGGCGGTGCGCACGTAGTCGGTCAGCAGGTCCAGGCGCTGCTTGATCGGCGAGAACGTGAACATCGTGAACCGCTCGAGGTCCAGCGCCTGGGAGATGTAGCGGAACCCGTGGTTGACCTCGCCGACCACGTACTCGTCGGGCACGAACACGTCGTCGAGCCACACCTCGTTGGTGCGCTCGTCGCCCATGGTCCAGATCCCGTTGATCGTGATGCCCGGGTGGTCCATCGGGATGAGCATCAGCGTGATGCCCATGTGCTTGTTGTCCGGGTCGGTGCGCGCGCCGCACCAGTACCACTCGGCGAAGTGCGCCGAGGTCGTCCACGTCTTCTGCCCGTTCAGCAGCCAGCCGGTGGTGCCGTCCTCCGCGGTGTGGCGCACGGCCTTGAGCCGCATCGACGCCGCGTCGGACCCCGCGTTGGGCTCGGAGTAGCCGACGGCGAACTCGACCTCGTTCTCGAGGATCATCGGCAGGAACTTCTGCTTCAGGAAGTCGGAGCCGTGAGCGATGAGCGTCTTGCCGATGATGCCGACGCCCTTGCCGATCTGCGGGCCGCCACGCCCCGCGAGCTCCTCGTTGAGGATGTACTCGTAGACGCCCTCGCCCTCGGACCCGCCGTACTCCTTCGGCCAGGTCATCCCGAGCCAGCCCTTGCGCCCGATCTCCTTCATGAAGGCCCGGCGCTTCGGCGTGTCGACGATCTGGGCCATGTTCTCGCGGGTGACGTCGAAGATCTCCGGATCGTCGTGCTCGTCGCAGAAGGCCCGGACCTCGTCGCGGAACGCCTGCTGTTCCGGTGAGAACTCGAAATCCATGACGGCGCCCCCCGTGCGGTTTCTGACGGACCGTCAGATCCTAGACCGCGCATCGTGCGGCGCCCATCCGGCGGTCCGCGAGGATGTCGCCGTGCGACACGCCCTGCCGAGACCCGCGCTCACCGCCGTCGCCGCGGTGGTCGTGGTCGCGGTCGCGCTGGGCGGGTGCAGCTCGGGGGGCGGCCCCGAGCGGGCCCGCGGCCACGGCGAGCGTCCGGGAGCCGGTCAGCGCGGGCCGGACGGGGAGCGCCGGCGGGAGCGCGCCGCGGCGCCCCGGCTCGTCGACACCCCGTGCACCGACCCGGCAGCGGAGGCGGCCGGGTTCCGCTGCCAGAGCCTCGCCGCGCCCGAGGACCGGGCCGACCCCACCGGCCGCCAGGTGGAGCTGCCGGTGCTCCGGCTCGGCAGCCCATCGTCCGGGCAGGCGCCCGTGGTGGTATTGCACGGAGGGCCCGGCGCGGGGGTGGTGGACGACTGGGCGCTGTGGTCCACCGCGGACGTGGTCGGCGACGGCGACGGCGAGCTCGTGCTCTACGACCAGCGCGGCGCGGGCAGGGCGACACCCCGGCTGGAGTGCCCCGAGCACGCCGAGGCGCTGCTGCAGGTGCTCGCCACCGACGCCCCGTACGGGCACGAGCGTGACGTGGTGGGCGCGGCGTTGCGGCGCTGCCACGAGCGGCTCCGCCGCGCCGGGGTCGGGCTCGACCACTACGACACGCCCGCCTCGACCGCCGACCTGGAGGACCTCCGGATCGCGCTCGGCGCGGACCAGCTCACCCTCGTCGGGCAGTCCTACGGGACGCGGCTCGCGCTCGACTACCTGCGGACCCATCCGGATCGCGTGCGCGCGCTCGTGCTCGACGGGGTCGACCCGCCGGGCGCGGCCCCCGCGGACCCCGAGCTCGCGGTGCAACGGCTGCTCGACGCGTGCGAACGGGACGACGCCTGCGCCGCTGCCCACCCCGACCTCGCCGGATCGCTCGAGCGGACACTCGCCCGGTTCGACGAGCGTCCCGCCCACGTGGTCGTCGACGGCGGCGAGCTCAGCGCCCGAGAGCTGACCGTCGCCGGGGCGGACCTCTTCGCGGGGCTCCACGCCGCGCTCTACGACACCGAGGTGATCGCCCAGCTACCCGCGATGGTCGAGGCGGTCGCGGGGGACGACGTGGCCATTTGGTTAAAAATAGCCCCATTGTAACCAAAACTGGCCCAACTGCGGCGGCTAACAAACCTAAAATAACCACAAATTTTTGTATCTGTTCAGGAAGTTTAGAAAATTTTTCGGCAAGAGTACCTA
>CBFGTJ010000190.1:0-6156 GCA_965651815.1 uncultured Microthrixaceae bacterium | reverse complement strand
CTTCACCTTTGCCAGCGACAGATTCCGCGTCTGCGCCACGGCTGCGCGTGGTCGCCTCCGCGTCGGAGCCTCCGTCCCCCGCCACGGCGACCCGCTTCTCCGCGTGCGTCCGCACGGTGGTCGCCCTCAGCCGGCAGCACGGCCTGCGCGCTCCCGTGTTCCGCTCGCCGCCCCGCATCGAGGGCGTCGACCGGACCATCCGACGCCGGCCCGGCGGCACCGCGGTGGTGTCCGTGCGCCGCTCCGGCCGGCCGCTCGCCGCGGTGCAGGCCGACGTCATCGAAGGGGTGATCGCCGCCAACGGGCTCCAGGGCGCCGCGGCCGACGGGTTCCGTCGCGAGGCGTGGGCCGCGCTCGAGGGGCCGCACGAGGGTCGCGGGGCACCGGGGCACCGACGTGCGACCATGGTGGCTGCACGGCCCGCCCGGGTGGCGTAACTGGCAGCCGCAGAGGGCTTAAACCCCTCGGCTCTTCGGAGCGTGCGGGTTCGAGTCCCGCCCCGGGCACGTCGGCACCCGAGCGCTGGCCGCACCGTCAGGCGGGCTCGAGGTGCACCCCGGCCGCGGCCATCTCCTGGTTGGCCCGCTCGTCGTCGCCGGGCTCCACGTTCACCCCGCGGGTGAGGCCCAGGGGCACCGTCGTGTCGAAGCCGAGCGAGGCCGCGTCGATCGCGGTCGCCTTCACGCAGACGTCCTGGGCCAGGCCCACGACGATCACCCGCTCGATGCCGTGGTCGCGCAGCAGCTGCTCCAGCTCGGTGGGCTGTTCGTGGCCCGTGTGGACGTGCCGCACGGTGAACCCCGAGTAGCCGTCCTCGCCGCCGGTGCCCTTGCGCACCACGGGTCCATCGACGACCAGGTCGTCGTGGAGCTGCGCGCCCCAGGTGTCCCGGACGCAGTGCACCGGCCAGGTGCCACCGAAGGCCTCGAAGTGGGGCGTCTCCGGCGGGTGCCAGTCCTGCGTGTAGACCACCAGCCCGCCGGCCTGCCGCACCTCGCGGACCAGCTCGTTGATGCCGTCGACCACGTGCTCGCCGCCCTCCACGTAGAGGCTGCCGTCCGGGTGGGCGAAGTCGTTCTGCACGTCGACGACGACGAGGGCGGTCTGCTCGTCGATCCGTCCGGTCATCGCCATCACACTCCTTCCTCGATCCTCGCGTCGACGCCGGCCGCGGTCGCGCGCAGCTGGTCCGAGACCTGCACGACCCGTCGGGCCGGCTCCTCCTCGATGCGGCGCAGCTCGTCGGGCAGCGCATCCCACTCCCGGCAGAAGTGGGCGTGCACCTCGTCCAGGTCCGGGTCGGGCCGCCGACGGACGCCGTCGGCCATGACCTCCTCCAGCAGCGGTACGTAACCCTCGCCGGGCGCGGGTTCGTCCGCGAGGGCCAGGACGTCGTGGCTGCCGTCGGCGGCCCGCCAGACCTGCTTGCGGCCCGGCCAGGTCACCTTCCCGACCGAGGTCTTCCGCACCGGACGACCGTCGACCTCGGTGAGCTTGTAGACGCCGTTGAGCGTCGGCGCGTACTTCGACGCCCCCAGCGACGACCCGACCCCGAACCCGTCGATCGGCGCCCGCTCCTCGTGCACGAGCCGGTGGATGCGGAACTCGTCGAGGTCGCCGCTCGCGAAGATCTGCATGCGGTCGAAGCCGGCTGCGTCGAGCCGCTCGCGTGCGGTCCGGGAGAGCTCGGCGAGGTCGCCCGAGTCCAAGCGCACCCCGAGGAGCTCGACGCCGCGCCCGCGCAGCTCGGTCGCGACCTCGATGGCCCGGTCGATCCCCCGCAGGGAGTCGTAGGTGTCGACCAGCAGGATGCTGGACTCGCCGAAGGCCTCGGCGAACAGCCGGAACGCCTCGCGCTCGTCGCCGTGGGCCTGGACGAACGCGTGGGCCATGGTGCCGCTGGCCGGTACGCCGTAGCGCACGGCACCGGCGACGTTGCTCGTGCCGTCGAGCCCCACGATCCGTGCCACGCGGGCGACCTTCATGCCGGCGTCGATGCCGTGGGTCCTCCGCAGCGAGAAGTCGACCACCGACCGCCCGTCCGCCGCCGCCCTGCAGCGTGCGGCGGTGGTGGCCAGGTTCGTCTGGAGGGTCACCTGGTTCAGCAGGAACGTCTCGGCGAGCTGCGCCTCGAGCAGCGGCGCGTCCACCTCGAGCAGCGGTTCCTCGGCGAACACGATCGTGCCCTCGGGCACCGCCCGCACCGTCCCGGTGAACCGGAAGTCCGCGAGCAGGTCGAGCAGCTCCGCCGGCAGCACGCCCAACCCGTCGAGGGCGGCCAGCTCGTCCTCGCCGAAGCGCAGCGCCTCCAGCCAGTCGAGGGCGTCCGCGAGCCCGGCGGCGACGAGGTAGGGGCGGGTGGGCGGCAGCGTGCGGACGTACAGGCTGAACGAGGCGGGGACCTCCGCCATGCCGCCGCGCCGGTACGCCTCGGCCATCGTGAGCTCGTAGAGGTCGACCAGCAGGGGCTCGAGCACCGTCCCGTCCATGGCCCGACGTTAGAGCCCGCGTGGGCGGGGGTCGCTGCGCCGCGGTCGGGCGTGACCGGGGTGCCTCAGCGGGGGTCGTAGCGGACCTCGTCCGCCAGCTCGAGCTCGCCCTCGATGCCCCGCAGCACGGCGCGCTGCACGGTGAAGAACTCGGCGGTCGAGCGCACGTCGTGCACCCGGACGAGGTCGTCGTCCTCCACGGGCAGCGCCGCGAGCGCGCCGAGGGTGCCCGCGCCCCGCTCGCGGGGCGGCGCGTGGAGCAGCGCCCCGATGAAGTCCTTGCGGGACACCGCCCACAGCACCCGCTGCACGCCCAGCTCGCGGCGCAGCTCGGGCACCGCCCGCAGCACCGCGATCGTGTGGTCGGGCGGCTTGTACAGGTCGGGCCCGGGGTCGAGCAGCACCCGCTCGCGCGGCACGCCGTGGCGGACGATCCGCTCCAGCCGCTCGCCGAGGAACTCGAGGCAGCGCTCGACGGGGTTCGCCGGCCGAAGGTCCGCGGGCCGCCGGACCTTCGGGGGCCCGGGGTTGTGCGCGAGCACGAGCGAGAGCCCGTGCTCGGCGACGACCTCGCACAGCGCCTCGTCGTGCAGCCCGGACGGGTCGTTGACCAGCTCGACGCCGTAGGGGACCGCGGCGGCGGCGACCTCGTGCCGGTACGTGTCGACCGAGATCGGCGCGGTGGGGAGCCGGTCGCGGACCGCGTCCAGCACCGGCAGGAGCCGCGCGACCTCCTCCTCGACGGGTAGCTCCGCCTGGTCGGTGCGCAGCGACTGGGCACCGACGTCGAGCAGGTCGGCGCCCTCGGCGAGGAGCCGCTCCGCTGCGTCGCCCACCTCGTCCGGGCCGAACCGGTTGCCCGAGAACGACTCCGGCGAGGCGTTCAGGATGCCGAGGATGCCCGGACGTGGCCCCCGCGTCGGGCGGGTCCGGCTCAACACCGGCTCGCCGCGACCTCGGCCAGCGGCGGCAGGTCGGTGCCCGGGCCGACCAGGTCCGGGTCGGCCCGGTGAAGGATCGCGTGCATCACGGCCCTCGCCTGGTGGGCCAGCTCGTCCAGCGAGCGGTTGCGGTGCCAGCGCACGTCCAGGTCGACCTGTGCGAGCCCCGCGGTGCCGCGCAGGCGGACGTAGTCGATGAGCAGCCCCACGTCGACGCCGTAGTCGTCGACGAACGGGAGCTGCTCGAGCACGGAGCGGCGCCCGCCGTACTCACCCGACAGGGGCTGGTGCAGCGCCTCGAGCTCGGGGAACAGCATGGACAGCAGCGGACGGGCGACCAGCTCGGTGACGCGGCCACCGCCGTTGCCCTCCACCGTGGGGCGGCGGTAGTGGCCCTTGACCAGCTCGACGTCCGGCTCGCACAGCAGCGGGCCGAGCACGCCGGTGACGAAGCGGGGGCCGAAGTCCTCGATGTCCGCGTCGCACCACACGACCACGTCGCCCTTCGACGCCGCGAGGGAGCGCCACAGCGCCGCGCCCTTGCCGGGTCCGCCGCCGACGTGCGGCAGCACCTCCTCCGCGGCGACGACGGTCGCCCCGGCGGACGCGGCGGCGCGGGCGGTGTCGTCGGTGGAGTGGTCGTCGAGGACGATGAGCTCGTCGGCCAGCCCCGTCTCGACGACCTGCTTCCGGATCGTCTCGACGATCGGGCCGATCGTCGCGGCCTCGTCGCGGGCAGGAAGGCACACCGAGACGGTGAGGTCCTTGGCGGCGAGGATGCGCGCCACGTCGTAGTCGGCGTGGTGGAACGACCGGATCGGCGGGAGCTCCGAGACAGCCGGGGGGCCGGCCATGTGTCCTCCTCGTCGGCCGGTACGGGCCGACCTCGGCGGCGGTGGCGCGCCGTCGCACGGCGACGGCGGCCACGCTACCGTCCCGCGCGCGGTCCCGGACCAACGCGGCACGGGCCACGAGGAGGACGGTGTGCTGGCAGTCAGTTGCGTGTCGCAGTCGGCGAGCGATCCGCTCAGCGGCCTGGAGGTCGGGGAGCGGCCTGCACCGGTCCCGCCCGAGGGGTGGGTCACGGTCGACCTGCGGGCGTGCGCGCTGAACCACCACGACCTCTGGTCGCTGCGGGGCGTGGGCCTGCCCGCGGACCGGCTGCCGATGGTGCTCGGCTGCGACGGCGCCGGCACGCTCGAGGACGGCACCGAGGTCGTGGTCCACGCGGTGATCGGTGATCCCGAGGCGGGGCGCGGCGACGAGACGCTCGACCCGAAGCGGACGCTGCTGTCGGAGCTGCACGACGGCACCCTCGCGGAGCAGGTCGTGGTGCCGGCCCGCAACGTCGTGCCGAAGCCCGCATCGCTCACCTGGGAGGAGGCGGCGTGCCTGCCGACCGCGTGGCTGACCGCCTACCGGATGGTCGCCAACCGCGCCGGGCTCGACGAGCCGGGCACCGTGCTGGTGCAGGGCGCCGGCGGTGGGGTGGCGACGGCCGCGATCGTGCTCGCCAAGGCGCTCGGCCACACGGTGTGGTGCACCTCGCGCGACGAGGAGAAGCGCCGCAGGGCGCTCGAGCTGGGAGCGGACCTGGCGTTGCCGACGGGGGAGCGGTTCCCCGGCAAGGTCGACGCGGTGATCGAGACCGTGGGCGAGGCCACCTGGGCGCACTCGCTGCGGGCGCTGCGGCCCGGGGGTCGCATCGTGGTGAGCGGCGCGACCAGCGGCCCGAACCCACCGAGCGACCTCAACCGGGTGTTCTTCCTGCAGCTCTCGGTGATCGGCTCGACGATGGGCACCCGCCAGGAGCTGGAGGACCTCCTCGCCCTGTGCGACCGCACCGGGGTCCGGCCCGTGATCGACGACGTGCGCCCGCTGTCGGACGCGCGACGCAGCTTCGAGCGCCTCGCGGCGGGCGACGTGGTCGGCAAGCTCGTGCTGACCGTCAGCTGAAGTCGCCCGCGGCCTCGCGGAAGTTCCGGAGCAGGCGGAACAGCACGTCGAGCTCCTCGTCGCTCCACCCGAGGTCCGAGAACACCTGCTCGTTGAGCAGGTCGGTGGCCCTGGCCGCCGTGCGGCGCCCTTCCGGGGTGATGCGGGCGAGCGTCGCGCGACCGTCCTCGGGGTGTGGCACCCGCACGACCAGGCCGTCGGCCTCGAGGCGGTTCACCGCGTTGGTGACGCTCGCCGGGTGCACCTGCAGGCGGGCGCCGAGCTTGCCGAGCGGCATCTCGCCCCGCCGGGAGAAGTCGAGGAGCACGAGCAGCTCGTAGCGGGCGAAGGTCAGCCCCACCGGTCGCAGCAGCGCCTCGATCCGCCCGAGCAGCAGCTGCTCGACCCGGATGATCGAGGTGATCACGGCCATGCCGTCGGCGGCGTGCTCCCAACCGTGCTCGACCCACTGGCGTCGCGCCTCGGCGATCGGGTCGAACGGCAGGGCGCGGGTCTCGGCCATGGGGCTGAGCCTAGCGACACCCCGCGATCGTTTGACGTCCACACATCTGGGGTCGATAACATGTGGACGTCCAAGTATCTCCGCGACGACCTCTGCCGGGTCAGGGGGAACCGATGAGCGCACCGGAACTTCACCAGCCCGTGCATCCTGTCCGCTTCGTCACGGCGGCCAGCCTGTTCGACGGGCACGACGCCTCGATCAACATCATGCGGCGCATCCTGCAGTCCCAGGGTGCCGAGGTGATCCACCTGGGCCACAACCGCTCGGT
>CBFGTJ010000189.1:0-6162 GCA_965651815.1 uncultured Microthrixaceae bacterium | reverse complement strand
GCCCGCCTCGAGACGCTGGTGCTCATGGCCGGGTTCGACCTGCCGGTCCGGGCGATCCGGGAGCAGATGGCCTCCGCGATCGACGTGATCGTGCAGCTGTCCCGCCTGCGTGACGGCACCCGCCGGGTCACCCACATCACCGAGGTGCAGGGCATGGAGGGTGACGTGATCACCCTGCAGGACATCTTCCTGTTCGACTTCGCGGCCGGTGTCGACGAGCACGGCCGCTACCGGGGCCAGCTGAAGGCGACCGGGGTGCGCCCGAAGTTCGCCGAGAAGCTCGCCGACCAGGGCATCCGCCTCGGCCCGGAGATGTTCTCGCCGGAGGGCCAGGAGCGCAGGGCGGTGAGTCGACTGTGAGCAAGCTGCTGCGGATCTGGTGGTCGGTCGCCGCCGGCATGGCGGTCGCGGGCGTCGCTGCGGCGACGACCGGCGTGGCCGCCGCCCAGAAGGACGGGGGGTCGGCCGTCATCCGCGTCGACCGGGTCGACGCCACCGGCGACGAGGTCGTCCTCGACGGCTCGATCGTCGGTGCGGAGCCCTCCACGCTCGAGCTGGTCGTCGACGGCCGGCGCACCGAGCCCACCTCGCTCGGCACGCTCGCCGACGGCGGGCGCAACGACGTGGTCGCCGTGATCGACAACGCCTCGTCGCTCGGCAACGGCACCGTGCAGCTCGCGAAGCGGGCGCTCCACCCGCTGATGCCCTCCGAGGGGGTGGCGGACTCGCTCGGCGTCGTCACCACCGGCAACGGCGTGAAGGTGGCCGTCGGGCCCACCGGTTCCGACGCCGAGGTGCTCGCCGGGCTCGGAGGCATCCGACCCGAAGGGGCCTCGAAGCCGTGGGACGCGCTCGCCCGGGCGGCGACCCTGCTCGAGGACCGGGGCCGCGGCTCGGTCGGCACGGTCGTGGTCTTCACCGGTGCGGGCACGGCGGAGCCTGGCGCGCCGTCCTCGGCGGCCCTCTCCGCGCTGCAGCGCGCCGGGGTCCGCCTGGACGTGGTCGCGCTGCCGTCGTCGGGCGCCATCGGCACGCTCGAGCACATGGTCGACGTGCTGGGCGGCTCGCTCACGGTCGTCGAGAGCGACGAGGACCTCGCCTCCGCCTACGAGCGGATCTCCGAGGCGCTCGCGGGGCGCTTCCGCCTCACGTTCCCCGCCGTGGTCTCGGACGACGTCGTCGGGGTGCAGCTCGCGAGCGGCTCCTCGACGACCGAGATCTCCTACGCACCGGGCGCGCTGCGCACCGGTGCGCTCGGCCTCGCGCCGCTGCCCGACGTGGGGTCCGGCGGGCTGATGTCGTCGAGCCTGGTGAAGTGGCTCGCACTGCTGCTCGGCGTGGGCGCCGTGGTGGTGGCCGTGTGGACGTTGCTCCACATGGTCGTCCCGTCCGAGGACAACCTCGAGGCCCGGCTGGGCGTCTACGACGAGTCGTTCGGCGCCGACCCCAACGCCGCGGACGAGGTCCCGCACGGCGACGGCGGCCAGGCGACCGTGCCGATCATCCAGCGCGCCGTGGCGCTCACGGAGGAGATGGCCGAGCGCCGTGGGGTGCTCGACTCGATCGAGTCGAAGCTCGAGCAGGCGAACCTGCCGCTGCGGGCGGCGGAGGCGATGTTCTTCACCGCTGCGGCGTCGGTGCTGCTCGGCCTGCTTTTCTTCGTCCTGAGCGGGAACCTGCTCATGGGGCTCGCGGGCGTCGCCCTCGCGGTCGCGGTGCCGCTCGCCCTGCTGAACATGCAGGTGCGCCGGCGCCAGAAGCAGTTCGTCTCGCAGCTGCCCGACATGCTCAGCCTGCTCGCCGGCACGCTCAAGGCCGGCTACTCGATCTCGCAGGGCTTCGAGTCGGTGTCGCGGGAGATCGACGACCCGATGGGACGTGAGCTTCGTCGGGTCGTCACCGAGAGCCGGCTCGGCCGGCCGCTCGAGGAGGCCCTCGAGGCCGCTGCCCAGCGGATGGACAGCGACGACTTCGCGTGGGCGGTCATGGCCATCCGCATCCAGCGGGAGGTCGGCGGCAACCTCGCCGAGCTGCTGATGACGGTCGCCGACACGATGACCCAGCGGGAGCGCCTGCGCCGGGACGTCAACACCCTGACCGCGGAGGGGCGCATGAGCGCCGTGGTCATCGGGCTGCTGCCGCCGGGCCTGGCGGTCGCGCTCTACATGATGAACCCGGGCTACATCGGGGAGCTGTTCAGCCCCGGCATCGGCTACGCGCTCGTCATCGCGTCGCTCGTGATGATGGGCATCGGGTTCGCGTGGATGAAGAAGACCATCACGATCGAGGTCTGACGGATGACCGCAACGTTGCTCCTCCCCGTCCTGCTCATCGCGGTCGCCGTCGGCGCCGTGGTGTTCACGGTGCTCAGCCAGCTCGACGAGCGGCAGATGGTCCGCGAGTCGCTGCGGCAGCTCGACGGCTACGAGGTCGAGAACCAGCGCGACCAGCAGCTGCTCGACCCCCTCAAGGACCGGGCGATCAAGCCGGTGCTCGAGGGGCTCACCGGGCTCGGCAAGCGCTTCACCCCGGTGGGCTACGTCGACAAGGTGCGCCAGAAGTTCGTGCACATGGGCAACACGTCGCCCCAGGCGGTGGACCGCTTCCTCGCCGTGCGCGCCGTCACCGTGGTGCTCGCGGTCGTCGTGTTCCTGGCCGTGTTCGTGGTCAACCTGACCCCGTTCGAGGGCAACCTCCGCCTCGGCGTCGGGGCCCTGCTGATCCTCGGGCTGCTGCTCGGGCCCGACAGCATCCTCAACCGCAAGGTGGAGGAGCGGCAGCTCGCCATCCAGCGCGCCCTGCCCGACATCCTCGACCTGCTGACGATCTCGGTCGAGGCGGGCCTCGGGTTCGAGCAGGCCGTCGACCGGGTCATCACCGCGGTGCCCGGGCCGCTGAGCGACGAGTTCTCGCGGATGCTGGGCGAGACGCGGGCGGGCGCCGCCCGCGCCGACGCGATGCGCGCCATGGACGAGCGCTGCGACGTGCCCGACCTTCGGGCCTTCGTGCTCGCGATCATCCAGGCCGACACCTTCGGCGTCTCGATCGGTCGCGTGCTGCGGAGCCAGTCCCAGGAGATGCGCATCAAGCGGCGCCAGCTGGCACAGGAGCGGGCGCAGAAGGCCCCGGTGAAGATGCTGTTCCCGATGGTGTTCTGCATCTTCCCGGCGCTGTTCGTCGTGATCCTCGGGCCCGCGATCCTGTCGATCATGGACACGTTCTGAGCCGCGGGCTCGGGAGGGGTTCGGTGCCGGTCGGGACCGCCGGGTCAGGGACGGTCGAGTCGGAGACCACGACGCCTGAGGACGTCCCGGCGGCCGGATCGCCGGGGTCGCGGTGGCCGGTGGCGCTCGTCGTGGCCGGGGTCGTGGCGCTCGTCGCCGTCCGCCCCCTGCGCGACAACAGCTTCCTCACCCACCTCGCGACGGGGCGGATCCTGCTCGAGGACGGGCTCCCTGCGGAGAACCCGTTCCTCTACACCGGCACCGCCTTCCCCGTGCCGAGCTGGTGGTGGTCGCTCCTTGTCGCCGGTGTCGAGGCGGTGGGCGGCGCCGCGGCCATCCGTCTGGTGACCGCGGCGATCACCGCGGTCCTCGCGGTCGTGCTGGTCCGGCTGACCCGCCCACGGCAGGGCGAGCCGGAACGGCTGCTCGCGGCGGTGCTGCCCCCGGTGGTGGCGCTGAGCGCGAGCTTCCAGTTCCTCAGCGGGCGCCCGCACCTGCTCGGCTACCTGCTGCTCGCCCTGCTGCTCGTCGTGTGGTGGGAGGAGCGGTCGCCGTGGTGGCTGGCGGCGGTGATGGTCGTCTGGGTCAACGTGCACGGCTCGTGGGTCTACGGAGTGGGCATCCTCGTCGTGCTCGTCGTGGCCAGGGCGGTGGACGACCGCCGCATCCGCCGGGGGGACGTCCTCGGCGTCGGGGCGGCACTGGCAGGTGTCGTGCTGGGCGGGGCGCTCTACCCGGAGCCGTTCGAGATGCTGCTGCTGCCGACCCGCCAGTTCGGCGACAGCGTCGAGCGGGAGGCGCTGCAGGCCTACAAGGAGTGGGCCCCCGTCGGCTTGGACCTCGCGGTGCTGTGGCCGCTGCTCGGCCTCGGGCTGGTGGCGGTCCTCGGCTGCGTGCGCCGGCGCCGCTGGGCGCACGCACTGGTCGTCGTGGGCCTCTGCGCGTTCGGGGCGTCGAGCCTGCGGATCGTGCCGGTGGCGGCGGTGAGCCTCGTGCCGTTCGCCGCGGAGGGCCTGCGCGGGTTCGGATCGCTGCGGCTCCCCGGCCGGGAGCGGGCCCGGGTCCTCGGCGCGCTCGGCGCCGCGTTGCTCGGCGCCGCGGTGGTGTACGGCTGCGTGGGTCCGCACTACGACCTGACGTGGTACCCGGTGCGCTCGGTCGACCGGCTGGAGGAGCGTGGGCTGGTGGGGCGCGACGGGGTGCGCGTGGTCACCCCGGACTTCGTCGGCAACTACCTCGAGTGGCGGTACGGGGCGGACGCCCACGCCTACGTCGACGACCGTCCCGACGCGGCGACCGCACTCGACTACGTGGAGCTGGTCGCCCTGGGCGACGGCTGGCGTGGCGCGCTGGAGCGGGCCGAACCGGACGTCGTGCTGTGGGAGCGGGCGGAGCCGCTCGCCGACGAGCTGGCCGGGGACCCCGACTGGGTGCTCGCGTGGGAGGACGACGGGTTCGTGGTCCTCTGCCGTGAGGAGCTGGCCGACCGCTGCCGTTGAGCCGCTGCCGTTGAGCCGGCCGGTCAGTCGGTGGGTTCGGTGCTGAAGCGGGACCGCCGCTCGTGCCGTTCGAGCGCGAGCTGGACGAGCTCGTCGATCAGCGCGGGGTACGGCAGCCCCGAGTGCTCCCAGAGCATGGGGTACATCGAGATGGGGGTGAACCCGGGGATGGTGTTCACCTCGTTCACCATCAACCCGCGCCCGGGGCCGGAGTCGCCCTCGGCCTCGTAGAACATGTCGACCCGGGCCATGCCCTCGCAGCGCAGCGCGCGGTACGCCTCGAGCGCCAGGGCGCGGCCCTGCTCGATGAGCTCCTCGTCGAGCTCCGCGGGGATGAGGAGCTGGGCGACCCCGTCGGAGTACTTGTCGTCGTAGTCGTAGAACTCCGCGCCCGGCACGATCTCGCCGATCGTGCTCGCCCTGGGCGACCGGTTGCCGAGGACCGCGCACTCGAGCTCGCGGGCCTGCACCGCCTCCTCGACCACGGCCACGTCGTCGTAGCGGAACGCGAGGCGCAGGGCGTCGACGAGCTCGTCGGTGCCGTGGACCTTGCTGACCCCGATCGAGGAGCCCATGTTCGCCGGCTTCACGAACATGTCGCGGCCGAGCACGCCGACGAGCTCCTGCAGGAGGCTGGGGCGCTCCTCGACCTCGCCGTGGCGCACCGCACGCCACCGCGGCTGTGCGATGCCGTTGGCGCCGAGCACGGTCTTGGCCATCGCCTTGTCCATCGCGACCGACGACGCCAGCACCCCGGAGCCGACGTAGGGCACGCCGAGGACCTCCAGCAGGCCCTGCACGGTGCCGTCCTCACCGAAGGGGCCGTGCAGGATCGGCAGCACCACGGTGGTCGCGGGCGCCGGCTCGTCCCCGGTGGTGGGGAGGTGGTACGGGTCGACCTCCGGCCCGGCGACCTCGAGCTGGGCGGGCAGCTCCTCCTGCCGGCTGTCGGCCATGAGCTCGCGGGCCTGCTCGGCGACCAGCCAGCGACCGTCACGGGTGATGCCCACCGGCAGCACGTCGTAGCGCCCCGGGTCGATGGCGCGCAGCACGTGGGTGGCGGAGATGCAGCTGATGTCGTGCTCGGCCGAGCGTCCCCCGAACAGCACGACGAGACGGATGCGGTCGGGTGATGGCACCGCAGGAGTGTAGGCAGCTGGGAGAATCTGCGGATGCGCTCCACCGCTGCAGAGCTCGCCGAGGTCCTGGGTGGCCAGCTGACCGGACCCGACGTGGAGGTGTCCGGCCTGACCATCGACTCCCGGGCGGTGGCGCCCGGCCAGCTGTTCGCCGCGGTGCGCGGCGGGAGGGACGGCCACGACTTCGCCGGCGCGGCGCTGGACGCGGGCGCGGCGGCGGTGCTGGTGGAGCGACCCGTGCCGGAGCTCGACGGGCGGGACCGGCCGGCGACCGCGATCGTCGTGCCGGACGTCCAGAAG
>CBFGTJ010000188.1:0-6169 GCA_965651815.1 uncultured Microthrixaceae bacterium | reverse complement strand
CAATCATCTGCCGCCGCTAAGGCGGGGTCGCTTATGGCCCTGCGCGAAGCGGTAGGCGGGCTGGCCGCCACGTTCGTCTCTATTTTGCGTACGCGCTTCGAGTTGTTCGCGCTCGAAGCTGCCGAGCAAAAGGCCAATATCCTGGCGGTAATGGGTATGGCGTTTGGGGCAATGCTGTTTCTTTCGATGGCACTGCTCGTGTTCACATGCACCGTGGCGGTGTATTTCTGGCCGACTGAAGACCGATATCTGGCCCTCGCGATCCTCGCTTTTGCCTACTTTGTTATCGGAGTCGGGCTCGCGGTTGCGGTGCGTAGCAGGTTGACCAAGGGCGGCACCCCCCGCTGGTACGCCAGGCGCACGCGGGCACCGCTGCCGTCGAGCAGCTCGTGCAGGGTCGAGCGGACGATGCCCTCCGCCTCGGCCCACAGCGCCTGGTCCGACGTGCGGACGCTCCCGCGGAGCACCGCCCGGGTCGGGATCACGTTCGGGGCGTGCCCCGCCTGCAGGGCCCCGAACACGACGCCGAGCTGCGAGCCCTCGCCGGCCCGTGCGGCGACGCGCCGGGGCAGCTCGTGGGCGACCCGGGCGGCGAGCGCCACGAGGTCGACGGTCAGCTGCGGCCGTGCGGTGTGGCCACCGGGTCCCGCGAGCTCGATCTCGACGACGTCCGCCGCGGCGGTCAGCGCGCCGGTGCGCACCCCGACCGATCCGACGTCGATGCGGGGATCCGCGTGGAAGCCGAAGATCGCGTCCACCCCCTCCAGCCCGCCGTCCTCGATCACGGTCACCGCACCCCCCGGCACGGACTCCTCCGCCGGCTCGAAGATCAGCCGCACCCCCACGCCGTGGCGGAACGGCAGGGCGCCCTCCACGCCGACCCGGGACGCGAGCGCGAGCCCGACCCCGAGCACCACGGTGGTGTGGAGGTCGTGCCCGCAGCCGTGCGCGACGCCCGGCACCGTCGAGCGGTACGGCACCTGCTTGGTGTCGTCCATGCCGAGCGCGTCGATGTCGGCCCGCAGCGCGACGACCGGTCCGCCACCGGTCCCGATGCCGCACAGGAGCCCGGTGCCGGTGGACAGCACCGCCGGGTCGAGCCCGGCGCGCAGCAGGCGCGCGCACAGCAGCTCGGTCGTGCGGTGCTCGACGTGGCTGAGCTCGGGGTGGGCGTGCAGGTGGTGCCGCAGCTCCACGAGCTCGTCGAGGTGCGCGGCGAGGAACTCGTCGAGCCACCCGCTCACCACAGCCCCTCCCGGTGCTCCGCCGCGAGCAGGTCGACGACGTCCGCGAGCGTGCCCCCGTCGTCAACGACGCGGCGCTGCCGCGCGTAGCTCGGGCCCTCGTCGAGCAGGCGCGGCACGTCCGCGAGCTCGGCGGCGCACCCGAGCCGCGACGCGACCGGCCAGAGCCGCTCGACGAGCTCCTCGACGAGGTCGCCGGCGGGGCGGCGCTCCCCCCGCTCGTCCGCGATGAACGACGAGTCGACCCCGTAGCGGGCGGCGAGCCACTTGTTCTCCCGCACCACCCACTCGGGCGCGTCCGGGAGCGGCTCGCCCGTGTCGACGCGCTCCACGAGCTCGGTCACCAGCGCCTGTGCCATCGCGGCGAGCGCGGCGACCTCGTCCATGGTGGCGAGGCCGTCGCACATGCGCAGCTCCACGGTGCCGAAGTCGGGGTGCGGCCGGCAGTCCCACCAGATCTCCCGGATCGACGCGATGACCCGGGCGCGCAGCAGCCCGTCCATCAGCTGCTCGAACTCCGTCCAGCCCGCGAGGCGCGGCGGCAGCCCCGCGGTGGGGAGGGCCTCGAAGACCTTGGTGCGGCTGGAGGCCATGCCGGTGTCCTGCCCGGACCAGTACGGGCTCGACGCGGACAGGGCGAGGAACAGCGGCAGGTGGTACGCGAGCGACCGGACGACGGCGATGGCGTGCCGCCCGGTCGGCACGCCGACGTGGAAGTGCACCCCGTGGATGGCCAGGCGCCGGGCCGGCCACTGGATCGACTCGACGAGGTCCGCGTAGCGCTGCTCCGGGCTGACGACCAGGTCGCGCCAGCTGGTGAAGGGGTGGGTGGCGGAGCCGACGAGCTCGACGCCGAGCGAGTCGGTGACGGCGCGCACGGCGGCGAGGCTCGCGCCCAGGTCCGCCCGCGCCTGGGCGACGTCGCGGCACACGCCGGTGATGACCTCGACGGTGCACTGGAACAGCTCGTGCTTGACCTTGGCGCGGGTCGCCTCGCCGCAGGCCTCCAACCGGTCGAGCAGCTCGTTGGACGCGGAGGTGAGCGCGCGCGTCCGGCGGTCGACGAGCCCCAGCTCGAGCTCCACACCGAGCGTCGTCGCGGGCGAGCCGTTGAACTCGATCGTCACGTCCGGGCCCTGCCAAGCTGCCACTCGGTGACCACGTTCACCCCGCTGATGGTCAAGTACCGGTCCGTACCCCGCCGAACCTCTCCTGTGATGCACATCCTCCGACGTCTCCTCACCTCCGTCGCCGTGGCCGCCGCGGCGACCGCCCTCGCGGTGTCGCCGGCCGCCGCGGCGCCGACCCCGCCGCCCATCACCTTCCCCGTCTCAGGTTCAGCGAGCTACATCGACTCCTTCGGCGCCCCGCGCTCGGGTGGGCGCACCCACGCCGGGCAGGACCTCTTCGCCCCGAAGATGACCAAGGTGCTGGCCGCGGCCGACGGCGTGGTCACCTACCTCAAGCACGACACCGCGGGGCTGTCGGGCAACATGCTGACGATCACGGGCGACGACGGGTGGCGCTACACCTACATCCACCTGAACAACGACACGCCCGGCACCGACGACGGGGCGAACCGCTACGACCAGGCGTTCGCACCGGGGATCCGCAAGGGCGTGCGGGTGACCGCCGGCCAGCACATCGGGTACGTCGGCGACTCCGGCAACGCCGAGGACACCGCGCCCCACCTGCACTTCGAGATGCAGGCACCGGACGGCACGCTCGTGAACCCGTTCACCGCGCTGTCGACCGCCCGACGCGTCGTCGTCAAATAGCGCGGCGCCCGCCCCTCAGGGAGACCCTCAGGGAGAGGGGTGGGGCACCTCGACGGTCACCGGGTGCGCCGAGGAGTTCCAGGTCAGTCCCGCTGCGGCGACCCCGACCATGGTGAACCGCACCGCGATCGCGCTGTCCGCCGAGTTGCCGTTGGGCTTGTAGGTCGGCGAGTGGAACGTGACGGTGCCGGTGGCGGTGGTCGTGCCCGTGATGACCCCGTCCGCCACCCAGGAGGCCTCGTCGCCGGGGTTCGTGGACCGCTGCACCTGCACGGTGACCTCGGCGTCCACGAGCGGGACGCCGGCGTGGTCGGCGACCGCGACCTCGCCCTCCGCCCGCCACCTGTTCCAGTTGCTGCCGTTGCCACCCATCGGGGCCGCGAGCACCGACTCGGTCCAGCGCGCGTAGGACCCGACGATCGGCACCGTGGTGCTCGTCGGGGGAACGGTCGTCGTGGTCGTGGGCGCGATGCCGTCGCACGGCGGCAGGGTCGTCGTGGTCGCCGGCGCCTCCGCACCGGAGTCCCACTGGCGGACCTCGACCGGCTGCGCGCCGTCGAGCGAGAAGCGGAACACGACGTCCGCGGTCGCCGTGCCGAGCACCGTCGGGGGCGGGCCGGGGTCGCGCACGACCGCGGTGTACGCGACCGACCGGTCCAGGTCGCACCACCGGGTGCCGTACTCGCAGGTCACGTCGACGTGGAGCCCGTCGATCTCGAGCGTCTGCTGCGGGCAGTCCGCCCCCACGCGCCCGACGTCGTCGTTGACACGGCCCTGCTGGATCGCCGCGTCGAGCGCCGAGTTCGCGGCGTACAGCGCCCGGCGGTCCTCCCGCACCGGCCCGGTCGTCGTGAGACCGGTCGTGACGAGCCCGAGCACCGCCGGCACGATGAGCGCGAGGAACACGATCAGCCCCAGCACGAGCACCAGGGACGCGCCCTGCTGGCCGCGGCGTCGCATCAGGTCCTCCTCTTCACGACGTGCAACGTCTGTGCGAAGCCGGTCGGGGTGTCGACCCGCAGCTCGAGGCGCTGGAGGCCCGGATCGGCCGCGGGGCAGTCACCGGGCGAGCCGGGCGCGGCGAACTCGGTGTCCCACGGGGGCGCGTCGCCGGGGCCGGGCGGCACCCAGAACCGCACCTCGGACACCGCGACGGTGTAGCCGGACCGCGTGGGGAGCAGGTCGCCGTAGGGGGCGCCGCCCGAGCAGCCGGCGAGCGGCTCGTACGCGCTGTCGGGGTCCTGGAGCTGCTCGGCCGCGGTGCGCAGCAGCGTCTCCGCGACCGCGGACTCCTTGTGGAGCGCGGACGAGCGGATCGCCACCCGCAGGCCGAGGAACGCCGCGATGGCGATCGCGGTGACGATCGTGATCGACAGCAGCGACTCGATCAGCGTCTCGCCCGCCTGGCCTGCCACACGGCGCCCGTCAGCCACTGACGATCACCGTCCCGTTTCCGGAGACCTCGAGGTTCTCGGCGATGACCCGACCGATCCTGAGGGTCCCGTTCCCGCCACCCAGCACCACGCCCTGCGACGCGGGGGCGTAGATCGTGCCGGCGAGCGACGCGAGCACGGCGTTGCCGTTGATCGTGATCTTCGCGGTGTTCGTCCTCGCCTGGAACACGAGGATCCCGCTGTAGGCGCCGCTCGCCGGCGGCGACAGTTGGAGGTCCGCGCCGTGGACCGAGATCGTCCCGGAGCGGTTGAACAGCAGGACGCCGTCGCCGGCCAGCGAGCCGTTGGTGACCTTGAGGCCGGCGTCGAGGGCGTACACACCGGGCAGCAGCACGTAGTCCTTCACCCCGCCGGCGCCGCTGACCGAGGGCGGGAACTCCTCCGTGTAGACCCCGGGGTGGCAGACGTTCACCCCGTCCTGGAACTGGCAGCTGCCCGCACCGGCCACCTCGGGCGGCGGCAGGAACCTCAGCGGGTCGGGCAGGCGCTGGTCGAACGTGCCCGGGACCTTGTTCGCCTTGTCGGCGCACCCGCTGCACTGCGACTCGCGCTCGATCGCGAACTCGCCCGAGACGTTCAGCTTCAGCGGTTCACCCGCTCCGCCGTGCAGGTTGACGGCGACCTGGCCGGGGCTCGGGCCGTTGACGTACGCGTGGCCGTCGATGACGAGCTGGCTGTTGCCGCCCACCTCGAGCGGGGTGCCGCCGCCGAGCGACAGGAAGGCCGGCGCCTCGAGGGGGCCATCCGCGAGGTCGCTGCCGGTCGTGCGGCGGGCGCCGCCCAGCTCGAAGTCGAACCGGTGGGTCCGGGTGACCTGCAGCCGGACGATCCTCGGCGAGTCGCCGTCGACGCAGGGCCCGCCGTCGCAGGTGACGCTCGGCGCGACCCCCTCGAGCCCGTCGACGATCCGACGATCGGTGACGGACCCCGAGCAGTCCTGCCGTGACAGGTCGTAGGTCGCCGGCGAGGCCGAGACCTGGCGGGAGTGGTAGGTGACGAAGCCGCCCGTCGAGGAGGCGAGCGTCACGAGCCGGTCCGAGCCGGTCGGGGGCGCGCAGTCGGAGGTGACCACCTTCTCCGCGCCGGCGACGTCCCTCGCGAACCTCATCGAGACCCACTGGGCGGTGGTGGCGTCCAGCTGGCGCTCGACCGCACCGTCCCTGATCCCGACGACCCCGGTCAGGCTGATGGCGGTGACGGCGACGGTGATGAGGGCGAGCACCGCCAGCCCGATCAGCACCTCGAGCAGGGTGAAGCCGGCGGCTCCTCCGCCTCGACCCAGCAGCCTTCCCACTCCGCGAAGCGTATCGGCCGGTGGCCGAAAAGCCTCAGCGGAGCCGTCAGGGGCAGGACACCCCGGCCGGCGGGGTGCCGGGCACCCATCCCGGCTGGGTGGTCGTCGTGGTCGACGGCGTCGACGGCGCAGACGGCGCCTCGGCCCCGGTCGAGCCGTCGTCGCCCGCGTCCGCCTCGGATCCGGGCTCCACCACGTGCTCGAAGTCGGCGCCGATGGTCACCCGGACGGTGCCGGCAGCGAGCTCGTCGTCCTCGACCAGCTCCGGCGCCGGGGTCAGCCACCGCCCGACCAGGCGGGCCATCTCCTCGCCACCGGGGGCGTGGGCGATCGTCGTCCGATCCCACGAGCCCGTCGCGGTCGCGACCTCACCGATGCCGAAGCCGCCGGAGTCGAGCA
>CBFGTJ010000187.1:0-6210 GCA_965651815.1 uncultured Microthrixaceae bacterium | reverse complement strand
TGCGCGTCCTGCTCGAGGAGCGCGGCGGCCCGCGCCTGGCCGAGGTCCTGCGGGGCATCGAGGGGCCGGACGCCCTTGCGGACGCGGTCGGCTGGTGGCCCGAGCTGAGCCAGGAGCGCAAGGTCGAGCTGCTGGAGACGATCGACGTCGAGGAGCGCGTCGAGAAGGTGCTCGGCTGGGTCCGCGAGGCGCTGGTCGAGACCGAGGTCGCGGATCGGATCCGCAGCGAGGTGTCCGAGAAGCTGGACCGCACCCAGCGCGAGTTCGTGCTGCGCCAGCAGCTCGAGGCGATCCGCAAGGAGCTGGGCGAGACCGGCGACGCGGAGACCGAGGGCACCGCCGAGTGGTACCGCGCGCAGCTGGCCGAGCGCGAGCTGCCCGAGCACGTGCGCGCCGCGGCCGAGCGCGAGATCGACCGGCTGGAGCGAGCTGGTGAGCAGTCGCCGGAGCACGGGTGGATCGCCACCTGGCTGGACACCGTGCTGGGCCTGCCGTGGACGGAGCGCTCCGAGGACCGCCTCGACCTGGAGCGGGCGAGGGAGGTCCTCGACGCGGACCACACCGGCCTGGATGAGGTGAAGGACCGCATCGTCGAGGAGCTGGCGATCCGCAAGCTCCGGGCCGAGCGCGCCCGCCGTGAGGAGCCCACGGACCACGACGGCGGCACGGCGGAGGGGACCTCCGCGGAGGGGACCCCGACCGAGGACGCCTCCGACGAGGACACCCGTGCACGCCACGGCACCATCCTGACCCTGGTGGGGCCTCCCGGCGTCGGCAAGACCAGCGTCGGCGAGTCGATCGCGCGCGCCCTGGGTCGCCGGTTCGTGCGCGTCGCGCTCGGCGGCGTGCGCGACGAGGCGGAGATCCGCGGTCACCGCCGCACCTACGTGGGCGCGCAGCCGGGCCGCATCGTCCGCGCCATCTCCGAGGCGGGCACGATGAACCCGGTCGTGCTGCTCGACGAGATCGACAAGGTCGGCAACGACTTCCGCGGCGACCCCTCGGCGGCGCTGCTGGAGGTGCTGGACCCGGCTCAGAACCACTCGTTCCGGGACCACTACCTGGAGCTCGAGCTGGACCTGTCCGAGGTGATCTTCCTCGCGACCGCGAACCAGCTGGAGACGATCGCGCCGCCGCTGCTCGACCGGATGGAGGTCGTCGCGCTCGACGGCTACACCGAGGACGAGAAGGTCGAGATCGCCCGCGACCACCTGGTCCGCCGCCAGCTCCGTCGTGCGGGGCTGCGCGAGGAGGAGGTGCGGTTCACCGACGACGCGCTCCGCCGCATCGTCCGGGACCACACCCGGGAGCCGGGCGTGCGCTCGCTGGAGCGCGCGATCGCGAAGGTGCTGCGGAAGGTGGCGACGAAGGTCGCGACCTCGCGGGACGCTGCCGGCGAGCTCGCCGAGCCGGTGGTCGTCGACGTCGACGCGGTGCCGGAGCTGCTGGGTCGCGCGCGGTTCCACCGGACGGACCTGGCGGACCGCGTCGCGGTGCCCGGTGTGGCGGCCGGTCTGGCCGTCACCGGCGCGGGCGGCGACGTGCTGTTCGTCGAGGCGACCGCGCTGCCCGCCGACGACCCGTCCGGGGAGCGCTCGTCGCTGAAGGTCACGGGCCAGCTCGGCGACGTGATGAAGGAGTCGGCGTCGATCGCGCTGTCGTACGTGCGCTCGCACCGCGAGCAGCTCGGGGTGCCCGAGGGGGCGGACCGCCGCCACGTGCACGTGCACTTCCCGGCCGGCGCCATCCCCAAGGACGGACCGTCCGCGGGCATCACGATGACGACCGCGCTGGTCAGCCTGTTCACGGGCAGGCCGGTCCGGCCCAAGGTGGCGATGACCGGTGAGGTCACCCTCCAGGGTCGGGTGCTGCCGATCGGCGGCGTGAAGCAGAAGCTGCTCGCCGCCCACCGGCTGGGCCTGACCGAGGTGATCCTGCCCGCGCGCAACGAGGCGGACCTCGACGACGTGCCCGACGCGGTGCGCGACGAGCTGACCGTGCACCTCGTCGACGACGTCGCGGAGGTCGTGCGGCTGGCGCTCGAGCCGGCCGCCGACGGCTCGGCCGTCGCGGCTGCCTGACCGCCCCGTCCGCGTCACACGGCTCACCCCTCGAGTCCGGGTGCGCCCAGTGCACCAGGGTGCGCTGGATGCACCCGGAGTCGACGCGGGAGGGCGGGGACCGGCTCGGCGGCTCAGCTCCGTGCCGGGGTCAGGAAGGCGTCGGCGACGCCGTTGTCGTCCGCGGGTGAGATCTCGTCGCCGGCCAGGAGGCAGACCCTCCCGCCGTCGAGCACCTGTCCGGCGTGCTTGCCGCAGTTCAACGCTCCGAGCTCGAGCTGCGCGCCGGTGTCGAAGGCGAGCGACACCCTCGACAGCGAGCCGTCCGAGCGGTCCAGCAGGAACATGTCGACGGTCCCGTTCGTGTCGTCGGGGACGAGGTTGGGCGCGTCGCTCACCGCGGCGATCCAGCGGCCGTCGGGACTGATGCCCGTGGGCATCAGCATCCCCTCGGGCTCGGTGGGGAACGCCTCGGAGGTGCCGGTGGCCACGTCGTGGATCCGGGGCGGCACGGTCTCGGTGAGCCCGGCGGTGACGATCGTCGAGCCGTCGTCGCTGACCACGTTGATGACGCCCAGGGTGACGATGTCGCCCTCGAGACGGGTCTGCTCCCCGGTCTCGATGTCCCACAGGTAGTAGCCGCTGGTGCCCGTGCCGGACTGGTCGAGCCAGTGGTACATCGCGAAGCGCCCGTTGCCGCTGAGGCCGACGAGCCCGACCGTGCCGAAGTCGGCGGGACCCCACGGGCAGTCCGTCTCGGTGCCCGTGGCGAGGTCGCGCACGCGGCAGTAGCTCGGGAAGATGCCCAGCGAGGGGCCCGCGCCGTACAGGGCCCGGGTGCCGTCGTCGGTCAGCACCGGCACCGACAGGTTGGTGGGCCCGGTCCAGGTCGTGGTGGTGCCGGTGCTGCGGTCGTGCACCCCGTAGGTGGACCCGTCGGCGAACTTGAGCCCGACGTAGCGGCCGTTGCGGGAGATCATCGGCGCGTCGGCGGTGTGCTCCGCGATGCGGGTGACGTGGCCGGTGCGGTTGTCGCGGACGAAGGTGTCGGCCACCCCGTTGGTGTCACCCGGTACGAGGTTGCTGGCCGAGGAGCGGAAGGCGGTCCAGCGGCCGTCCGCGCTGACGCTCGCCGCGATGGCGGATGCGTTGCCCGGCACGCCGCCGTTGCCGAGCGTGATCGGGTCGTTGTGGTCGTACTTCGGTGCGGGCTCGGGCGGCGGCCCGCAGGCGACGAGCGCGATCGCGGCCACGGCGACGAGGCAGACCGACAGTGCGGTGGTGCGGCGGCGAGGCATGCCGTCCCCCCTTCCGTTCGTCCGACCCCGCGAACGTAGTCAGGGGGCTGCGCTCGATGAGGCGGAAACCGCGGACCGTGGGGCATCGCGGGCGGAGGTCGCCGCTCAGCGGGGGTTCCGCGGGGCCGGGCCCGTGGCGGCCAGCTCGTCGAGCAGGTGCCGGGCGTCGACCAGGTCGGGGGTGCCGAACCCCTCGGTGAACCGGTCGTACACCGGCTCGAGCGCCGCGGCGGCCGGCCCGGTCCGGCCCGACGAGGACCACAGGTGCGCCAGCGCCAGGTTCGCGCGCAGCTGGAGCATCGGCGCGTCCAGACGTCCGGCACGCTCGACCGCCTCGAGGACCACGCCCTCCGCCTCGCGCTCCGACCGCTCCGCGAGCAGGCCCGCCTTCACCAGCAGCAGCTCCGACTCGAAGGTCTGGGGGTCCGGGAGCTCGTCCACCAGCCGGATCGCCTCGTCGATGTCCGCGAGGCCCTCGTCGGGGCGTCCCGCCAGACCGAGCGTCGCGGCGTGCAGCTGCAGCAGCGACGGCCAGAACACGGGCGGCGACCTCAGGTCCTGGTAGCGCTGCATCGCGGATTCGAGCTCCACGAGGCCGTCGCCGACGGCTCCGGCCGCCGCGATCGCCGCGCCCTGCAGGGCGCTGGCCGCGGCCGTCCACACGTCGAACCCGTGGGTCGCACCCACGTGGCCCGCGACGGCGGCGTGCTCGGCGGCCCGGTCGGGTTGCCGCAGCCACATCCTCAGCAACCCGGTGTGGAACCGGGCATACGCGATGCTCTGGGGGTGCCCGAGCCGCTCGGCGAGCTCGATCGCCTCGTCCGCCATGGCGACGGCACGGTCGGGGCGGCCCCGCATCCACAGCAGCATCGCGTCGACGGCGCGGCACACCACCCCGGGGTCGTTGCCGGCGGCGAAGCGCTCGAGCCGGTGCGGTGTCGACCCGTACGCGGCGATGCCGCGCTCCACGTGCTCGACCCCCTCGCCGAGGTGGGTGGTCATCCCGACGCTCGCACCGACCACCACGTGCCCCTCGACCCGGGCGTCGGTGTCGTCGAGGCGCTCCGCGAGGTCGAGGAGCTGCTCCCCCATCGCTGCCGCCCGTGAGAACTCCGACCGGTACAGGTGGAACGTCGCGAGCGCTCGCAGCACGGGGAGCTGCGGTGGGCCGTCCATGGCTTCGCGCAGCTCCAGCGCCCGCTGGTACGCGCGCTCGGTCTCGGGCGTGTAGCCCTCGGACGCGAGCAGGACCCGCGCCAGGCTGATCTGCAGGAGGATCTGGTGGCGCACGTGCTCCTCGTTGGACGGGGTCGAGGAGAGCACCCCCAGCAGGTCGCGGATCATCCTCGCCGTCCCCCGGTACCAGCCGCGTGCGTCGTAGAGCAACCACAGGCCGTCGGTGAGCTTCCCGAGCTCGTCGAACGCCGCCCGGTCGACCCAGTACCGCCAGGCGGTGTGCAGGTTGTCGACGTCGACGGACATGCGCTCGGTCGCGCGGTCACGGTCGTCGCCGACGAGCTCCCGGTACCGCTCGAGCGCCCAGTCGGCGAAGTGCTCGGCGTGCGCCCGGCAGGCGCGCTCGTGCAGCTCGGTGTCCGCGGCGAGTCGTTCGCCGGCGAACGCGCGGATGCTCTCGAGCATGGTCAGTCTGGGACCGACGCCCGTGGTGTCGACCTGGCGCACGAGGCTCTTGTCGACCAGCGAGCCCAACCCGTCCAGCACGTCGATGCCGTCGAGCAGCCCGGCGCGGCGGGCGACGTCCTCGACGGACTCGACGGTCATGCCGGAGAAGATGGCGAGCAGTTCGAGCAGCCGTTGCTCGCCGTCGGTGAGCAGCTCGTAGCTCCACTGGATCGTGTCGCGCAGGTCGCGCTGGCGCTCCGGGGCGTCGCGCGCCCCGCCCTTGAGGAGGTCGAGCCGGTCGCCGAGCCGGTCGACGATCGCCCGCGGGGACAGCACCGCGAGGCGCGCCGCCGCGAGCTCCAGGGCGAGCGGCAACCCGTCGAGCCGAGCGCAGAGCTCACGCACGGCGGCGGCGTTGTCCGCGTCGAGCCGGAAGTCGGGTCGGACGGCGCGTGCGCGGTCGACGAAGAACTGCACCGCCTCCGCGTCCTCCCACCCGCGCGATCCGTCGTCGACGGCGGGGAGCTGGAGCGGGGGCACCACGTGGACCTGCTCGCCCGCCACGTGCAGCGGTTCGCGGCTGGTCGCCAGCACCGTCAGCCCCAGGCAGCGCCGCAGCAGGTCCGCCAAGGTCGGCGCGGCCTCGGTGACCTGCTCGAGGTTGTCGAGCACCAGCAGCGTGCGCTGCGCGCCGATGCGCTCCTCGAGCTCGTGGCGAACCCCGGCGCGCGGACCTGGAACACGTGCATCGGCGAGCGGAGGTCGCGCAGGCGGTGCTCGCCGAGGTCGAGGAGCTCGACATCAGCTGGCAGCGCGCCGCGCAGGAGCTCGTGGGTCGACCCGGACACCAGGAGCTGGCCGCCGTGTGCGGCGCCCATGAGCCGCGCGCACCGGTTCGGCGTGTGGCTCTCGTACTGGGTGCCGACGACCCGCCCCTCACCGGAGTGCAGGCCCATGCGGGCGCGCAGCGGCCCGACGCCGCCCCAGTCCTCCGCCTCCAGCGCTCGCTGCGCGTCGACGGCGGCCACGAGCGCGTCGCGGGCGGTGCCGAACGCGGCGGCGATGCCGTCGCCCATCTCCGCGAACACGACCCCGCCGTGCTCGTCGACCGCCCGCTCCAGCAGCTCGAGGTGCCGGGCGACCGCGGCGGCCATCCCGTCGGGGTCGGCTTCCCAGCGGCGGGTCGATCCCTCGAGGTCGGTGAACAGGAAGGTGACGGTCCCCGACGG
>CBFGTJ010000186.1:0-6231 GCA_965651815.1 uncultured Microthrixaceae bacterium | reverse complement strand
GTGGCCCCGGTGGTGGCCCCGGTGGGCGTGGACGCCCCGGCGGCGGCCCCCGGCCGCCGCGACGCCAGGGCCGGCGCCGTCGCAACCGCGAAGAGCTCCAGCCGATGGACATCCCCACCTACACGCCGGCCAGCGCGCCGGTGCCGGAGGGGACCGTCGTCATCGAGCGCGGCTCCACGCCGCAGGCGCTCGGCGAGCGCCTGAACCGCACGGCGGCGGACGTGGTCCGCTTCCTGCTCCAGCAGGGCGAGATGGTGACCGCGACGCAGTCGCTGTCGGACGACATGATCGAGCTCTTCGCCGCCGAGATCGGCGCGGAGATCGAGCTCGTCGACCCGGGCCAGGAGCAGGAGGTCGAGCTCCGCAAGCTCCTCGAGATCCCCGAGGACGACGAGGAGGACACGGCCGAGCTGCCGCACCGCGCGCCCGTGATCACCGTCATGGGCCACGTCGACCACGGCAAGACGAAGCTGCTCGACCGGATCCGCAACGCGAACGTCCAGGCCGGCGAGGCGGGTGGCATCACCCAGCACATCGGCGCCTACCAGGTCGAGAAGGACGGCCGCCGGCTCACCTTCATCGACACCCCGGGCCACGAGGCGTTCACCGCCATGCGCGCCCGCGGCGCCGATGCGACCGACATCGTCATCCTCGTCGTGGCCGCGGACGACGGCGTCATGCCCCAGACCGTCGAGGCGATCCAGCACGCCAAGGCGGCCGAGGTGCCGATCGTCGTCGCGATCAACAAGATCGACCGCGAGAACGCGGACCCGAACCGGGTCATGCAGCAGCTCACCGAGCACGACCTCGTGCCCGAGGAGTGGGGCGGCGACACGATCGTCTGCCCGATCTCGGCGCTCGACGGCACCGGCATCGACGAGCTGCTCGAGAACCTGCTGATCGTCGCCGAGGTCGAGGACCTCCGGGCCAACCCGGAGGGGCGTGCCAAGGGCGTGGTGCTCGAGGCGCACCTCGACATCGGCCGAGGGCCCGTCGCCACCGTGCTGGTCCAGCGCGGCACCCTCCGGGTCGGCGACCCGCTGGTCGCCGGCCACGCCTGGGGTCGCATCCGTGCGCTGATCAACGACCGGGGCGAGCAGGTCAAGGAGGCCGGCCCCGCCACGCCGGTCGAGGTGCTCGGCCTGTCCGACGTGGCCAACGCCGGCGACGACTTCGTCGTCGCACCGGACGAGCGCAAGGCCCGTTCGGTGGCCGAGACCCGCGAGCGCTGGCACCGCGAGGCAGCCCGGGGCCGCGACGCCTCGGTCATGTCGCACGGCGCACGCCTCGAGGACATCTTCGCCCAGATCCAGGCCGGCGAGCAGGCGATGCTCAACCTGATCGTCAAGGCCGACGTGCAGGGCTCCCTCGAGGCCGTCACCGAGAACCTCAAGAAGCTCGAACGGCCCGAGGTCAAGGTCGGCTTCGTGCTCCGCGGCGTCGGCGCGATCTCCGAGTCGGACATCCAGCTCGCCGCGACCTCGAGCGCCACGATCATCGGGTTCAACGTCCGGCCCAGCCGCCAGGCCAGGGAGCTGGCCGAGGCCGAGGGCGTCGAGATCCGGACCTACGAGGTGATCTACAAGCTCCTCGAGGACGTCGAGGCCGCGATGGTCGGCATGCTCGAGCCGGAGTACGAGGAGGTCGTCACCGGCGAGGCCGAGGTCCGCGAGGTCTTCAGGGTGCCCCGCATCGGCGCCGTCGCCGGCTGCATGGTCCAGTCCGGGGTCATCACCCGCGGCTCCAAGGTCCGCTTCCTGCGCGACGGCACGATCATCTGGAAGGGCGAGATCAGCTCGCTGCGACGGTTCAAGGACGACGTGCGCGAGGTCGCTGCCGGCTACGAGTGCGGCGTCGGCCTGTCCGACTTCCAGGACCTCAAGCCGGGCGACGTCATCGAGACCTACGAGCTCCGGGAGATCCCCCGCAGCTGAGCGGACCTGGAGGGAGGTGCCGGGTGGAGGCCGCCGTCGTGCACATCACCCTGCGCCTCCGCGGGTCCCGGTCGCTCAAGGAGAAGCGCGCCCGGGTCCGGCCCGTCGTGGACCGGATCCGGCACCGCCTCCACCTGTCGGTGAGCGAGGTGGGCCTGCAGGAGTCGCGGGACCTCGCCGAGCTCGCGGTGGCGGTCGTCGCGCCCACCGTCGGTCGGGTCGAGGAGCTGCTCGGCGCTGCCGAGGGCGTCGTGTGGGCCGCGGACGACCTCGAGGTCATCGAGTGCTCGCGCACGTGGCTGGAGCCGGACCGGCCCTGAGGGGCTGCGGTGGGGGCCGGGTGCCGCACCGTGGTACGAATGTCGCATGGCACGGCGCCGATCCTCCTCCCCGCGGCGCTTCAGTCGCACCGACCGCATCGGCGAGCTCGTCCGTGAGATCGTCGCCTCGGAGCTCGAGCGCATCGGCGACGAGCGGCTGGAGCTCGTCACCGTCACCGCCGTCCGGGTCGACGCGTCCCTCGAGCGCGCCGAGGTCTTCTACTCGGCGCTGTCGGCCCAGCAGGAGGGGCGCGCGGACCAGGTCGCGGAGGCCCTGGAGGAGCACCGCTGGAAGGTGCAGCAGCTCGTGAACCGGGAGGTGCGAGCCCGCAGGACGCCCCAGATCGAGTTCAGCGAGGACTCGGTGCTGTCGTCCGCGCTCCGCATCGACGAGATCCTGCGCTCGATGGAGCAGCCCGCAGCCGACGAGCCGGAGCACGGGTCGGATTGAGCCGCCGGGCCGCCACCGACGGTCCCAGCGGCGTCTGCGTCGTCGACAAGCCCGGGGGCTGGACCAGCCACGACGTGGTGGCACGGGCGCGGCGGCTGCTCGGCACCCGCCGCGTGGGGCACGCCGGCACCCTCGACCCGATGGCGACCGGGGTGCTGGTGCTCGGCGTCGGGCGTGCGACCCGGCTGCTCACCTACATCACCGGGGTGGACAAGACCTACGAGGCGACCATCCGCTTCGGCACCGAGACCGACACCCTCGACGCGGAGGGCGAGGTCGTCGCGCGGCACGACATGGACGTCCCCGACCCCGAGGCGGTGCGCGCCGCTGCCGCGTCGCTCACCGGCACCATCCAGCAGGTGCCCCCGATGGTCTCCGCGGTGCAGGTCGGCGGCCGGCGCCTCCACGAGCTCGCGCGGGAGGGCATCGAGGTGGAGCGCGAGCCGCGCACGGTGGTCGTGCACCGCTTCGAGCTGGAGCCGACGGAGGACCCGATGGTGTGGCGCGCGGTGGTCGAGTGCTCCTCGGGCACCTACGTGCGGTCCCTCGCCGCGGACCTGGGCCGGGCGCTGGGAGGAGGGGCCCACCTCGCGAGCCTGCGGCGCACCGCCGTCGGGCCGTTCACGCTGGAGGAGGCCCGCCCGCTCGAGGAGCTCGAGCTGCTGCCACCGGCCGAGGCGGTGCGGCACCTGCCCCGCGCGGTCGTCGACGACGACGCCGCGGCACGGCTGCGCCACGGGCGGTTCCTCGACCCCGCGCGGGTCGGCCTGGAGGGGGACGGTCCGTGGGCGGTGCTCGACCGCTCCGGTTCGCTCGTGGCGGTCTGCAGGTCCCAGGACGGCATGGCACGGCCCGCCGTGGTGCTGCCGGCCGAGGCCGGTGAGTAGGTTCGACCCGTGCGCATCCTCCGCGACGACGACCCCTGCCCGCGCCCCCCGGAGGGCACCGTGGCGACGATCGGCGCCTACGACGGCGTGCACCTCGGCCACCGCGCCCTGATCGCCGAGGTCCGGCGCCGTGCCGAGTCCAGGGGGGCCCGCTCGGCGGTGGTCACCTTCGACCGCCACCCCGCGCAGGTCGTCCGTCCGGATTCCGCACCGCGGCTGCTCACGGACCTCGACCAGAAGCTCGAGCTGCTCGCGCAGACCGGGGTCGACGACACCTACGTGATCCGCTTCGACCTCGAGCGTGCCGCGGAGCCGGCCGAGCACTTCGTGCAGCGCATGCTGGTCGACTGCCTCAACGTCGTCGAGGTGGTCGTCGGCGAGGACTTCCACTTCGGCCACCGCCGGCGGGGCGACGTGGCGCTGCTCGAGGAGATGGGGGAGCAGGCGGGCTTCACGGTGTGCGGCCACGAGCTCGTCGGGCCGGACGGCACCGCCGCCCGTGACGACGCGCAGGTGTCCTCCACCGCCATCCGCCGTGCCCTGCACGAGGGCCGGCTGGTCGACGCCAACCTGATGCTCGGGCGGCCCCACGAGATGCGCGGCGTCGTCGTCGAGGGCGACCGGCGCGGCCGCGTCCTGGGCTTCCCGACCGCGAACGTGGCGATCGGCGACGAGATGCTGATGCCGGCGGACGGGATCTACGCCGGCTGGCTGACCCGCAGGGACCGGCCCGGCACGGACCCGCTCCCGGCTGCCGTGTACGTCGGCAAGCGTCCCACCTTCTACGACGACCGGGCGATGACGCTGCTCGAGGTGCACGTCCTGGACTTCAGCGGCGACCTGTACGGCGAGCGGGTGGCGGTGTCGTTCACGCACCGCATCCGGGCGGACGTGCGCTTCGCGTCGGTCGACGAGCTCGCCGCGCAGCTGCAGGACGACTGCGACCGGGCCCGGCGCCTCCTCGGCGTCTGATCCCGTGCGGACTCCGCCGTACTCCGCCGCTCCGGACCGGTGCGCCGGTACGGTGGAGCCCGGGCTGAGCGTGGTTCAGGCCCAAGGGAGCGCAGGGGTGCGATGAGCCAGGTCGTGGAGCCGATCCGGGGACCGATCCTCGACGAGCCCTTGGCCGCCGGTGCGGTCGAGGCGCCCCGCCTCGCGCGCCACCAGATCGAGCTCGACGACGGCCACCTCGTGGGGGTCACGGTGGCGGGGCGGGGCGTGCCGCTCGTCGTCGTCCACGGGTTCTCCGCGGAGGGGTTCCTCTACGCCCAGTCGCTCTCGCGCCTGGTGAAGATGGGGTTCCGGGTCGTGGCGATCGACACGGCCGGGCACGGCGCCACCCAGGGCCTGCCGCTCACCGGCGCCAGCCTCAACGACTACGCCGAACTGCTCGGCCGGGCCATCGACGAGCTCGGGATCGAGCGCTTCGTCGTGGCGGGGCACTCGATGGGCGGGCAGCTCATCACCCGGATGGCCGCCACCCGCCCCGAGCGCGTCATGGGCGTCGTGCTGATCGACGCGATCGTCGGCGACACCTGGGACCGGATGGTCCACCTGTTCCGCCTGTACCCCCCGCTGCTGGGGGCGGTGGCGGGCCTGCTGCTGGTGGACTCGGCCGCGGTGGTGCCGACCTTCTCCGACCCCCGCCAGGCGGCCAAGCTCGTGCGCCTCGTCGCGCCGACCCTCGCCGGCCACGTCGTGCAGCCGTGGCGCCTGCTCGGCCCCATGCTGACGATCCTGCGCAGCAGGGCCAGCCGCTACGCGCTCGACGCGCTCTGCGAGGCCGGGGTGCCGGTGTTCGTGCTGCACGGCGCCTGGGACCTGCCGGTGCCGCACCGCACGGCCCGCGACGCCGCGCGTCGAGCCGGCGGCACGCTCGTGACGATCGAGCGGGCGGGGCACTCGTGGATCCTGCGCGACCCCGAGACGCTCCCCGCGATCGTCGCGGAGCTCCTCGCGAGCGAGCTCGGCGAGGGCATCCGCACCTCGCTGCGCGCCGCGGGGGTCCGGAAGCGGTACCCGACCCTCGAGGACGTGGAGCGGGTCTGCTACGTGGAGTCGGCACGGGTCTTCTCGCTCGCGCCGGCGGACTCCCGCCGAAAGGTGGTCGGGCGGCACCGCCGCCCCCGCTACAGCTGGCACACCGAGCACGTCGGTCGGTAGCATCTCCCGCTCCGGTACGAGCCGGAACCAGCCGCGCCGGGACGCGCTCGGCGGTGGGTGCGCCGCACCTGCACGCCGTGACGGTCACCGGGGCCGGGTCAGACACCCACGGAGGTCACCGAACATGGGCAACCGACAGCCCACGAACCTGCCACCCAAGGCCGAGACGATCCGCCGCTTCGGCAAGAACGAGCGCGACACCGGCTCCGCCGAGGTGCAGATCGCGCTCCTCACCGACCGGATCAACCACCTCACCGAGCACCTCAAGCAGCACAAGAAGGACCACCACTCGCGCCGTGGCCTGCTGATGCTGGTGGGCAAGCGTCGTCGCTTCCTCGACTACCTGAGGGACAACGACATCGAGCGCTACCGCGAGCTCATCGCGGAGCTGGGGCTGCGTCGCTGAGGCAGCCTCCCGACGATCGAGAACGCCACCGGCCGGCGTGCGCACGCGCTTCTGCCCTCCGCCAGCTGGC
>CBFGTJ010000185.1:0-6394 GCA_965651815.1 uncultured Microthrixaceae bacterium | reverse complement strand
CCTGGATCCAGCGCTTCTCCTCCGGCTCCTGGATGTGCATGTACTCGATGCCGACCGTCCGGCAGTACGCGTCGCGGAGCACGCCGAGGATGTCGCCGAGGCGCATCGAGTGGGTGCCGCCGACGGGGGCGTAGATGCCGGTCTCGCCACCGCTGAGGAACTCGCGGTCGAGGTCCCAGATGGTGAGCCCGTAGGTCGCAGGGTCGAGCTCGGGGTGCATCTCCGGCGGCTCGGCCGACAGCGGGTCCAGGTCAGCGATGAGGTGGCCCCGCACCCGGTACATGTTGATCAGCGTCGAGACCTGCATCTGCTTCTCGATCTGCGACGCCTCGCGGCCGGGCTCGTTGACGTCACGGCGCCAGCGGACCGCCTCGTAGGGCACGCCGATCGAGCGGAAGAGCTGCTCGTAGAAGTCGTCCTCGCCGAGGAGGAGGTCGTGGACCTTCTTGAGCAGCAGCCCGGACTCGGCGCCCTGGATGATCCGGTGGTCGTAGGTCGACGACAGCGTGATGACCTTCGACAGGCCGAGCTCCGCGATGGTGCGGGGATCCGCGCCCGCGAACCCGGTCGGGTAGTCCAGCGCGCCGACGCCGATGATCGCCCCCTGGCCGGGCATGAGCCGCGGCACCGAACGCTCGGTGCCGATCGTGCCGGGGTTGGTCAGGGTCACCGTGACGCCGGAGAAGTCGTCGACGGTGAGCTTGTTGGTCTTGGCCTTGCGGACCAGGTCGTCGTAGACGGCGACGAACCCCGCGAAGTCGAGGGTGTCGGCGTCACGGATGCAGGGGACCAGCAGCGAGCGCGAGCCGTCGCGCTTCTCCAGGTCGATCGCGATGCCCAGCCCGACGTGCTCGTTGCGCACCAGGCGCGGCTCGCCGTCGGGTCCCCTCACGAAGCTGTTGTTCATCACCGGGACCGCGTCGGCGATCGCCCGGACCAGCGCGTAGCCGATGATGTGGGTGAAGCTGACCTTCCCCCCGCGGGTGCGGCCGAGGTAGCCGTTGATGATGCTGCGGTTGATCTCCAGCAGCTTGGCGGGCACCTCGCGGTACGACGTGGCGGTCGGGAGCTCGAGGCTCGCCTCCATGTTCGACACGATGCGCGCGCCGACGCCGCGGATCGGCTCGCCGGGCACCTCGTCGGCGCCCTCCTTCGCCTCCTCTCGTGGCGCGGGCGCCGGGGAGGGGGCGGGGGCGGGCGCCGGCGCGGTGGGCGCCGGGGTCGCGGGCTGGCCCGCGGCCGGTGCGGCGGGCGGTGGCGCGGCCTTCGAGGCACCCGTGCCGCGCGGCGGCTTGTAGTCGGCGAAGAACTCCTGCCAGCTGGTGCTCACCGACGTCGGGTCGGCGAGGTACCGCTCGTGCATCTCTTCGACGAGCCAGGTGTTGGGACCGAGGGGTTCCGGGGAGGGGTCGTCGTTCACAGAAGGCGAGCCTATCGGTCGTGATCACCCTCGGCAGCCCACCCACAGGGGCGTCGAGGGGCCCCGGAACGCTCCTGTGGAGGCCCTCCGCGGGGCCTAGATTCGCCGCCGTGCTGTTCGCGACCTGGAACGTCAACTCGCTCAACGCCCGGATGCCGAGGGTGGTGGAGTGGATCGAGTCGGTGCAACCCGACGTGCTCTGCCTCCAGGAGACGAAGATGAGCGACTCGCAGTTCCCGGCCCTGGACTTCCACGCCATGGGCTACGACTCCGTGCACAACGGCCAGGGCCGTTGGAACGGGGTCGCGATCCTCTCGCGGGTCGGGCTGGAGGACACCTTCGCCGGCTTCGACGACGACGGCGAGCCCGATCCCGACTCGCGCCTGGTGTGGGCGACGTGCGCGGGGGTGCGGGTCGGGTCGGTCTACGTGCCCAACGGCCGGGCGCTGGGCCACGACCACTACCACTACAAGCTCGAGTGGCTGGCCCGGCTGCGGGCGGTGCTCGAGGCGCACCACTCGCCCGACGAGCGGCTCGTGGTGATGGGCGACTGGAACGTCGCCCCCGCCGACATCGACGTGTGGGACCCGGAGGCGTTCGTGGGCAGCACGCACGTGAGCGAGCCGGAGCGGGACGCGATCCGCGCGCTGAGGGAGTGGGGCCTGGTGGACACGCTGCGCGAGCGGTACCCGGACCCCGGCATCTACTCCTACTGGGACTACCGGGCGGGCGACTTCCACCAGCGGCGGGGCATGCGGATCGACTACCTCCTGTCCACCCCGCCGCTCGCCGAGCGGTGCACCGTGGACCTCATCGACCGCAACGCCCGCAAGGGATCGAAGCCCTCGGACCACGCGCCCGTGCTCGCGGTCTACGACATCTGAACCACCCCCGACGCATCCGAGGAGACACCCCATGGATCAGGACGGCGCAGCCGCCGACGACCCGTCCGACGTCTCGTCGCTGGTCAGCCCTCGCATCGAGGGCCTGAAGGCCGTGCGGCTCACCCCCCGGCGCCGCGAGGTGCGCCGCCTCGCCGCCGCGATGCGGGAGGTGATCGACCAGCTCGTGTCGACCACGGCGGGGGAGCGCGAGCTCGCGGCGGCGGCCGACGACCTCGAGCAGCTCGCCGCCGACCTGCGCGAGCTGCCCCGGGGACTCACCTACCGGGGCTTCGCGGAGGCCGCGATCGCGGGGGCCGAGACCGGCGACACCATGCCGGGCGACCCCGACTGGTACGGGTTCTTCGACCACAGCCCGATCATCGGGCTCGCGAACCCGCTGTCCCCGCCGATGGAGGTGGAGTACGCCGGCGACCGCGTCGTGGGTCGGGTGACCTTCGGCGCGGCGTACGAGGGCCCACCCGGGTGCGTGCACGGCGGGTACGTCGCCGCGGTGTTCGACGAGCTGCTCGGCTCGGCCCAGTCGCTCTCCGGCGACCAGGGCATGACCGCCCACCTGGGCATCGACTACCGCAAGCCCACGCCGCTCGGCGTCGAGCTGGTCGTCGAGGGGTGGCTGGAGCGTCGTGAGGGTCGCAAGATCTTCTGCCGGGGGACCATGCACGCGGATGGCGTGCTGACCGCCGAGGGGGAGGGTCTGTTCATCGCGTTCGACCGTGAGCGCTTCGAGGCGCTGCTCGACGCCCGCAACGAGCGCACGAGCGACCCCGACGACTGAGCTCGGACGACCGGGTCAGGAGTGCTCGGCGACGATGCGCAGCACGTCGTCGCCGAAGCGCTGGGCCTTCACCGCCCCGATGCCCGGGACGCGGAGCAGCTCGGCGCGGGTGCGGGGGCGGCGCTCGCAGATCGCGGCGAGCGTCGCGTCGTTGAAGATGACGAACGCCGCGACGTCGGCCTCCCTCGCCTGCTCCCGCCGCCACGCCCGCAACGCCTCGAACAGCTCGCGCCCCGCCGCGTCGGTGGGCGCCGCCGGTCGTGGCAGCCGCGCCCTCGCGGCGCGGGCGCGCGCCGCGCCCTCCCGCCGGCCGACCGCGACCGGCCCGCTGCCGACCGCCGTGGCGATGATGTCGAGCCACGGTGAGGGGGAGCGGTTCAGCGACCTGGAGCCGAACGCACGGCTCCGCGCCCAGCTGCAGTGCAGCTCGTCGCGGGCGCGGGTGAGCGCCACGTAGAGCAGGCGGCGCTCCTCGTCGAGCGCCGCGGCGTCGTCACGAGCGTGGTGGATCGGCACGAAGCCGTCCTCGAGCCCGGCGACGTGCACCACCGGCCACTCCAGGCCCTTCGCCGCGTGGAAGGTGACGATCTCGACGGCGTCGCCCCCCGCCCGGTCCTCGCCGCGCAGCGCCGAGGTGAGCCAGCCGAGGAAGCCGGGGATGCCCCCGTCGGGGTCGAGGGACAGGTACTCGCGGCCGAGGCGGATGAGCTCGGCGACGTTCGCGGCACGCTCGTCGGTGAGCGTGGGCGGCCCGCCGTCGTCGCTGGTGGGGTTCGTGCGCTGCAGCTCCTGCTCCAGGTCGCCGAGTGCCATCTGCAGCGAGCTGGCGCGCCGCAGCGCGGCGATCGCCTGCCGCACCTCGGGCTGCTCGAGCAGGTCGCCCGAGCCGCGCACGCGGTGGGGGATGCGGGCCTCGGTGAACGCCTCCGCGAGCACCGCCGCCTGGGCGTTGGTCCGCACGAGCACCGCCTGGTCGGACCAACGGCTGCCGGGGGCGTGGCGGTCGCGCGCGGCGCGGGCGATGGCGGCCGCCTCGACCCGCTCGTCGTCGAAGCCGCGCACCGTCGGTGCCGGTCCCGACGGACGGTTGGGGCGCAGGCGGATCGGCACCCGCTCGCCGGAGTCCAGCACCGCGTTCGCCGCGGCGAGGATCTCGGGGCTGGAGCGGTAGTTGTCCTCGAGGGTGACCGACGCGCCGCCGGGGAAGAACTCGTCGAAGCGGGTCAGGTAGCGGGCGTCGGCACCGTTCCACGCGTAGATCGCCTGGTTCGGGTCGCCGACGACGCACAGGTCGGACTCGGGGCCGAGCCACGCGGTGAGCAGCGCGTGCTGCAGCGGGTTGACGTCCTGGAACTCGTCGACGAACAGGTGGCGGAAGCGCCACTGGCGGGCCGACGCGTACACCGGGTCGGCCGCGAGGTCCCGAGCCGCCAGGCGGAGCAGGTCGTCGAAGTCGACGAGCCGGCGTCGGCGCTTCTCGGCCATGTAGCGCTCGTAGATCGCCGCGACCTCGCCGAGCGGCAGCGGGGGCCGCCGGCGGGCGATCGTGGCGGCGCGCTCGTACTCCTCGGGGGTGACGCGCCGCGCGGCGGCCCACTCGATCTCGGCGACGACGTCGAGCGGGGTGGTGCGGTCGCGGGTGGACATGAGCCGGGCGACGAAGCCCACCTTGCGCTCGAGCAGCTCCGGCGGGCGGATGCCGCGCTCCTCCCAGCGCTGGCGCAGCTGGGCGTACGCGATCGAGTGGAAGGTGCCCGCGTGCACACCGCTGCGCAGGCCGAGGCGGGCGAGGCGCTCGCGCAGCTCCCCGGCGGCCTTGCGGGTGAAGGTGACCGCGAGCACCCGGTTCGGGTCGAGCGTGCCGACCGCGGCCCGGTACGCGATGCGGTGGGTGAGCACGCGCGTCTTGCCCGAGCCCGCACCCGCGAGGATCCGCAGGGGCGAGGCCTCGGAGGTGACCGCCTCGTGCTGGGCGGCGTTGAGGTTCCGCGTCAGGTGTCCGGTGGCGGCGGTCGGCTGCACCGCGGGGACGGTACCAGCGCGGTCCGACAGCGAGTCCCGGGCCGGTAGCGTGCCGCCCGTGCTGGAGCTGGACGAGGACGAGTTCTCCGAGCTGGTCGCGGACGCCCTCGACGGCATCCCCGAGGGGCTCGCCGAGCTGGTCGACAACGTCGCCGTCGTCGTCGAGGACCGGCACCCGACCGAGGACCTGCTCGGGCTCTACGACGGCGTGCCGCTGACCGAGCGGGAGGACTACGGGGGGCTCGTCATGCCCGACCGGATCACGATCTACCGGCTCCCCATCTGCGAGATGTGCTCGACGCGCGACGAGGTCGTCGAGGAGGTCCGCATCACCGTCGTGCACGAGCTCGCGCACCACTTCGGCATCGACGACGACGAGCTGCACCGCCTCGGCTGGGGTTGACGGACCCCGATCGGCCGCGCCGATCCGCCCTGCCCGGCGGTACGCTCCTGTCGTGGGATTCGACCAGAAGAACCTGCACCGCGACGAGCGGATCGTCCTCGACCTGCACCCGCACTGGATCACGCTCGCCCGCAGCGTCGTGCTGCTGGTCGCCGTCACCGTGTTCGGCGCGTGGGTGCTGTGGGGCTGGGAGCCGACGGGCACCACCGGCACCGTCGTGCGCTGGGCCACCGGCCTGGCCGTGATCGCCGCGCTCGTGTACTTCCTGGTCGACTGGGCCAAGTGGGTGAGCACGAACTTCGTCGTCACCACCGACCGCTGCATCTACCGCGAGGGGCTCGTGTCCAAGCGGGGCATCGAGATCCCGCATGACCGCATCAACACGGTGTTCTTCGAGCAGGGCTTCGTCGACCGGCTCCTGCGGGCGGGCACGCTCATGATCGAGTCCGCGGGCGAGCACGGCCTGCAGACCTTCGAGAACGTGCGCAACCCCATCCGGGTGCAGCAGGCGCTGTACCAGGAGATGGAGGACAACGAGAACCGCAAGTTCGACCGGGCGCGCGGACCGGTGCAGTCCTCGGTCGCGGACGAGCTCGAGAAGCTGGCTGCGCTGCGTGACCGTGGCGCGCTCAGCGAGGCCGAGTTCGAGGCCCAGAAGGCCCGGCTGCTGAGCAGCTAGCCGACGGGCTCGACCCGGGCTCCCGCCGAGGCGACGACCCGCCAGCCGGGCAGCTCCACCCCGGGCTCGGCCAGCGCGACGACGCACCCGCCGAAGCCGGCGCCGGTGAGGCGCGCGCCGAACACCCCGGGTACCCCGCGCAGCCGGTCGACCAGCTCGTCGAGGACGGGGGTCGACACCTCGAAGTCGT